>JBPCLM010000091.1:0-25646 GCA_051003295.1 Tepidiformaceae bacterium | reverse complement strand
CCGCCCAGCGATTCGAGGCTTGTTGCCCAGCTGGCCTTCGCATCCCGCAGCGGCACGCGGTTCTGGGGGCGGCGCGGCCTCGCAATGTACGGCTCGACCAGCCCAAGGTCCAGCTCCAGCGTTTCGGAGAACATAGGGTCCGGCGTTTCATCCGTGCGGAACAGGCCCTGCGCGCGGCTGTAGTCACCCACCAGCGTGACCACGTCCGGGTCGCGTCCGGTGAAGGCGAGGTAGCGCAGGGTCTCCTCATCCACGGGGAAGAACCCCATGGTGGCGCCGTATTCGGGCGCCATGTTCGCGATCGTGGCGCGCGCGGCAAGCGGCAGCGAAGACAAGCCCGTCCCATAGAACTCTACGAACTTCCCCACCACGCCGCGCTTGCGCAGCATCTCCGTGACGGTGAGCACCAGGTCCGTCCCCGTCGCGCCCTCCGGCAGGCGGCCGCTGAGCTTGAAGCCGACGACTTCCGGGATCAGCATCGAAACTGGTTGCCCGAGCATCGCCGCCTCGGCTTCGATGCCCCCCACTCCCCAGCCGAGCACGCCAAGCCCGTTGATCATCGTTGTGTGCGAATCCGTTCCCACGAGCGTGTCGGGGTAGGCCACCACGCCGTCACCCTCCACTTTGCGGAAGACGACGCCCGCCAGGTACTCGAGGTTCACCTGGTGCACGATTCCCGTCCCGGGCGGCACCACGCGGAAATTCGCAAACGCCTGCTGTCCCCAGCGCAGGAAGGCGTAGCGTTCGCGGTTGCGTTCGAATTCTATCTCCACGTTGCGCGCGAACGCTTCGCTGGAACCGAAATAATCCACCTGCACCGAATGGTCGATGACCAGGTCGACCGGCTGCAGCGGGTTGATTCGGTTCGGGTCGCCGCCCATCGCCTTGATCGCGTCGCGCATCGAAGCGAGGTCGACGACGACCGGGACGCCCGTCAAGTCCTGCAAGAGGACGCGCGCCGGCGTAAAGGCGATCTCGCGCCCGTTGGCAGCGTTGGGTACCCAGCCCGCGAGCGCGACCACGTCCTCTGGTGTGACCCCGCGGCCGTCCTCATACCGCAGGAGGTTTTCCAGCAGGATCTTGAGGGAGAAGGGCAGGCGGTCAACGTGACCGATGCCGGCTTCGGCCAGTGCCGGGAGGCGGAAGTAGGCGTAGCTCTTTCCGCCCGAAGCAAGGGCGGCGCGGCTCTTGAAAGTGTCGGCGTTCATGCGTTCCATCCTCTGCGAGTGTTGGGCCGGGCACACGGCGATGCGGGCGCTGGTTGGCGCTGGGGGTGAGGCAGAGTCAGGCGCTGCGGGGTGGACTGGTTCCCATTTCCCAAGCCTCCTTCCACATCATCGTGGCGGTACTTGGGCCCTTGCCCCGGCGCTCGCCGGGGTGGGATTCGTCTCGACCGTACTCCCGCGACTTCCCCGGATGTGGGGACCGTTGGGCCCGGGGCCGGCATTCAATGGGACGAAACCACCCTGAGTATAGCAAAGGGAACGGCTTCCCGTGCGGGCCGCGAAAGCCCCTCTCCCAGCCGTCGTAGCGCGCCCGATCCGCCCCGCGCACCACGAGTATCGACATGAGGCTAGAAACCCGCGCGCGAAACTGGTATTTTAGCGCCCGGGAACGTGGCTGGAGGGCACGGTGGCCTACGCCGACAAGACGCTGAGCTGTTCGGACTGTGCGAAAGAGTTCATCTTCACCGCGGGCGAACAGGAATTCCACGCCTCGAAGGGCTTCGCCAATGAGCCGCGTCGCTGCCCGGACTGCCGCCGCCTTCGCAAGACCGAACAGGGCGGTGCCCGCCCCGTGCGCGAAATGTTCACGGTCCCCTGCGCTACCTGTGGCAAAGAAGCGAAGGTGCCATTCGAACCGCGTGGCGACCGCCCCGTGTACTGCAGCGACTGCTTCCAACCGCCGCCTCGGCCAGAAGGGGGCGTCTTCGGCGCCAGGCCCGGCGGGGGCGGTCGCGGTGGTCAGCCGGACGGCGATCGCGGCCCGTACCGGGGCGGCGACCGCGACCGCGACCGCGGAGGTTACAGCGAGCGCCCGCCCGCAGACCCGGGCTTCGGCGATGGCGGCGGATATTCGCGCGCCAGCTACGGCGAGCGTGGTGACCGCCGCGGCGAACGTGGCGGTCGCGGGTCGCGCCGCCCCTAGCACGCGCGCCCACGCTGCCTGCTCGCGCTCTAGGCCTTCGCCAACGCGACCACTGTCTTCACCGCGTCCGCAACTGACACTGTGTCCATGTTGAGCACGAGGTCGTAGTGCGTGGGGAGCTCCTGCTTCACGCCGTAGAAGCGTCTGAGGAACTCCGCCCGTTGACGGTCGGAGTCGTCGACTACTTTCCTTGCCTTCGCCGCGCCCATCGCGTTGGATTCGTCAATTCGCGCCGCCCGGATATCCGGGGAGGCAGTGACCAGCACCCGAAGCAGGCCGGCCATGCCCGCGAGGGGGATGCTCGCTCCGTGCGCCACCAAGACGACGTTGCCCTCTTCGGCGACCTGGCGAATCACCTGTTGGATCAGCTTTTCGAATCCCTTGCTCGGAAGCATCGGGAGCGCACCTGCAATGTTGCCCATGCCCCCGATCTCCCCGACCCCGGCCGAGGAGACAGCCATCGACTCAAGGATGCGGGCGATCAGTGGCTTCGTGTGTTCCACTTCGCCGACTACGCCGGGTGCGACCCCTGCAGCCTGCGCGGCGCTGGAGATGATCTCGTCATCGACGTAGCGATAGCCCAGGTCCTTGGCCGCAGCCTGCGCGATTTCTTCGCCGCTCGCCCCCATGGCTCGTGAGATGGCAACTACTTTCTTGGCCACGTGTAGTCCTCCCAAAGCCATGGTGACGGCCCCTGCCCGCCCTTTCCGCCCAACAGAATATACGCGCCGGGGGCGCCTGGCGCACAGCGGGCCGTGGGCGCTTCCCAGGATGTGGAGCCACGGGGGCGGCTTTGCTCCTCCTGTCGCGCCGCCCGTGGCACTGGCGAGCGTTCGCCTCAAGGCTGCTCTGTGGTGCCCGCATGTATACTGGCGGCGGGGGCTCGTAGCTCAGCGGTTAGAGCGGCCGGCTCATAACCGGTTGGTCCTGGGTTCGAATCCCGGCGAGCCCACCATGCGAACGGGCCGGACGGCGCTACACAGAGTGCTCTCCCCATTTCTTTGGGCGTCGCGGCGTGCGCCGCCCGAGGGGGAACCGCATGAATTTCTGCTCCAATTGCCAGAAACCCATTTCGGTGAACGAGGCGATGCGAGCTGGCCCGAAGCTCTGCAGCGAATGCCGGTCCGCTGATCCGCAACTCTCGCTCGGAGCAACTGGGCGGGAGCGCCACGAGGAACGGGCGCGGTTAGACGCGCTGCTCATCTCATTTCCCCAGTACACGACGACACCGGCCGGCGACTACGACACACTTGGGATCGTGGCGGGCACGGCTGTGATGGGCGCCAACATCTTCCGAGACATGTTCGCCGCTGTAACGGATGTCGTGGGAGGGCGCTCGGGCAAGTACCAGTCAGTTGTGGATCGCGGACGTGAGATTGCATTGACTGAGATGTGCGATGAGGCACAGCGGCGGGGAGCAGAACTCGTGGGTGGAATCCGCATTGACATCGAAGCGATGGACAACATGTTCGTTATCTCCGCGACCGGCACTGCCCTGAAGGCGCGCGTGCAATCCGTACCTAGGGCGGCCGTCCACCACCGCCCAAGCCCTGCCGTCTAGCTACGAGCCCACCAAGCCCTCCCGATTCACACGCTCCCCGAGAACGTGTCGCACTTACCCGAGTCGCCGCTGTCGAAGCCTTTCGTGAACCACTTCGTGCGCTGTTCGGATGAACCGTGCGTCCAGGTTTCGGGGTTCACGCGCCCGCCGCCCTCCCGTTGGATGCGGTCATCGCCCACGGCCGCCGCCGCCCCCAGGCCCTCCTCCAGGTCGCCTGATTCCAGCAAGCCGCGTTCGTAGGTGGAGTGCGCCCAGACGCCGGCGAGACAGTCCGCCTGCAATTCCTGGCGTATCGAAAGGTCGTTCGCCTTCCCCGGGTCCCGCTGCGAACGGGTCGCCACCTCGCTGTTCACCCCGGTGAGTTTTTGCACGTGATGGGCGATTTCGTGCGCGATGACGTACGCCTGCGCGAAGTCTCCGGGGGCGCCGAAGCGCGCCTGCAGTTCGTTGAAGAACGCAAGGTCGATGTACACAGTTTCATCCGGCGGGCAGTAGAACGGCCCTGACGCCGCCGAAGCTTGTCCGCAGCCGGAGTTCGTCCCGTCTGTGAACAGCACCAGGGTCGCCCGGCGGTATTCCTTGCCCGCCTCGGTAAACTTCTCTTCCCAGGTCGTCTGCACGTCGTCGAGCACGAACGAAACGAAGTCCACGAGCTCGGCGTCGGGGTCAGGGGCGCCCGGTAGAGGGGCAGCGCCCGGCGCCGGCGCCTGCACGCGCGTCAGTTCTTCCAGCACCCGCCCGATATCGAAGCCGCCGCCGCCTCCGCCGCCATCGAGGGCGCACCGTCCGCCGAAAAAGAGCGAGATGAGCATGATGATCAGTAACGGCAAACCGCCCTTGCCAATGGGGAGTCCCCCCATGCCGAGCCCGGAACGCTGCCCGCGCCGGTCTTCAAGGTTGCCGCTGCGGCCACCCGAACCACGAAGCTTCACGCGTGCACACTCCTCTCCGGCGAAGGGGACTGAAGCGAGTGTATTGAGTCGGCCGTTGCGGAATCATGCCCGCAGGGTGTGTTGCGATGCCCGCGGGCGTCGTGTTTTCGGCCGTCTACCCGCCTGATGCTGGCGGGCCCGCGGTGACGCGTCCCTGCTGGGCCCACCACGCGTTGGCCATCGCGGCTGCTTCTCGCTCTGCGAACCAGCGGTGCCCGGCGTCGCTCGTGTGCAGCCGGTCGCCCCCGGAATAGAAATCCTCCGGCACTCGCTTCTGCCCCGGCCGGTCCCCCAGGTAGTGCACGTGCAGGTCTTCGCACAACGCTTGTAGTTGGTCGTGCACGGAGAGCTCGATGCCGGGCGGTCCCTGGGTCCACGTGGAGATCTGGCCCCGCACGACCAGGCTCACTTCTTCGTGCTGGACGATGCGCCGCATGCAGCGTTCCACAACGCCCACGATCTCCTCGCCGCTGAAGTAGGTCGCGCCTCCGACCGTCCGCAGCAGCACACGGCGCGCCAGGTGGAAGGCGCCCGTGTGCGTGATCCATGGCAGCTCGGCAAGCTTTAGCCCCGCGCGGGCGACGGGCTCCGCCGCGCGTCCCAGCTTCCGTTCGAGCTGTAGTGGAATGGATCGGTACAGGTACCAGAAGCCGTTGATGCGAAACACCACCATCTGGGGCTCGTAGCGCTCAATCCACCCGTCGATGATGTCCGGGAGCGCGGGCGAAGGCCAGATGACGCGCGCGGTCATCTCCGCGGGCTCGCCCGTGAGCTCGTGGAATCGCTGCGCGGCAAGCCGGTACGACCGCAGGTCGTCCGGGAGCTTCCCCGCGCCCAGGTCATCGCTGTTCGTCAGCCACAACACCTTCATCGCCGCGGCATTCTCGCACGCGACCGATTAGCGCGGGGAGACCTGGCTGCCCCGTCCGGGGCCTGCCGCACGTCGCCTCAGATGGCGGTGACCGGACGGCGTGGCGGTACTGGGGTCGATTGGTCAAGTGCAACAACCACGCTGCTGAGGCGAGGGATTAAAGGATGCCAGGCCCGGAGGGCTGTAATAGGGCATGCTATCATCGCCGCTCAATATGGAACAGGAAATCCGCTTCTGCAAATCGCGCGACGGCGTCCGGATAGCCTACGCTCTCGCCGGGAGCGGCCCGCCGCTCGTCAAGGCTCCGAACTACCTTAACCACCTCGAGTTCGACTGGCGAAGCCCGGTCTGGAGTCACTTTTTTGAGAACCTCGCTCAGCAGCACCGGCTGGTCCGCTTCGATGAGCGCGGAATGGGACTTTCTGACCGCCACGTCGAGAATTGGAGCGTCGACGCCTGCATCGACGACCTGGAAGCGGTGGTCGACGCGGCGGGCCTCGAACGCTTCAGCCTCCTGGGCCTTTCCCAAGGGGGCCCATTCGCGATTGGTTACGCCGTCCGCCACCCGGAGCGTGTGAAGCGGCTGGTACTGCTTAACACCTTCGCCCGGGTACGGCCCCGGATGCCGTCGCAAGCCTGGCTCGACGAGACGGAAGCACTCCTTACCCTGATGCGTGCCGGCTGGGGTCGCGACGACCCTCACTACCGCCAGATCTTCACTCAGATGTACATCCCCGACGCGACCCTTGAGCAGATGCGGTGGTTCAACGACCTGCAGCGTGTTTCCGCCTCGCCTGAGAGCGCCGCCCGCCAGTTCCGCGAGACGCTGGAGATCAACGTCCTCGACCTGTGTGCTCAGGTAACCGTGCCGACGCTGGTGATGCATAGCACCAAGGACGGAATGGTTCCGTTCCAACGCGGCCTCGAACTGGCAGGGGCAATACCTGGGGCCCGGTTCGTTCCACTGGAAAGCCCCAGCCATCTGCTTCTGCCCGACGAGCCCGCCTGGCCTATATTCCGCGAGGAGGTGAGTCGGTTTCTCAACGAGGATGCGGACGGGTCCCGAGCAAGCGCCGCGGGCGCGGTCCGGGACTTGCAGGGAGGGCACCTCTCACTTCTCTCCAGCCGGGAGCGGGAGGTCCTCGGCCTCGTTGCCTTGGGGCTGACGAACCCGGCGATCGCCGAAGCTCTGGTCATCTCGCCGGCGACAGCCGCCCGGCACGTCCACAACATCCTCACCAAGCTCGGCCTTTCCAACCGTACAGAACTCGCGGCCTGGGCTATCGCGCGCAACGCCGGGCCTTAGCGGCCTGGTCCGGCCCCTCCGGCGGAGCTGGCCACCTCCAGGCCGGCGGCTGGACTACACCGATCTGTGTAGAGCGAAGGCCACGCCGCCCCAAAAAATAGACAGGCTGAACGATGCCGGGGCCTCCCCCGAAGCGGACAGTACGGGCGATGGCCGTCTCGGCCGAGCCGCTTCGCAGCTCTCGAGCACTGGACAGCCAGCGAAGGAGGCATCCCATGAACCTGAACAGAGTCCTGGTACTGGCTGCGATGGCAACGGCGGCCGCAACCGTAGCTGTGTCCTCCAATACGGAGGCTAGCGCCGCCTCGCCTACATGCTCCGGAACACTGGAAATCGCTGTCCACGGGCAGCACGTCGTAGGCGACTACGTCATCGGCACCGGCATCAGCATTTGGCCGCCAAATGGCCAGGTCGGCGGAGGGGGCGGGGCGGCGCTTCCGGGCGGCCCCGGCGCGCACGGCCACTTTACCGCGGGAGTCGCTCCGGGAGCCTCATTCTGCCTGGCCCAATCGCAGTCGCCCGGCGCCCACCCCGGCCCCTGACGCTTAGCGTTGTCGCGGCGCCGAGCTCGTTTCCGCAGCTCCGCATGACGGGCCGGCGCCCGGAGCATCCGTCTGCAACGACCAGGCCCATCCGAACGGCTTCACCACGCCACCGCCTTTCAGCCCTGACGCCATCGCTACGCTCCGTTCCCCGGGGCGGCCGAGCCTCGCTTGAAGGCAGACCCATCCGGCGGCGGCGGTGTACTCCGGGCGACATCAGAACCGGTGCTCCGTCACGCCCGAGGAGTGCCGTCCTTGACGGCCGCCCTTGGCCTTGAGCGATCGGGTCAGCTCGTCGGTCCGCTTGCGGTAGGCCGCCAAGCACTCCAGCCGGGCAGCCGGTCGGCCTGCAGGGAAGCGCAAGCTATGCATGCGCCCCGGTGGCAGAAGTGGTGATGGGCGGAACCGGCCTGGCCCCGGTCGGCGTGCGCCGTCGCACGGCGGCTCAGATCACCGTTACCGGACGATACTCCCCGAACACCTCGCGCATCGCGCCGCAGATCTCGCCGAGCGTGGCGTACGCGCGCACGGCCTCGAGGATCGGGGGCATGAGGTTGGCCGTGCCCTCGCAGGCGGCGCGCAGCGCGTCGAGCGCGGCGGTAACGGCCGCTACCTCGCGCTCCGCGCGGTGATGCGCCAGGCGCTTCAGCTGGTGCTCCACAAGCCGCCGATCGACGCTGAAGATCGCCGGCGGCTGTTCCCCGCCCTCCATGTAGTCGTTGACGCCGACGACGATCTCGCGCTTCTCATCCACTTCCTGCTGGTAGCGCCAGCTGGCTTCCGCTATCTGCGCCTGCATCCAGCCGCTCTCGATCGCGCACACGGCGCCGCCCATCGCTTCGATCTGGCGCATGTAATCCCGCGCCTGCTGCTCCAGTTCGTTCGTCAGGTGCTCGACGAAATAGCTCCCCGCCATCGGGTCCACGGTGTCCGCCACTCCCGTTTCGTGCGCGATGATCTGCTGCGTGCGCAGCGCGATGCGCTGCGCCTGGTCGGTCGGCAGCGCCAACGCCTCATCGAAGCAGCTGAGCGCAATGCTCTGCACCCCGCCGACGACCGCCGCCAGCGACTGGATGGCCGCGCGCACGATGTTGTTCTCCGGCTGTTGCGCCACCAGCGTGCTGCCACCGGTCTGGGTGTGCGTGCGCAACATCATCGAACGCGGGTCCCGCGCGCCGTACTTCTCCTGGAGCAGTCGCGCCCACAGCCGTCGCAGCGCGCGGTACTTGGCCACCTCTTCGAAGAAGTTGTTGTGGGTGTTGAAGATCCAGCTGATGCGCGGCGCGAAGTCGTCGATGGCGAGGCCACGCTTCAGTGCTTCGTCCATGTACGCGCAGGCGTTCGCGAACGTGAAGCCGATCTCCTGGGCCGCTGTCGCCCCCGCATCGCGGATGTGATAGCCGCTCACGCTTATCGTGTTCCATTGCGGCACTTCCCGGGCGCAGTACGCCATGATGTCCGCGGCAATGCGCACGCTGGCAGCCGGCGGGAAGATGTACGTCCCCCGCGCGACGTACTCTTTGAGCACGTCGTTTTGCACGGTGCCGTTCAGGCGGTCGGCGGCCACTCCCTGCTTCTCGGCGGCCACGATGTACATCGCGAGCATCACGGCGGCAGGCGCGTTGATCGTCATGCTTGTCGAAACGCGGTCCAGGGGAATGCCTTCGAAGAGCGTCTCCATGTCGTACAGCGAGTCGATGGCAACGCCCACCTGGCCCACTTCCGCTACCGCCAGCGGGTCGTCCGAGTCGTAGCCAAGCTGGCTCGGCAGGTCGAAGGCGACCGACAAACCCGTCTGCCCCTGGCTGAGCAGGTAGCGAAACTTCTGGTTCGATTCCTCCGCCGTCCCGAAACCAGCGTACTGGCGCATCGTCCAGTGACGCCCGCGGTACATCGTCGGTTGCACGCCGCGCGTGAACGGAAACTCGCCCGGGAACCCGAGGTCGCGCGCGTAGTCCAGGTCGGCCACGTCGAGCGGCGTGTAGAGCCGCTGCACCGGCTGGCTGCTGGTAGCGAATCCCTCGTCCCGCTCCGGTTGGCGGCTGAGCGTGGCGGCCAGCGGCCCCTCTTCCCACCCGTGCACCGAACGCGAAAGCGCCGCCAGCGCCTCCGGAGAAAACAGCGCCGGTTGCGCGCCGTCTGTGTCGGTCTGGCCCATCACTGCCTCCAGCTCCTTGCTCAGTGTACTGAGCCATACGCCGCTGCGCAGCGGGCGTCGCGCGGTGCTATCCTGCTCGCATGGTGCAGACCTCCAGCGTGATCTACCTTCCCCCGGGTGTCATGGCGACATCGAACTTACAGCCGCCCGCGGCGGTGGTTTCGCCTGGCGTCCCCTTCGACCGCAACTTCTTCGAAAACGTGTTGCCGCAAGCCATCGGTTCGTTCTGCAACCAGGTGGTGTGCAAGATGCCCATCGTCGAATTGCGCACGGTCGATGGCACAACCCATTACGTGAACGGCATCTCCGGCGTCAGCGACGCCTGGGTGGCGCTGCACACCTCCCTGGTCGACCACGAACACCCCGTCCAGGTGTTCATCGCCTACCAGACGATCTTCCGCGTGGAGATTCACCCCGACGCGGATGGGCACAATTCCCGCCTCGGCTTCGTGCTCACGGCCCGCTCCGTGTCGGCGGGGCCGGCGGCCGCGGCCGTGGTGGCGCCAACCGCACGTGCAGCGAAGCCAGCGGCGGCCCGCGCCACCGCGAAGTCGACCCGTTTCAAGGCGGCCGCCCCACCAAAGAAGTGACCGACACACCCAGAACGCCTGTTCTAGTCGCGCCCCCTCTGGCACAATGAGCGGGTGACCGCCACCGCCGCCGCAGCCCCGCTGGAGATCCTCGAACGCTTCAGCCCCGTCGCGCGCGCGTGGTTCCGCGATACCTTCGCCGAACCCACGCGCGCCCAGGTCCTGGCCTGGGATGCGATCGCTTCAGGCCGGCACACCCTCCTGCTCGCGCCCACCGGTTCGGGCAAGACGCTGGCGGCGTTCCTCTGGTGCCTCGACCGGCTGGCCAACCGGCCGCAGTCGGAAGCTTCCACGACGCCCCGTGCCCCGCGAGGCCGGCCGCCGACAGACGAGCAGCCGCGGAGCGTGCGCGTCCTCTACATCTCGCCGCTCACGGCGCTCTCCTACGACATCGAACGCAACCTGCGCGCGCCGCTGGCGGGTCTGCGTGTGGCCGCCGCGCGTGAAGGGCTGCCCTTGCCCGAAATTTCCGTCGGTACGCGCACCGGCGACACGCCCACGAAAGAGCGTGAAGACATTCGCCGCCACCCGCCGGACATCCTCATCACCACCCCCGAATCGCTCTACCTGATGCTAACCTCGCGAGCCCGGGAGGCCTTGCGCGGCGTCGAGACCGTGATCGTGGACGAGATCCACACCATGGCCGGCACCAAGCGCGGAGCCCACCTCTCCCTCTCCCTCGAACGGCTGGAGGAGTTGACCGCGGCCTCACCGCAACGCATCGGACTCTCCGCCACGCAGCGCCCGCTCGACGAAATCGCCCGCTACCTGGCCGGCGGCCGCCCCGTGGAAGTCGTGGACGCCGGCGCCACCCGCGAACTCGACCTGCGCGTCATCGTCCCCGTCGAGGACATGGCCCGGCCCGGTGACAACGTCCCCGTCAATGCTGCCACCCCGGACGGGCGCGACATCGAAGTACGCACCTCTGTCTGGCCCGCCGTCTACCCACAGCTGCTCGAACTGGTACGGACGCACCGTTCGACACTCATCTTCGTGAACAACCGGCGGCTTTCCGAACGCATCGCCGCCCGCCTCAACGAACTGGCCGGCGAAGAATTGGTGCGCGCCCACCATGGCTCCGTCGCTCGTGAGCAGCGCACCGAAATCGAAGAGCGTCTCAAGGCCGGGCTGCTCCCCGGACTCGTCTGCACAAGCTCCATGGAACTGGGCATCGATATGGGCGCCGTCGACCTCGTCGTGCAGGTTGAATCGCCGAAGTCGGTGGCCCGCGGGCTGCAGCGGGTGGGCCGTTCGGGCCACCAGGTGAACGCCGCCAGCACGGGCCGCATCTTCCCCAAGTTCCGGGGAGACCTCCTCGAATGCGCCGTCCTCACGCAGCGCATGCGCCACGGCCTCATCGAAAAAACAGAGATCCCCCGTAACCCGCTCGACGTGCTAGCGCAACAGATCGTCGCCATGTCCGTGATGGATGACTGGCGCCTCCCGGACCTCGAAACGGTCGTCCGGCGGAGCTACAACTTCGCCGACCTGAGCCGCGAAGCGCTCGAAAGCGTGCTCGGCATGCTCGCCGGCCAGTACCCCTCGGACGAGTTCGCCGACCTCCGCCCCCGCATCATCTGGGACCGCGTGACCGACACCATCACCGGCCGCCGTGATGCCCGCACCATCGCCGTCGTGAACGCCGGCACCATCCCCGACCGCGGCCTCTACGGCGTCTTCCTCGGCGAAGGCGGGCCCCGCGTGGGCGAACTCGATGAGGAGATGGTGTACGAAAGCCGCCCCGGCGAGACGTTCCGGCTCGGCGCCACAACCTGGCGCATCCAGGCCATCACCCGCGACCAGGTGATCGTCTCCCCCGCCCCCGGAGAGCCCGGCAAGATGCCGTTCTGGAGAGGCGACGGCGTCGGCCGCCCGCTCGAGTTCGGACGCGCGATCGGCGCCTTCACGCGCGAAATCGACGCGATGCCCGCGGCCGAAGCCTCAATCCGCCTCACCACCGACCACGACCTGGACGCGCTCGCTGCCCGCAACCTGCTCGCCTACCTGGCCGAGGAAAAAGCGGCCACCGGCGCCCTCCCCACCGACCGCACTATCGTCGTAGAGCGCTTCCGCGATGAGCTGGGCGATTGGCGCATGGTCGTGCTCACTCCATTCGGCGGGCGCGTGCATTCCCCCTGGGCGCAGGCCCTCGAGGCCGTGCTCGCCCAGCGCAGCGGCTTCGAGGTGCAGACCATCTGGAGCGACGACGGCATCGCCATCCGCTTCGCCGGCGGCGAGGAACTACCCGACGACAGCCTGCTCTTCCCCGCACCCGAAGAAATCGAAGACCTCGTGCTCGGCCGCCTGGCGGGAACGGCCCTGTTCGCGTCGCACTTCCGCGAAAACGCCGCTCGCGCGCTGCTCCTGCCGCGCAGGCGCCCCGGTGCCCGCTCTCCCCTCTGGCTGCAGCGCCAGCGTGCGGCCAACTTGCTGGCAGTGGCCGGCCGCTACGGCTCCTTCCCGATCGTCCTTGAAACCTATCGCGAATGCCTCCGCGATGTGTTCGACCTGCCGGGATTGGTCGAAGTGCTCACCGCCGTCCGCAGCCGCGATATCCGGGTCGTCTCCGTGGAAACCCAGGACGCCTCGCCCTTCGCCCGTTCCCTGCTCTTCGATTACATCGAGGCCTACATGTACGAAGGCGATGCGCCGCTCGCGGAACGGCGCGCGCAAGCGCTCACCATCGATCGCACCCTCTTGCGCGACCTGCTCGGCCAGGACGAACTGCGCGAGCTCCTCGACCCCGAGGCCCTTATCCAGACCGAGCTCGAGCTGCAGGGCATCGCCGAAGGGCGCAAGGCCCGCAACGCCGACCAGTTGCACGACCTCCTCCGCCGCGCCGGGGATCTTGCCGAGCACGAGGTCGCCGACCGCCTGGAACAGCCCGCGCAGGCGGGCGCTTGGCTGGGGGTGCTCGCCGCCGACCGCCGCGCCTGCCGCCTGCGCATCGGCGGCGAGGAACGCTGGATACCCATCGAAGACGCCGGCCGCTACCGCGACGCGCTCGGCGTGTCGCCTCCCCTTGGCGTGCCCGAAGTGTTCCTGAAGGTGACCGAGGCGCCGCTCGAGGGGTTGCTGGGACGCTACGCCCGCACACACGCGCCCTTCGTGGCCTCGGCCCCGGCGGCACGCTGGGCCATTCCCGAACAGCTCGTGCGCAGTGGCCTGCAAGCACTGGAGGCGCGGGGACTGCTCGTCCACGGCGACTTCCGACCCGGCGGCGTCGAACGTGAATGGTGCGACCCCGAAGTGCTGCGGATGCTCCGGCGGCGGTCGCTGGCACGGCTGCGGCGGGAGGTGGAGCCCGTCGATGGCGCAGCCCTCGCGCGCTTCCTCGCGCGCTGGCACGGGCTCAACGGCCGCCAGGGCGGTCTCGACCGCCTGCGCGAGGTCGTTGCGAAACTCGAAGGGCTCGCTCTCCCCGCCTCCGTCATCGAGCGCGACATCCTCCCCGTGCGAGTGGACGACTATCACCCGCGGCTGCTCGATGAGCTTGGCGCCTCGGGCGAAGTCGTGTGGGTGGGCCAGGGCACCCTCGGCCGCGACGACGGCCGCGTCGCCCTCTGGCGGCGCGAGCGCGCCGCCGACGCGCTGGCCAGCCCCGGGGCGTCGGCTCCCGAAGGCCCGGTGCACGAAGCATTGCTCGCCGCCCTGCGCTCCGGGGGCGCGCTCTTCTTTGCCGACCTGGCCGGGGCCACGGGCGCCCACCCCAGGGATACGGTCGAAGCGATCTGGGACCTGGTCTGGGCTGGCCTGGTGACGAACGACACGTTCGCACCCGTGCGGGCTCTCGCCTGGCCGAAGCGGGGCGGTACCCCCCGCCCGCGCGCCAGCCTCGTGCCCCCGGAAGCCGCCGGGCGCTGGTCCCTCACCGCCGCCGGCCGTGGTACTCCGCTCGCTTCAGCAACGGCGCGCGCACACGCCCTTGCCCTTGCGCTGCTCGAGCGGCACGGCGTCGTCACCCGTGAGGCGGTAACCTCCGAGGGCATCGCCGGTGGCTTCTCGGCGGTCTACCCCGTGCTCAAGGCGATGGAGGAAGGTGGCCGCATTCGCCGCGGGTATTGCGTCGAGGG
The DNA here is from genome assembly GCA_051003295.1 of Tepidiformaceae bacterium. Classification (GTDB taxonomy): domain Bacteria; phylum Chloroflexota; class Dehalococcoidia; order Tepidiformales; family Tepidiformaceae. The sequence continues at coordinate 11,465 of JBPCLM010000091.1, read as the reverse complement.
TCTCGGCGCGACCCAGTTCGCCCTCCCCGGCGCGGTCGACCGCCTTCGTGCGGAGCGCCTGCCACCCGACGAGCCATCTGCCGTGGTCCTCGCGGCGACGGACCCCGCGAACCCCTATTGCGCCGCGCTTCCCTGGCCACGCGCCGCGGGTGACCGCCGCCCGCTCGCCCGCGCGGCTGGCGCGCACGTCGTGCTTGTCGATGGCGAGCCCGCCCTCTACCTCGAGCGGGGCGCGCGCGGAGCGGTCGCCCTGCCCGCATTCTCGCAGGAGCGGGTGGCCGCTGCTGCGCTCGCTGCCCTCGTAGGCGCAGCCGCCTCGCGCCCCCGCGGCTCGATCGCCATCGAGCGCATCGACGGCCAGCCCGCGCCGGAATCGCCCCACGCGGCAGCCTTCCGCAGGGCCGGGTTCACGGAAGGCTACCGCGGCCTCTCCTATCGCCCCCCGGCGACGGCGTTCGATCATGCCCGAAGGTGACGCCCTCTACCGCTTCGCCGCGCGGCTGCGCGCAGCCCTCGCGGGCAAGGCCATCCTCGCCGCGCGCACCCACGGGCCCGGCCCCGTGCCCCAGGTCCACCGCATCATCGGCGCGACCTGCACGGCGGTGCGTTCCACCGGCAAGAACATGCTCATCAGTTTCGACAACGGGCTCGCATTGCGCGGTCATCTGCGCATGTACGGCGACTGGCACGTCTACGCCCCGGGCGAACCGTGGCGCCATCCCGAACGGGCAGCCCGCCTCGTCCTCGAAGTCGATGGCGCCACGGTCGTCAACTTCAACGCGCCCGTCATCGAATTGATCGAAGAGCGCGCCCTCGCCCACTACCGACCCGTCGCCGTGCTCGGGCCGGACCTCCTGGACGACGCCTTCGATGTCGAAGAGGCCCTGCGCCGCTTCCGCGAGCCAGCCCGCGCCGCCCTGACCATCGGCGACGCGATCATGGACCAGCGGGCGATGGCGGGCGTGGGCAACATCTGGAAGCACGAGACGCTTTTCCGCTGCGGCATCAACCCCTGGCGCCAGGTACAGGGCCTCGACGATGCCACTCTCCGGACGCTCATCGAAACCGCGCGCGACCTGCTGCGCGCGAGCGCCGGCAAGCCCGTCGCTGGTCGCGTTCGTCCGCGGCCGGCGATGTTCGTGTACATGCGCGCGGGGGCGGGCTGCCGCCGCTGCTCCACGCGTATCCGCAGCGCGCCCCAGGGCAACGACATCCGCCGCACCGCCTGGTGCCCCCGCTGCCAGCCGCAGGTGGAGGGCCAGCCTTCGCCACCTGGCCGCCCGTATGCGGGGAGGGGCGCCAGCTAACCCCAGCGCGGCTGAAAGTCGCGTGCGATCCCCAGGTGGTGCTTGGCTATCTGCTCGAGCGCCATCATGTCGGAAGGCGGATGCGCCTTGCCCGCGCGCACATCGCGGTAGAGCCGTTCCAGCCCGAAGCGCCGGAACAGTCCCGGCCCGCCCGCGATGTCCATCGCGAGGCTCACCACCTTCACGTTGTTGTTCGTGACGATGTACTTGCAGATGCCGCCCTTGTGGCCGGCCTCGTCGGGTCCCCACGGCCGCGCCATCCAATCCTCCGCCGATGAACGGATCAGCCCCCGCGAAGCTTCCTGCAGCGCCAGCATCTCCGCGAGCTGGTACTGAATGCCCGGCATGTGGCTCAGCGGCCGTGCTTCGCTGGCGGGCTTGCGCGAAGTGATGTAGTCCGTCGTCCACTCCACCGCCGCCTGCGCCACACCCAGGTACACCGCCGAGATCGTCACGTTGAACCAGGCGCCGAACGAGGCCATGTTCGCGAACGTCGAAAGCGCGTCCTGGGGTTTGGGCATCATCGCGTCCGGGATGAACACGTTTTCGTACACCGTGTCGTAGCTGCCGCTGGCGCGCACGCCCATCACGTCCCAGCTCTCGGCGCCGGGCGTCGAAAGCCCCGGCGAGGCCTTCGGCGTCCCCACCATGGCTACCAGGTTGTCGCCATCCGGGTGCCCTTCGAGGTGGACGAGCGCACCCACCAGCTCGGCCACGGGAAGGTTCGAGTTGTAGGCCTTGCGGCCGTTTATCAGCCAGCCGCCTTCCGTCTTGCGAGCCTTGGTCTGCGGCAGGAAGTAGGCGCCCGCCGTGCCCGTTTCGCTGAACGAGCCTGCCATGATGAGCTTCTGTTGGCCCGCCATATTCAGCATCATCTCGCGCATCGGGTCCATCGCTGCCTGCGCCTGCGAGTCGAACTGCATCGAGCCGAGCACGAAGATGTGCATGTTGACGGCGATGGCCGTGCCGCTGCAGCCCTGCGCCAGTTGCTCCTGGCAGGCGCACAGCTCGAGCAGGTTCACGCCCTCGCCCCCGTACTTCGGGTCGAGCGTCATCGTCGAATAGCCGCTCGCCTTCATCGCTTCGTAGTTCTCGAAGGGGAAGCTGTTATCGCGGTCGTGCTCATCGGCGCGCAGGGCGAAATCGCGCGCGTGGGTGCGGGCCCGTTCCAGCAGGCGCACCTCTCGCGGCCCCACGGGCTTCCGCAACAGCGTCGGGAAATCCGGGAAGACGCCCGTCTCAGCGGATGTATCGGTGGTGGTCATCGTTGCGCCTCTCTGCCGCCCACGTTCGGTACGGGCTCCTGCCGTGTGTATCACGCGCCCGCGCCTGTGTATATCACCCCGCCCACACCGCCCGCAGCTCCACCCTAGTGGTGCAACTGTCCCGATGATTTGGGGACGACCGGACCACGCGCGCGCTGCCGTTGCAGCCCAGACTTCCCGCATCCCACAGGAGGCTCGCGTCCGATGACCAAACTCAGCATAGTGGCCTGGGCCGGAGGAGCGCTGCTCACGCTCGTCGTGGTGGGCGGCATGGTGCTCTTCCTGTTCGGCGAGACCCTCTTCGGCTCGAGCCGCAGTACCATCGACGCCTACAACCGCGACGCCCTGGCATCCGCGCCCGTCTATCCCGGGGCGCAGCTCGTGCAGGTGCGGGTCCACGAAGCGCGCACCTCCGACGGCACCCTGGTCCGCTTCCGCGAACACCTCTACGCCACGTCCGCCCGGCCGGACGAGGTCCGCCAGTTCTACGCGGATAACCGCCCGTCGGCGGTCCGCGGGGTCAGCGTCGCCATCGCCCGGCCGGGCTTCCGTTGGCCCGAAGGCCCCGGCGTGACGTCGCATGCTTCGCCCGCTACAGGGGAGGACATAACGCTGTTCGTGCTGATGGCGGGCCAGCGCTACGTCGAAGGCGCGTTCTAGAGGCAAATGCACGCGGTCTCGTTGAATCACGCGCCCCGAGATTGGTGGAGCTGGAGGGATTCGAACCCTCTACCTCAAAACTGCCAGTGTTGCGCTCTCCCGATTGAGCTACAGCCCCCGGACAACCACACGATCGTATCAGCGGCCCCCGGCACCGGCAACGAACCGCCGCGCCGCCGGGGACCCGGCAGCGGCCGTTACTTCCGCGTGCGCGGGTCCAGCGCGTCGCGCAGGCCATCGCCCAGGAACGTGAAGCACAGCATCAGCGTCGCCACCATGATCGCGGGCCACACCAGCTCGAGCGGGTTGGTCTGGATCTGGTCGAGGCCATTGCCGATAAGCGAACCGAGGCTTGAATTCGGCGCCGGCACGCCTAGCCCGATGAAGCCCAGCGCCGCCTCCGCGAAGATCGCCAGGGGAATCCCGAACGTCACCGCAACGATGACCGCGCTGAGCGTATTCGGGAGCATGTGCACGCGCACCACCCGCCAGGGGTCCGCACCGATAGCGCGCGCCGCGAGGATGTAGTCCTGTTCCTTGATGGAGAGCATCTGCCCCCTGATCAGCCTGGCGACCGTCACCCAGCCCACGAACGAAATCGCCAGGATCGTCACCAGCAGGACGTTGTTCAGCCCCGGTATTTGCGGGTCGCCCGACCCGATGATCGGCCAGTCGCGCCCGAACAGCACCGTCCTCAGGAGGATGATCGCGAGCAGGTCGGGGAAAGCGAACGCGAGGTCGGTGACCCACATCAGTATCCCGTCGCTCCAGCGCCCGCCCAGCGCCGCCGACATGCCTACCGTTATGCCCAGCAGCAGGATGACCGCTTGCGTCCCAATTCCAATCTTCAGGGAGAAGAGCGTGGCCTGCAGCAGCCGCGCCCAGAGGTCCCGGCCCAACCGGTCTGTACCCAGCCAGTTGGAAGCGCTCGGGCTCTGCTCCAGTTCCCGGAAATTCGGCTCATTCGCGGGGTGGCGCTCCACCACCCCCGTGAAGTCCGCCAGCAACGCCGTCATCGTGATAACAACGAGCAGCACGGCCGCAGCGAGCGCCAGGCGGTTACGGATGAGGCGGCGAAAAGCCTGGCTCCAGAGGCCGCGCTGCTTGGTATGGAACTCTTCGCGGGCGAAGTCAAACGGCTGGGCGGTCGTCTGGTTTACGGCCATCGCGTGGCGGCTCCTAGTACCGGATTCGCGGGTCGGCCACCGCGTACAGCAGGTCGATGATGAGGTTCATGAAGGCGATCACGATCGTGAAGAAAATCGTCACCCCCATGATCAGCCCGTAGTCACGGATGAGGACGGAACGTACGAACACCTCTCCCAGGCCGGGGATGCCGAACGCCTGCTCGATGATGAACGAGCCCGTTATCAGCCCGGCAAAGATCGGGCCGAGGATCGTGAGGATGGGGATGAGTGCGTTTTTCGCAGCGTGGCGCATGACCACCATCACCTCGCTCACCCCCTTGGCGCGCGCCGTGCGGATGTAGTCCTGGCGGAGGACATCCAGCATCGAAGCGCGCGTGATGCGCGCCACGAACGCCATCGGCAGGAACCCCAGTGCCACCGTGGGCAGCACCACCTGGTTCCAGTTGGAAAAGTCCCCCCGGAACCACTGCACCAGGTCGTAGTTGGAGCTCAGGACGTTAAACCAGTCCAGCTTCACCGCGAAAACGATCGTGAGGATGGGCGCCAGCACGAAGCTGGGCAGCGCCGCCCCCGCCGTCGCGAAGAAGACGCCCACGTAGTCGCCGAAGCCGTTCTGGTTAAGGGAGGAGATCGTGCCCAGCCCCAGCCCGAAGATGCCCGCGAACAAGAACGCCGCCAGGCCCAGTTGCAGGGAGACTTCCATGCGCTCCCTGATGATGGTGCGCACTTCACGGTCGTTGGAGAACGAAATGCCGAGGTCCGCCCTGGCGAGGTTCCCGATGTACTTGACGTACTGCTGAGGTAGCGGGTCTCCGAGCCCGTAACGTTCTTCGAGGTTCTCTCGCTGCGCTGCGGAAGCTGGCTTGTCGCTATCGAATGGCCCCCCCTCCACGCTGTGCATGAGCAGGAAAGTAACGGTGGCCACAGCAAGGATGAGCGGGATAATCGAGAGGAAGCGCCGGATCGTGTAGACGAGCATGCTTGCCCTTCGAACTTAGCCCGTCAGGGGCCCTCCAGGGAAGGCCCCTGACGCAGCTTCCGTGTGCGTAGCGGCGCCGGGGCGCTGCTACTTCTTGGTGGTGCTCCAGAATTCCGGATCCCACCCACCGGGGACGAAGGTATCGCCCGGACGCTTATTCTCGACCATGCCCTTGATGTGGGGCTTGACGAGGAACTTGGCCTGGGTGTGATAGAAGGGCGCGATCCCGCTGACCTTCTCGAGGAGAAGCTTTTCGGCGTCGCGGTACTGCTGCAGGCGCTGTTCGTTGTTAGCATTGAACTTCGCCTGCTTGATGAGGGCATCCAGCGCCGGGATGCTCGTGTTCGTCTTGTTGATCGACCCACCGGTCTCCCAGAGGCCGAGGAACCAGTTCTCCGAGTCCGGATAGTCTTCCTGCCAGCCGCCTGCCACGATCTGGAACTGGCTGGCGTTGAAGCGGCTTGAGCGCGTCTTGCCATCCGTGAATTCGAGCTCGATGTTGATGTTCAGGTGCTTCTTCCATTCGGCCTGGATGAATTCGCCGAGCGCCTTGTTCGTGGCGCTCTCGCTCTGCAGCAGGGTGAGCTTGGGGAAGCCGGCGCCGTTCGCGTACCCGGCCTTGGCCAGGTTGTCCTTGGCCTTGGCAACGTTGAAGCCAATGGCGTCGTCGTAGGTCTTTTCCTTCACGCCGGAGCGCAGAGGCGGGACCCAGTTCGTGGTGGCGGTGTTCCCGTCCTTGAAGACCACCTTCATCATGAGGGCGCGGTCCGTGGCCTGCGAAAGCGCGAGGCGCACGCCGTCCTTCGCCATCAGCTCGTCCTTCATGTTGAATTCCCAGCCGACGGTGCGCGTCGCCGGGTAAAGATGGAGCTCCTTGGGGAACTCCGTCCGCAGCTTGTCCAGTTCCGATTCGTTGGCTACGGTCGCATCCACTTCGCCGGCGCGGTAAGCGTTGTTCAGGACGGTCAGATCCACGTAGCGGAGCACGATCTTCTCGACCTTCGGCTTCTCGCTGCCCGCCCAGTTCGGGTTCGGGACCAGTTCCATGGATGCCTTTTCAGTGTAGGCCTTGGGCAAGAAGGGGCCGTTGTAGGCGCCCTGCAGCGGCGCGAACCACTTCGCGTCCACCGTCTTCACAAGGTGCTTGGGCACCGGGAAGGTGGGCCACATCGCCAGCAGGATCGGGAAGGTGATCTGCGGGTCCGTCAGCTTGAACTCGACGGTCGTCGGGTCCACTGCGCGGACGCCGACGGCCTTGCGCAGCGTCTCGATTTCGGCCGCGCTCTTGTCCTTGTTCTTGGCGTCGTAGGCGGCATCGCAGCCGGCGATGGCGGTCAGGATGTACTGGTAGTGGCCGGCGATGGAAAAGTCGCAGGTGCGCTGCGTGCCAAGCACGAAGTCTTCGGCTGTGAGCGGCTGGCCGTCCGACCACTTGAGGTCCTTCTTCAGCTTGATCGTGTAGGTCTTGCCATCGGCCGAAACCTGCGGCGCGCCTTCGGCCATGGAGGGGATGGGCTTCGACTGGCTGTCGAACTGGTACAGCCCGCGCCAGACCATGAAGAAGTGTTCGATATCCTGTGCGAAGTCAGAGAAGTGGGGGTCCCACGTCTCGAACTGCTGCGCGCCGATGGTGATGGTGCCGGATGGCTTGGCCGCGCCGGGCGGCGCCGTTGCCTGGCCGGGGGCCGTGGTGGCGGCTGTGCCGCCATCGTCATCGTCATCGTCGCCACAGGCGACAGCGACGGAGAGTACGGCGAAAAGACTGAGGCCCGCAAGAAGCGTCCTCCAAGTCCACTTGGTCATCGTGTTGGTTTCCTCCACTTCGATTAACCGGTCGGTAAGGTGCGCGCCGACAGGCCTAGAGTCAATAACTTTCGGCCAATTTCAGCCCGGGTCCACGTTACTTCTGCGCGGGACCACCTCCTGGGAAGGGATGTCTGAGTCGAATCCCGCGAGGCCGCCGCGCCAGCGGTTGAACGCTAACGAGACCCCCGGCGAGCCGGTTGGGGGCGGGGGTGGCAGAACGCATCGGTGCAGCGCGCGCCGGCGTCTTGTTCGGCTGGACGAGACCGGCTCGCGCCATCGGCGGCTCTCGATCCTTTCCGTTAGTAGTATACGTCTCGTGCATGGCGCATGGATTCGTCACAGGTGAGTAGGTCCCGTGCGATGTCTCCAGCACGAGCGCGTTCACCGCGGCGGCTGGCCCGAACAGCGCGCGCAGCGGCCGTACAGTTCCAGCGAATGCCCCTCCAGTTCGAAGCGCTCCGCGCGCGCGTCCTCCTGGATGAGCCGGTCCAGCGGCGCGTCGCTGAATTCCGCCACGGCCCCACATTCACTGCAGATCAGGTGATGGTGGTGCTCGCTCTGCGAAAGCTGATAACGCACGCTGCCATCTTCGAGCGGCAGCCGGCAGACCATATCCAGGTCCTGCAGCAGCCGCACGGTGCGGAACACGGTCGCGCGCCCTACGTCCGGCGCAGCGACGCACAGCTCCTCGACCGTGAAAGGCGCACGTGACGCCGCGATGGCATCGAGCACCGCCCGCCGCGGCCCCGTCAAGCGGTGGCCCACCGTCGCCAGACGGTCGGCGGTCTCCTGCCCAGCAATCACGCAAGGATCGTATGGATGCCCCCTCTCGCGTGTCAACGCAATCCGAGGCGGACGCCCGGTGTTTGCCTCCTTGCGCCGCTGACACGCGTCCTCCCTCGCCGGCCCGTACGCTGGAGGCGCACAGCATGCCGGCCGAGTGCCGAGACCGGCTTCGCAACGCCTTGTCGACGCGCAAGTCCCCAATCAAGGAGGCCAGGCCATGAACGTCCTCGTCGCCGGCGGCAGCGGTTTCCTGGGCGCCGAAATCGCCCGTGCCCTGCTCGAGGCGGGCCATGCCGTAACGGTCATGTCCCGCTCGCGGCCAGGGAATGCGGATCACAGCCCGGACATGAACTGGGTCGCGGGCGATGTGACCCAACCAGCCACACTTGGCCCGGCGCTCGCCTCGGCCGAGGCCGTCGTCGATGCGGTGCAGTTCCCAAATTCACCCAACGAAGACCCGCGCAAGGGCTACACCTTCGAGCGCATCGACCTCGGCGGCACCGTCAACCTGGTGGACGCCGCCGTGGCGGCCGGCGCCCGGCGCTTCATCGGCCTGTCCGGAGCGGGCGCCAGCGAGCATGCACCCTACCACTGGCAACGCTTCAAGTGGCAGGAGGAACAGCACATCCAGGCCAGCGGTCTCGAATGGACCATCTTCCGGCCGAGCTGGGTGTACGGCCCGCGCGATGTCTCCCTCAACCGCATGCTCGGGCTGGCCCGCTTCCTGCCCTTCGTGCCCGTCATCGGCGATGGCAAGACGCGCATAAACCCACTGTTCGTGCGCGACCTCGCGGCGCACGTCTGCGCGGCGCTGGCGTCGCCGCCATCGGAAGGGCGCCTGTTCGAAATCGGCGGCCCTCAGGTGTTGACCATGGACGAGATCGTGCGCACAGCGCTGCGCGTGCAGGGCCGCCGCCGCGGACTCTTGCACCAGCCGAAATGGTTCATGAAGCGCGTCGCGGGCCTGGCCCAGTTCGCTCCCGGCCGGCCGCTTACCCCCGGTCTCGTGGACTTCGTGACCATGGAGGGCGTGGCGGATACGGCTTCGCTGGCGGCGACGTTTGGGCTGCCGTTGACGCCCCTCGCGGACGGCCTGGCCACCTACCTGGCCCCTGCCGCCCGCGTTCCCGCGCATCCTGATACTCCGTGAAGGACTTTGCTGCCGATTCAAAACGCGAGCGGGGTCTATTGCTCCGCCCACCGCAGTAGGAGGGGGTGAGGGCCCGAGCCCTGGATTGAACGCGGTTTCTCAATTGGGTGCGGGGGTGGGCAATTTGTCGTATTGGTTAGGGTTATGGCAGTTATAGACGGCCCTTGCACGCTAACGCTTGTTATGGCGTAGAATCCGCCCGCGGGGAGGAGCACAGCCGCTCCGCGTGGGCTCTTGCCCGGGTGGGGGGACAAAAGTGCGAGCTGATACGACGGAAGTCGCTTTTCGACTGTTGTTGGCACTGGGGGAATTATGGGACGGCCTGCAACGGGCAAAGATCGACCCGACGGCGCGCGGCGTGCACCTCACGAACGAGTACCTGGGCGGCTACATGCGTATCTCCGCCGGCCCCGCATCGCACGCGCGCCTCGTTGTTGAATGGAACAGCACATCGCGCCACCTGCGTGTTCTCCGTTGCGAAGAGTGGCCCGGCTTCGATGCAGCCCTTTCCGCGACTGTCGCCTATGTTCGCGCTGAGGCGCGCACGCGCGGCCTGAACGACGAAGTGGATGCCGCCTTCGTGCGGGCCTGCCAGGACCAGGCGCCCGCCCGCCGCACGGTCGTCCCCGCCGCTGCCGCCCAGCTGCAAACGCTTAGCGCGCGCCGCGCCTGAGGCTCGTCCGCGCGGGAGCCCGCCCTACGCGTGCGCCGCCGCCCACTGCTTCGCGTGGTACGTGATGACGATATCCGCGCCTGCCCGCCGAATGCTCGTCAGCGCCTCATCGATCGCCCGCGGCCCATCGAGCCAGCCGCGTTCGATGGCGGCCATGAGCATGCTGTACTCCCCGCTCACGTTGTAAGCAGCCACCGGCACATCCACGCTGTCGCGCACCCGCCGGAGCACGTCCAGGTACGGCAGCGCGGGCTTCACCATCACCATGTCGGCGCCTTCGTCCAGGTCCGTGAGCACTTCATCCAGCGCCATGCGGCCGTTGGCGGGGTCCATCTGGTAGCCGCGCCGGTCACCGAAGGCGGGCGTGCTCTCGGCGGCTTCGCGGAACGGGCCGTAAAACGCGCTCGCGAATTTCGCCGCGTACGAGAGGATGGGCGTCTGCGCGTGGCCGGAGGCATCGAGCGCCGCGCGAATCGTGGCCACGCGGCCATCCATCATGTCGCTCGGCGCGATAATGTCGCAGCCGGCCTCGGCCAGGCTGACGGCCGTTTCCGCGATCAGCGGCAGGCTCGCGTCGTTATCGACGCTGCCGTCGGGCCGTACGAGCCCGCAGTGCCCATGACTCGTGTACTCGCAGAGGCAAACGTCACCGACTACAAGCAGGTCCGGGTCCGCATCCTTCAACCGTCCGATTGCCTGCTGCACGACCCCATCACGCGCCCACGCGCCGCTGCCCTGCTCATCCTTGAAGGCAGGCAGGCCGAAGAGCAGCACAGCCGGAATTTGCAACCCGCGCAGATCCTTCGCCTCCGCCTCGAGCGCGTTCAGGCCGAGCCTGTCCTGCCCGGGCATCGACGCGATCGGAGTGCGGCCCCGCAGCCCGGATTCGATAAAGAGCGGGTACATCAGGTGCGCGGGCGTCAGTTCTGTTTCGCGCACCATCCCGCGGATGGCGGCACTGCCGCGCAATCGCCGGTGCCGTTTGAACGCAGGTGATTCCATGGCGCGATCCTAGCACTCGCCAGCATGGCGCGGCAGCAACGGCGCAGTCAGACCGCGCACTCGCCCTCGCCGCGCTGCAGCTGGTAGAGCTCGGCCTTGCCCCAGTCGATGAACATCGAGCGGTTCTCTTCATCGAAGACGCCGGGTAACACCAGGTCCTGGATTTCCTGTTCGAAACGCGGGGACCCGACGCGGTCGAAATAAGCGTTGAACTCTTCACCGTCGGCGCGTTCGGCTTCGTACATGCGCACGAAGCGCTCCACCACGTCCGGCGCGCGCTTGGCGGGCAGGCGCACCTTCAGTTGGGTGGCCAGGCGCATCGGCCCCGTGTCGTAGGACCCGCCCACGAAGACGAGGTACGCCGGCAGCTGCTGCTCGCCCACCTTCATCGCTGCCCCGTGGAAACCGATGCTGGCGATGTGGTGCTGGCCGCAGCTGTTCGGGCAGCCGCTCATCTTGATGTGAATCTTGCGCGTCAGCGGGTCGTCCACGCGCAGTTCTGTCACGCGCGTTTCGATGGCGCGGTTCAGCCCCATGGAGCTGGTGATGCCGAGCTTGCAGCTGTCCGTGCCCGGGCAGCTCACCACGTCCGTGATCTGATGCGCTCCGCTGCCCGCGAGGTCCAGCCCCCTGAGCCGGTGCCACACCTCGTAGAGGCTCTCATCGCGCACCCAGCGCAGCACCAGGTT
>JBPCLM010000090.1:0-29125 GCA_051003295.1 Tepidiformaceae bacterium | reverse complement strand
GGCCGCTCACGTGCAGAGAAAAGTGGCGCCGGTGAACGCCGCAGCTGCGGGCAGTGCCAACCACCAGCGCCAGCGCGAGGCCGACGCCGCTCCTCGCAGCAGCCCCAGCGTGAGGGCGGCGAGGGCCAGCCCCCGCCAGAGCATCTGGCGTTCGGGAATGATGCGGCGCGGCTCATTGGGGGCGGGCTTGTGCGGCCACGCCGGGATGGCCGGCCCAGCGCTGGTCATTCGCGCAAGTCCGGCGGCAGGAGGTTGGGGATCCCGTCCTCGATCGGGTAAACCTCGCCGCAGCCGTTGCAGGTGAGTGCGCCTTCGAGGACTTCGCCCGCTTCTTCGCGCGTCGAGCTGAGAGTCAACTCGGCCCGGCACATGGGACAGACGAGGATCTCAAGGAGGTCGGGTCGCACGCAGACATGCTAACGCGGGCAGCGCGTGCGGTCAGCGGCCGTGCTTGAACCTTGGACGCGGCTGGAACACGTTGAGCCGATGGCCGCTCACGCGCAGCAGACTCCGCCTGGCGGGCACGGTCCATGAGCTGGCTCGATGGGCTCCTGCTCGTGGTGATCGGGGGGATCACGTACCGGGCGTACCTGAGCGGGTTCGTGCGCGAGTTGGTATCGCTGTGCGCGCTCATCCTCGCGGTGCCGCTGGCGGGCGTGTTCTATGACGACATGTACCCGAAGGTGCACCCCATCGTCGACAACGAGTTTCTGGCGAACCTGATTTCCTTCCTCGCCATCCTGCTGGGGGTTGTGGTGGCGGGCCAGGTTGCGGCGCACCTGCTGAAGCGCGGCGTGGCGATGCTCAACCTCGGCGGCGCCGACCGGGTGGCGGGAGCGGCCTTCGGCTTCTTCAAAGCGGTGGTCCTGTGCCAGGTGGTGTTGATCGCCTTCGTGGTGTTTCCGAAGCCGGACCTGCTGGGCACGATAGACGATTCGCCCGTGGCGGCGGCCCTGCTCGATAGCGCGCCGGCGGTGCTGGCTATCCTGCCGGGCACCTTCGACCAGGGCCTCGACGTCTTCACAGCGGGGGTGGGCAGGTCCGGAGACGCGGAGGCTGCGCCGGCGCCGACCCCCGAATAGCAGGCGCGGCGCCTTCCGGAACCGGCCCAGGGCGGGCAGAATAACGCGGCGCCCGCACGCGGGGAGGACTGAACATGGCAAACGTACGGCACCACTTCGTCCAGACGAACGGCATCCGCATGCACCTGGCGGAAGCTGGCGAAGGCTTCCCCGTGGTGATGTGCCACGGGTGGCCCGAGCTATGGTTTTCGTGGCGGCACCAGTTGCAGGCGTTGGGGGATGCGGGCTTCCGCGCGATCGCCCCGGACATGCGCGGCTACGGCGAGACGGATGCGCCCGCGGACCCTTCGCAGTACCGCGCGAGCGTCATTTGCGCCGATATCGCGGGGCTGCTGGATGCATTGGGGCTAGAGAAAGCGGTCGTCATCGGGCACGACTGGGGCGGCTACCACATCTGGCAGTTTGGCCTGCGCTACCCCGAGCGCACGGAGCGGCTCGTCGGGCTGAACACGCCCTATTCGCCGCCCGGCGCGGTGCGACCGAGCGAAGCGCTGCACGCGGCCTTCGGAGCCAGCGACCGCGGCTACTACATGCTTTACAACCAGGCGCCGGGGCAGCCGGAGGCGGAGTTCGAAGCGGACCTGCGCGGCAACATCGCCAAGGTGATGCACCACGCCGGCCGCGCGCAGGACCTGTGGACGATGGCGACCCTCGGCGGCGATGGCAGCGGGATGTACACGCGCATCGCGCCCGGCGGGACGCTGCTTTCGGAGGAGGAGCTGGATGTGTATGCGCGGGCCTTCGAACGCACTGGTTCACGCGGGGCGTTCAACTGGTACCGCGCCATGGACCTGAACTGGGAGGACGCGCGGGCGCTGCCCGGCCACATGATTCGCGTGAAATCGATGATGATCACGGCAGAGAAGGACATGATCCTGCGGCCGGAGATGGCCGAGCCCATGCGCCAGTGGATTCCCGACCTGCGCATCGAACACATCAAGGATTGCGCGCATTGGACGCAGCAGGAGAAGCCGGCGGAGGTGAACGCACTGCTCCTGGACTTCCTCGGGGACCTGCGGGCTTAGCCTAGCTGGCGGCGCTCGTTGTTCCCCGGCATCGTGCCGACAGGAGGAGTGAGGGCTTACTCGCCCGGGTACGCGTCGATCACGCGCCAGCGGGCCTCGGCGGTGGTCAATTCGTGACCGGCCGAATCGAGGATGGCCGCGCGAACACGCACGTCGCGCCCATCGAGGGCGTCGAGCTGCGCTCGTGCCAACAGCGGTTCGCCGAGCGGCACGGGGCTCCGGTAGTGCAAGGAAAGATCGGCGGTCACGGTACGGCGCGACTCGTCCACGGGGAAGGCGGTGCGGACGGCCTTGCCCATGACTTCGTCGAGGATCACGGCCTGGATACCACCGTGAAGGATGGCGCGCGAGCCGCAGAAGTGCGGCGGCGCCGTGTATTCGCATTCTACGGTGCCAGGCCCGGCCAGGCGGAAGGTTAGCTGAAGGCCTTCGCCGTTTTCCGCGCCGCATCCGAAGCAGCGCTCGTCGCCGGGGCGGGCGAAGATGGCGGGGTCAACAGGAGCGGTCATGGACATGCGCATCCGCGGCAGCAACGCCGCCATCGCAGCAGGTGGGACTGGCGAGCGGCACGCCTCCGGGGCAGCAGACATCGGTGCAGAAGCGGGCGAGCCAGCGCACGGTCTCGTCGTCCAGGCAGTAGCAGGTGTCGCCTTCGATGGCGCCGCGGATGATGCCCGCGTCCTTGAGCACCTTCAGGTGCTGGGACACAGTCGATTGCGCCAGCGGTAGCACATCGACGAGGTCGCCGGTGAAACAGGTGTTGCGGCGGGCGAGCTCGGTGACGATGCGGATACGCGCGGGGTTGCCGAGAGCGCGGAACACGGCAGCGGCGCGCTCCTCTTGAGTCGTGAGTCCTTCGATGGTCTTCATACTTCCTCGCTGTGCTCCGTGGGGGACTTGACGTGCGGCCAATTGTATCGCATTTTTGCGATAGCAAACAACGGCGGAGACGGCCATGACATTCCGGCCCGGCGACGCGATACCGGTCGCGTGCGAACTGAGCGTATTCACAGCCGAGCAATCGGCGGGCCATGACGCCGCACTGCGGCGGATGCGCGCCGAAGCGCTTGGACGGGACGAACTGCCCGATGGTTACGCCTGGCGCTACGCGCAGGACCCGTCGCTGCTGGCGGCGCTGGCAGAGTTCGTCGGGTACGAGCGCATGTGCTGCCCGTTCTTCACCTTCACGATCGTCATGGAGCCGCCCGGAGGGGCGCTCTGGTTGCGGCTCACGGGCCCCGAGGGCACGAAGGCGATCCTCAGCGAGAATGCTGCGATTGGGGCCTGACATGCGATTGGGGCTTGACAACAGGCGGCGCGCATCGTATTTTTACGATGCATCGTAAAAATACGATAGAAGAAGAGGAGTCACGAAATGACGACGAGGACAGATGCGGAAATCCGCGAAGAGGTAGCGCGCGCTTACGGCGGCCGCATACGCAAGTTCGTGGAGGCGGGCGACAAGGTAGACCTCGTGGCCGCTGAAAGCTGTTGCAGCCCGGCGGAGAGCAGCGCCAGATCCTGTTGCGGCACGACGGAGAGCTCGGCCGGCTCGTGCTGCGGCAGCGACGCAAGCGAAGTCGAGATCACGAACATCGCGCGGCTTTACGCCGGGACCGACACGGCGGACCTGCCATCGACCGTGACGGACGTGGCTTTCGGTTGCGGCAACCCAACCGCCATCGAGGCGCTGAAGCCTGGCCAGGTCGTCCTCGACCTGGGTTCGGGCGGGGGCATCGATTGCTTCCTCGCGGCGAAAGTGGTCGGGCCCGCGGGCAAGGTGTACGGCGTGGACATGACGGCCGAGATGATCGCGCTCGCGCGCAAGAATGCGGGCAAGGTGGGGGCCACGAACGTCGAGTTCCGCCTCGGCGAGATCGAGCACCTGCCCGTCGGCGATGCGGAGGTGGACGTCGTGATCTCGAACTGCGTCATCAACCTGGCGCCGGACAAGGACCAGGTCTTCCGCGAAGCGTTCCGCGTCTTGCGCCCGGGCGGGCGCCTGCAGGTTTCGGACATCGTCTGGACCAGGCCGACCCCAGAAAGCGTGAAGGACGACATGGAGCAGTGGGCCGGCTGCATCGCGGGCGCCCTGCTGGAAAGCGACTACCTCGGAAAGATCCGCGCGGCAGGGTTCCGGGACGTCACGTCCACGGCAGTCGAGTATCCGGGTGGCAAAGGCATCGCTTCGGCGAACGTGGTGGCGCTCCGTCCCTGAGGCTCAGGCCCCGACGATTTCGATCACCCCACGGTCGCCGTCCACGGTGACCACCTGGCCATCCTTCAGGAGCGCTGTGGCGTTCCCGGTCGCGACCACGGCGGGGACGCCGTACTCCCGCGAGATGATCGCCGGGTGCGAAAGGATCCCGCCGGTGTCGGTGACGAGTGCGCCAACGCTGGGGAAAATGATCGACCAGACGGGGGACGTGATCGAGCAGACGAGCACGTCTCCCGCCTCAATCTTGTCGAACTCGTCCTCGCTGAGGATGACGCGGACGGGCCCGGTGTAGCGGCCCGGGGCAGCAGCAATGCCCTTCAGGGTTGCGCCGCCCATCTGTTTCTGTGCTGTTCGGTCCTCTTCGAACACCCGCTGAAACGCCCAGAGGATGGCTTTCATCGCTACGGCCGTCTCCGCCGGGAGGGCATCGAACGAGGGCGGCGGACCCGGCGGCGTCCCGTAGGCTGGCAGGGCGGGATGCTCGAGCACCCATTTGCGTTCGCGCTTGCGGCGTGCGACCAGGTCCCGGGCGTCTCCGCCAGCCTCAAGGCGCTCGGCCATCTCGTGCCATTCGAGGAAGAACACGTCGTCCGGTTCTGCCAGTTCCTCCCGCGTCACCAGCCTCCGCCCAGCCTCCCGGGCCGCATAGCGAGCCAACGCGAGGGGAACGCTCACGGTCGTGAATTCGTTGTCTTCGCGCACCGGGTAGACGCGCTGTGCCCGCGCCAGGAGCCGGTCGAACCGCGCGCCGTCGGCGGCGGGACGCGTGCTGAGAGTGGCCCGTGCGGTCGCTGCGGTCTCCTCCCGCTTCGCCGCCGCGGAGGCAGCCGCCGCCATCGGGTCGTACCCCCGCGTCATCTGGTCGCGGATGAGCGTCACCGTGAGGTCCGGGAGTTCGGCGAGCGTTGGGTCGGCGACCTCGTAACGCAGCGCCCGGCAGGCGAAGTCGTGCTGATAAGCGTCGAACGCGGCCGCGAACTCAGCATCGATGGACGCGAGCCGCGCCGCGGTCCCGGGGCCGCCACTTTCGATCGCCTCGCGCACTGCCTGGCGTTCGGCTGCCATCCGCGTCAGTTCAGCGAGGCGCCGCGCAGGTTCGGTGCTGGTCGTCGAGAGCCCGGTGAGCAGCGACAGTCCCCGCCGTTCGTCCCATCCCAGCATTTCGTCGCAAGCAAAGACCAGCTCAACGACGGGCAGCGACACTGCCGCAAGCCTGAAGTGGATGTTGATGCTCTCTTCGAAGAAGACTCGCAGGGTCGCCACGTAAGCGATGAATGCCGCGTCGTCCAGTTCCTGGAGGTCAACCGCTCGCAGCCGGGCGATCGCCGCCTCCTGCGCGGGCCGCCATTCGTTGTACCAGCGCTCCACCCACTGGAAGGTGAGGTCGCTGCGGATGCCCTCTAGGTTCGTCCGGACGCGCCTCCGGAGGCTGGGTATCGTGCGCACTGCCAGCCACATCAGCCACTTCGGCGGCGCCTTCCGGTCCTTCCCTCCGAGGGGGACCTGGCGGTTGTACACCCAGCCACCGATTTCGCGGAACTCGACGCCCTCCAACAGCGCCCCGGTCTCTGCGAACACACGGCGGAAGGCCACGTTGATCGGCTCGATCATCAGCGAACGGGTCATCGGCGAAAGCGGCTGCGGGAAGTGGCTGGATTCGCGCCGCCAGTATCCGGGCGGCGGCTTGGTCGCAACGGCGATCGGCGCGTCCGGGCCGGTCTCGGCAGACATCGCACACCTCTCTATCGTATGTACGCCGCGAGTGTAGCCCACGCCGGCGCCCGGTCGAGCCGGCACCGGCATGCAGGCCCGAGGCCCTCGGGCCGGCGCTGGTACCCGCCCGCGCCGCTGCCGAGCCTGCCCCTGGTGTACTCCGTGACCGCGCGCAAGCCCTGCTGGCGGCGGCGGGCGATCAGGCAGGCGGGCGGATCGGTGTCCCGAGTTCGCCGGCGACAGCGGCCTGGGCGGCGTAGAGCGCTTCCGTGTAAAGGGGAGCCGTGCCCGAAGCGGCCATCGCGCCGCCATCTACGGCGAGCGTCTGGCCGGTGACAAAGCTCGAAGCATCGCTGGCGAGGAAGAGAAGCGCGCCGCCCAGTTCGTCGGGGTGGCCGACGCGCGCCATCGGCGCGGAGTAAGTGAAGCGTTCCAAGAACTCAGGGACATCGAAAAATGGCTGAGTCATTTCGGAGGGGAACCAGCCCGGGGCGATGCAGTTCACGCGCACCCCACGGTCCGCCCAGCTGACGGCAAGGTTCTTTGTCAGGTTGACGACCGCGCCCTTCGCCGCCTGGTAGGCCGAGGCGAGGTTCTGGGAGGCGCCGAGACCCATGATCGAGGCAATGTTGATGATGGAGCCGCCCTGGCCGTCGGCGAGCTGGCGTTGTGCCACTTCGCGGCAGCACCAGAAGAGCCCGTTGACGTTCGTGCTCATGGTGGTAATCCAGAGGTCGTCCGTGATGCGCTCGGGCAACAGCCCGGCCTCCGCGGCGATACCCGCGTTGTTCACGAGGATGTCCACGCGCCCGAAGCGGGCACAGGCCGCTTCCACCATCGCGGCGACGCTGGCCGAGTCGGTGACGTCGCAATGCTGGACGAGGACTTCGGCGCCCGACTGCTTGAGCTCGCTGGCCACCGCTTCCATGCGGTCCACGCGGCGGGCGGCGAGGACAACATTGGCGCCGGCCTGGGAGAGGACACGGGCGAAGGTGACGCCGAGCCCCGATGAGGCTCCGGTGACGATGGCCGTGCGCCCCGTGACGAGGAATTGGTCGGTGATGCTCATGCTTGCTCCTCCGGGAGGGGCGGAGCATACGTGGTGGCGCGAGGGGCGTCCACGCTGCGGCTGATAGGACGCCCGGCTAGCGGCGGCGGGCGCCGCCCCTGGAGACGATTTCGTGGCTGCGGGCCACCCACTCGAGGGTGATTTCGAGTTCGGTGTCGTCCTTGATGTGAGCGGTCACCCAGCCGTAGCGCCCGACGTAGCGAGCGACCGAGACGAAGGGGAGCGTGAGGGCGGCGACGCTTTCATCGGGGGTGAGCTTGACGGTGGCGTGGAGGATAGCGGCTTCATCTTCGCTGCAGACCACGAACATCTTGCCCTTGGCGGTCTTGTAGACGGTTTCGTCTTCGCCCCAGGGGTGGTCGGGGTAGGCGCCGGGGAAGGCGAGAGCGAAGCTGCGCAACGCTTCAAAGCGGGACATGGCCGCAGTTTAGGCTGGCGCGCTTGCCCGCGCACGGCGCGCAAGGGGATACTCGCCGCATCCGGGCGCACGCCCGCATACGGGAGAACCAATGACGACTGCTGCGCTTCTCGGCGGGGCGAAGGCCGTGACGGCCACGCTGCCTCCGTGGCCACTCGTGGATGCGGAAGCGCTGGCGGAAATCACGCGCGTGATCACCGAGGAGACGCTCTGCCCGGTGGGCGCCGAAGGCACGCAAGGTGACTTCGAGCGCGCCTTCGCGGCCATGCACGGGCGCAAGTACGGGCTGGCCGTCAACGGTGGCACGGCGGCGCTCATGCTGGCGCTGCACGGGGCCGGCGTGCAACCCGGGGATGAGGTGATCGTCTCGCCTTTCACGTGGGGGGCTTCGGTGAGCTGCGTGCTGCAGAACCTGGCCATCCCCATCTTCGCCGATATCGACCGCGCGACCTTCACGCTGGATCCCGCTTCGATCGAGGCGAAGGTGACGCCGCGCACGAGCGCGATCGTGGTGGTGCACATCTTCGGCTTCCCGGCGGACATGACGCGCATCATGGAAGTAGCCGGGCGGCACGGGCTCGCCGTCATCGAAGACTGCGCGCAGGCGCACGGGGGGAAGCACGCCGGGAGGCTGGTTGGGTCCTGGGGGACGGTGGGCGCTTTTTCGCTGCAGGCCTCGAAGAACCTCACAGGGGGCGAAGGCGGGATCCTGATTTGTGACGACCGCGAGCTGTACGAGCGTGCCATGAGCATGGGCACGCACCCCCAGCGGCTCGACGCGGAACTGGAGTTGCCAGAGTTCCGGGAGAAGATCGACAGTCTCGCCTTCAACTACCGCATGCACTCCATGTCGGCGGCGATGGCGAACATACAACTCAAATACCTGGAGGGATGGACGCAGGCGCGCAACCGCAACGCGCGCGACCTCTACGAGCGGGTGCGTGACCTGCCGTATGTGGAGGTGCCGGCGGCGCTGCCGGAGACCGACCGGCACGGGTACTACAACATCCCCTTCGTGTACCGGCCGGGCGTCTTGCCGCTTTCGCGGACGGAGTTCGTGGAGGCGCTGAAGGCGGAGGGGGTGAACGCGGGCGTGTACGTGCGCGTGCCCCTGTACCTGCGCCCCCGCTTCCAGGACCACGATTACTTCGGCCGCGGCTACCCGTGGGCTATCGCGGATGAGCCGGTGGTGTACCGCAAGGGCGATTGCCCCGTGGCCGAAGAGATGGCGCGCATCGAGTTCCAGGTGGGCGGGAACCATTACGTGGACCGCCCGGAATTGATGGCGCAGGTGGCGGCGGCGATGCACAAGGTGGGTCAGGAGGCGGGTGCCTTGCGAGCGCACTTCGATGCGCTCAAGGCCAGCCAGGGGGAGGTCGTCACCCGCGTATGATCCGGTCCTGCGGGCGCTGAACGGCCGCGATGGGGGACGGCGATGGTCGATATCCGTGAGCTTTCGGAGCAGCTCTGGGACGGACGCGTGACGACGATGGAGGTGCACCCGGTGGGGGCGCGCTTCCCCGAGGCCCAGGAGATCGCTGAGGGGGTGCTGTACTACAAGGGCACGGCGAGCACGAACACGGTTGACACTGGCGACGGGCTGGTGATGCTGGACACCGGTTCGCTGCAGGACGTGACGACGCAATTCAGCGCCGTGCGTGGCTGGCGGCCGCATGCGCCCTTGCGGGCGGCCGTGTTTTCGCACCACCACGTGGACCATACGTTTGGCCTCGCGCCATTCGATGAAGAAGCGGCCCAACGAGGCTGGCCGCGGCCGCTGGTGTACGGCCACGCGCTGCTCGAATGGCACTTCGAGCGGTACAAGCGCACGTTGGGGTGGAACACGGCCATCAACGTGCGCCAGTTCGCGCTGCCGATGGGCCGCTTCCGCTGGCCCGAACAGACACGCTACCCGGACGTGACCTACCAGGGGCGGATGGCCTTTCGCGCCGGGGAATTGACGTTCGAACTGCACCACACGCGCGGCGAAACCGAAGACGCCACCTGGACGTGGGTGCCGGAACGGAAGCTGCTCGCGCCGGGCGACCTCTTCATCTACGCCGTGCCGAACGCCGGCAACCCGCAGAAGGTGCAGCGCTATCCCGGCGAGTGGGCGGCTGGACTGCGCGAGATGGCGGCGCTGGGCGCGGAAACGATGCTCCCGGGGCACGGCCTGCCGATCTTCGGGGCGGATCGCATCCGCGTGGCGCTCACCGACACCGCTGAACTGCTCGAATCCATCGAGGGACAGGTGCTGGCGCTGATGAATAGCGGCGCCACGCTCGACCGCGTGCTGCACGAATTGGAAGTGCCCGCCCACCTGCTCGAAAAGCCGTACCTGCGGCCCGTGTACGACCACCCGCAGTTCATCATCCGCAACGTCTGGCGGCTGTATGGGGGATGGTACGAGGGCGAACCGGACAACCTGCTGCCGGCGCCGCGGACGGAACAGGCCGGCGAATGGGTGGCGCTCGCGGGCGGGCTCGACCCGGTACTAGAGCGGGCGGGGGCGCTCGCGGAGGAAGGGAACCTAAGGCTGGCCTGCCACCTCGTAGAGTTCGCCGTGCTCGCCGAACCTGGTTCGAAAGCCGCCCATGCGCTGCGGGCGGAGATCTACGGCGCGCGCTCGAAGCTGGAGATGTCCTCGATGTCGCGCAACATCCTCAATCACGCGGCCCTTTCGAGCAGCGAGGGGAAGCGCGACCTGGCGGGAGAGTTCTAGCGGCCGGCCGCCTCGGCAGCGGCAACGGTACCATCGCCGCCCGGTTCCAGGCGGCGAGCCTCGCGATAGATGAGGAAGGCCGTGACCGCGAGCAGCGTCCCACTCAACGGCCAGCCCACGACGCGGCTCCAAATGATGTACTCGCCCACGGAAAGGTTCGCCAGTTGCCAGGTGCGGATGGCGCCGTGGATCAAGTCGAACAGCGCCCAGGCGATCGAGAGGCGCACGAACAGCGGCGCGGAGGGCGGCAAGCGGCCGGCAATGGCGGGAAAGAGCTCGCGCGAAATGCCGCCGACCAGCGGCTGGCGCAAGACGATGCTGCCGGCATAGAGCGGCACGAAGAGGAAATCGGAGATGGGCCCCGAGGCCAGATACGCCTTTTCGCTCGACCAGACGACGCCCACCACCGCCGAGGCGGCGACGATCACGAATCCGAAGAGGGTGAGGATACCGATGAGGCGGTCGCGGCGGTTGAAGTAGAGGACAACCGCCGAGCAGGCGAACCCTCCGGAGATGGCCACCCAGGTGGGGAAATCGGCCCGGTAGAGGACGTAGAAGATTGCCACGGGGAGGAGACTGAAAAGGAGGCGCGGGTTCACGTCTCTCAGCATAGCGAGCCAACGTAAAGCCAGGCATGGACGCTGTCGCCGCCCTGCCGTACGCTTCGCGCACTCATGGTCAGTGGAGGATTGAGATGGCGCTGCAGACCACCGTTGATCGGGCCCGCATCGAAGACCTGGCGAGCGATTTTTCGGGCCAGTTCCTATTGGCGGGAGAGGCCGGCTACGATGAGGCGCGCCAGCTTCACAACGGCATGATCGACCGCCACCCGGCCGTCATCGCGCGCTGCCTGGGGACCTCCGATGTGGTGCGGGCGGTGCGGTTCGCCACCGCCAACGCGCTCGAGATCGCCGTGCGGGGCGGGGGTCATAACGTGGCCGGCAACGCTTGCTGCGATGACGGCATGATGATCGACCTTTCGCTGATGAAGGGCATCCACGTCGACCCGGTGGCGCGCACCTGCCGCGCGCAAGGCGGCGCCACGTGGGCGGAGTTCAACCGCGAAACCCAGCTCCACGGGCTGGCCTGCACGGGCGGAGAAGTTTCCAGTACGGGCATCGCGGGCCTCACGCTCGGAGGCGGCTTCGGCTGGCTCATGGGAAAGCATGGACTCGCGATTGACAACCTGATCGGCGCCGAGATCGTCACGGCGGATGGCGAGGTCTTGAACGTCAGCGCCGATGAGCACCCAGACCTGTTCTGGGGCATCCGCGGGGGAGGCGGCAACTTCGGCGTGGCGGCATCGCTCGAATACAGGCTCCACCCTGTCGGCCAGGTGCTGAGCGGGCTCGTCGCCCACCCGATTACGAAGGCTGGCGATGTGCTGCGGTTCTTTCGGGAGTTCACGGCATCGCTACCGGATGACGCCACCGCCTTCGCGGGTCTCCTGCACGCCCCTGACGGTTCGGGCGTGCAACTGGCGGCCATCATCGTCTGCCATTCGGGCAGCATGGCTGAAGCCGAGGCGACGCTCCGTCCCCTGCGCGAATTCGGCCCTCCCATGATCGATGCGATCGCGCCGAACACGTATTCGGCCACCAACGCCATGCTCGATGCGGGCTTCCCCAAGGGAGCGCTGAGCTACTGGAAGTCGAGCTTCCTCGAAGACCTGGACGACGCCGCCATCGACACGATCGCGGAGCAGTTCAGCGCGTGCCCTTCGCCCATGAGCGGGCTGGTGCTCGAACACGTCCATGGTGCGGTGACACGGGTAGGGGTCACGGAGACCGCCTTCCCGCACCGCTCTACGGGGTACAACCTGCTCGTCGTTTCGGAGTGGCTCGACCCCGCGCAGTCCGCTGTGAACATCGCCTGGGCGCGCGCCGCCTTCGATGCGATGCGCCCCTTCCAGGCCAGCGGCCGTTACGTGAACTACCTCGGGGAGGGCGAGGGCGAGGATTCGGTCGCCGCCGCCTACGGCGCGAATTACGAACGCCTGCGCGCAGTGAAGCGCAAGTACGACCCGGACAACGTGTTCCACATGAACCAGAACATCCGGCCGGCGTAAGCCTCGCTCGCGGCTCGCGCGGCCCGTCGTCTGCTATCGTTGGCGCGGCCGCGGCGGGCGGAGCGGCGCAGGAGGGACAATGGAGATCGAAGGCACGGCGGCCGTCGTGAGCGGCGCGGGATCGGGCATCGGGCGGGCGATGGCGGTGGCGCTCGGTGCATGCGGCGCACGCGTCATCTGCGCAGACATCAACAGCGGGGCGGCGGACGAGACGGCGGCGATGATCGACGCGCAGGGCGGGATCGCCCTCGGCCGGCACTGCAACGTGACGCGCACAGAACACCTGGCGGCGGCCTTCGCATCGGCGGCCGAACACTTCGGGCGGCTCGACATCGTCTGCAACAACGCGGGCATCGGTGGCGAGGCGCTGTTCGATGACGCCCCCGGCGACTGGCAGCAGTTGGTCGAAATAAACCTGACGGCGGTCATCGATGCGACGCGCATCGCGGTGCGCGAGATGCGGCGGGGGCGGGGCGGCGTCATCATCAACACGGCTTCGATGGGTGGGCTGCTGCCGATGCCCGATTCGCCGGTGTACGCGGCTACGAAGGCGGGGGTCATCAACTTCACGCGTTCGCTGGCCTACCTGGCGCCCCAGGACCGCATCCGCGTGAACGCGATCTGCCCTTCTTTTACGGACACTCCCTTGGTGCGCCGCAGTGGCGACGAGCGCGTGGAGGCGATGAAACTGCAGGTGGGCGGCATCCTGCAGCCAGAGGACATCGCCGCGGGCGTCATCGAAATTGTGGAGGACGATTCGCGGGCGGGCGCCATCATGCGCGTGACCGTGCGGGGCGGCCGCGATTATGCGCGCGACATCCGGGCGTAGGTCTGCTCCGCCTGGCCGGCAGCCGCGCCCGCCGTCGCGCGGGTGAGCCAGGCCTGATCACGGGCGGACGGGCGGCGCTGGAGGCGTGCGCGCAGCATCGTCTCGGCCTGGGGGAAGCGGCCGGCACGCAAGTAGGCTTCGAGCAGCGTGTCTTCGAAGACCTGACGCTGGGCGTTGCTGCCACCGACTCGCACCACCTGCGCGGCGAAGGGCTGCAGCCGGTCGCAGGCGGCGGCGTAGTCTCCATTGGCGAAGGAGGCGAGCGCGTCGACGAGCGCGACCACGACTTCGCCAGCGGGAAGGCGGCCATCGGCGAGGCGGGAGGCGAGCTCCCCACTCAGGCGAGCGAGGGCTTCGCCGTCACCAGCGGCGGCGAAGGCGAGGGCCGCATGGGTATCGGCAAAGGTGACGCCCGCGCGCGGGAACGACGTGGCGGCGAAATCGCGCACTTCGAGCCACGGCAGCGGCTCCTCGCTTTCGCCGTAGAGGCCGCAGCGCCAGAGGAGCGCGGAGCAATCCGCGAGCGCGATGATGGCGACGCCTTCGTTCACGCCGGGACGAAGGTGGGCGTCGTACACCTCCAGCGCGCGGTCGCACTGGCCGGCGGCGAGGGCGAAGAGGGCGCGGTGCCACCAGAGGTGGCCGTGGAGCTGAGCGGCGCGATCGTAGCCTTCGAGCCACGCATCGAGGAAGGCGCCGCCGCCCTGCTCGTCGCCGGTTTCGAAGAAGACGTGCGCCAGCGTGTGTGAGCCGTGGCCGCTGCGCGGGTAGAGCGCGAGCGAGCGCTCGCCAAGCCGGCGTGCCTCTTGAAAGTGGTACAGCTCGTTGTGCGCGAAGGCGTGGGCGCTGAGGAACCACCAGTCATCGCCGTAAGCCGGGGCGAGCGGGTCCAGCAGGGCGAACATCTCCTGGCGCCAGTCGGGGCCGCCGCCGAAGCCGATGAGGCCGAAGGGCCCGTTCGCCTGGCTGAGCACGAAGGCATCGCGGGGGAAATCGCGCAGATGTTCGCAGGCCAGGGCGAGGGCGCGGCTGGAGTTGCCATCGACCGCTGTGGCGATAACTTCGACGTGCTGCTGCTCGCGTCGGGTGGCGCCGGCGGCGAGTTCGCGGGCGCGGGCAGCGCTGGCGCGGGCTTCGGGGATGCGCCCACGATACTGCTGGGCACGCGCAAGGCCCGCGTGGGCGAGTGCGAAGCCTTCGTCCGCTTCGATGGCCGCCGCGAGGCGTTCGTCAGCGCCCACGTTCGCGGAAAGCGTGAGGTCGATGGCTTCGACATAGGCAGCGGCGGCGGCGGGAGAAGACGTGCTGAGGGGCAGTCCGTAGCGGTCCGTGGCGGTGGGCATATGCGGCGTCCATGGGCGTCGGATGGAACGAGTGTAGCCGCCTGGCTGCCAACGGGGGGCTGACGGGCGATCGCGCCGTGGCCTACCATCGCGCCATGCGCATCATTGGCATCGACCCGGGGTTGCAGGTCACGGGATTCGGGGTGATCGACGTCGCCGGGGACCGCTGCGTGCACGTGTACCACGGCGCCATCCGCACGCGCGCGGGTGCACCCCTCGCCCAGCGGTTGGTGGCGATCCGTGACGGTGTACGGGCCATAGCGAAGGAGTGGGAAGCGGGTGCGGGCGCGATCGAGGCTTCCTTCGTGGGAAACAACGCGCGCAGCGCCCTGGCGCTCGGACAGGCGCGCGCGGCCGCGATCATCGGCATGGCCGACGCGGGGCTGGCGGTGTGCGATTACGCGCCCGCGGTCGTGAAGCAGACCGTGGCGGGCTATGGCCGGGGAGAAAAGTCGCAGGTGGCGGCGATGGTGCAGCTACAGCTCTCGTTGCCCGCGGCTCCCACCCCCGCGGACGCGGCGGACGCGCTGGCGGTAGCGATCACGCACTGGGCGCACACGCGGCTGAATGAACTGCCCCGTCGAGGTGGGGCCTGACCAAAGGATGCCCTCCGCGGCACCTCCGGTCACCCCCGAGCAGCGTTTGCAGGGCCCATTGCGAGGGAGTAGTGTGGCCGCTCCGGGCCGAATGGCCCGCCCGGTTACACAAGGTTGAGGGGAAGGAGCTCTTATGTCGCAACAAGCTGAGACCGTGGCACGGGCGTGCCTGGAATCGTTC
The DNA here is from genome assembly GCA_051003295.1 of Tepidiformaceae bacterium. Taxonomy (GTDB): domain Bacteria; phylum Chloroflexota; class Dehalococcoidia; order Tepidiformales; family Tepidiformaceae. The sequence continues at coordinate 13,861 of JBPCLM010000090.1, read as the reverse complement.
AACAAGGCGGACTGGGCGGCCATGAAGGGGACGCTGGCCGCGAACAGCGTCTACGAGGAGTACGGCACACAACGCAACATCCAGGGTGCCGACGCGATCCTGGCGGCCTTCCAGGCCTGGAAAGTCGCGATGCCCGATGTCACCGGGACCGTAAGGAACGTCTTCGCCAGCGGTGAGACGGTGGCTCTGGAACTGATGTGGCAGGGCACGCATACGGGTCCGCTGGAGACACCGGGTGGCTCCATCCCTGCCTCCGGAAAGCAGCAGAAGACTCCGGGCATCTGGTCGATCGATGTGCGCGACGGCAAGGTTCAGTCGAGCCGGCAGTACTTCGATATGCTCACGTTCCTGCAGCAGATCGGGGCCGCGCCGGCCTGACAATGCGAAGCTGTGCCTAACCGGCGTAGCTTTCGAGGGCCCCGTCGCTGAACTCGGCGTTGGAGTAGACACGCTGCACGTCTTCAAGGTCCTCCAGCGCTTCGAGGAGGCGCAGGGCCTGGTGCGCGGTGCGGTCATCGAGTTCGATGGTGACGGTAGGCACCATCGCAAAGTCGGCGTTCTCTATTTCGAGGCCGCCTGCTTCGAGGGCCTTGCGCACGGGCTCGAGGTCTGCGGGCCCGGTGCTCACTTCGATGGTGTCTCCCTGGACCTCCACGTCGTCGGCGCCCGCATCGATTGCACGGAGGGCGATCTCGTCGGGATCGTGGCCGTTGGTGGGCAGGGTGATGAGGCCGCGAGCGGCGAACTGCCAGCCGACGGAGCCGGTTTCGCCGAGGTTGCCGCCCGCGCGACTGAAGCGGTGGCGGACTTCTGCCACGGTGCGGTTGCGGTTGTCGGTGAGGGCAGAAACGAGGATGGCGGTGCCACCGGGGCCGTAGCCTTCGTAGATGATCTCCTCGAGTTGTTCTTCGCTGCCGGCGCCGCCGCCCTTGGCGATGGCGCGTTCTATGTTGTCGTTGGGCATGTTGGCGGCCTTCGCGCGCTGCACGGCCAGGCGCAGCTTGAAGTTTATGCCCTGGTCGGCGCCACCCTGGCGAGCGGCGAGGATGATTTCGCGCGAAAGCTTGGTGAAGAGCGCGCCACGCTTCGCGTCGTTGGCGCCCTTCGCGCGCTTGATGCTGGACCATTTCGAGTGGCCGGACATTCCGAACTCCCCAGAGAAAGGATGTGGTTGAAGGAGTGTAGGACGCGGGGCGGGTAACAGGTAGGCTGTGCGACCATAACCGGCCAGCAGGAGGCGTGCATGGACGCGTACCGGGCGATTGTGACGAAGCGGGACACGCGCAAGTACGATGCGCGGCCTGTGCCCGCCGGTGTCCTCGAGCGGGTGCTGCAGGCGGGCCGCATGGCGGGGAGTTCCAAGAACAGCCAGCCCGTGCGCGTGGTAGTCGTGGACGAGGCACCCCGCAAGGTGGAGCTGGCCGCCTGCGGGCAGTTCGCGGAGCACGTGCCCGGCTGCGCGGTCGCGTTGGCGGTGGTGCTGACGCCAGGCGGCGGCGCCTTCGATGCGGGGCGAGCGGCGCAGAACATGATGGTGGCCGCCTGGGCGGAGGGCGTCACGAGCTGCGCCACATCGATGCACGATGCGGAGTGCGCGCGGCGCGTCCTCGCGCTGCCGGAAGGGCACACGGTGGCGATCGTGCTGGCGATGGGCTACCCCGAGCCGGCGGCGAGCCTGCACGGCGGGCGCCAGCGCGTGTCGATGGAGGAGTTCGCGCACCGGGACCGCTGGGCGGGGAGATAGCGCACCGCTCAGATATCCCTGACGCCGCTGACGATCAGCCCGGCGGCAACGGCCACGAGCAGGGCACCGGCGACAGCGGCCACTGCCTGCAACGCGAAGCGCGCGCCCGGCGGTGGGAAGGCCACCAGCGCCGCCGCGGCAACGAGCGCCGGGACGAACGCGGCAACGGCCATGCCCTCGCCTTCATCGGCGGCGTAGCTGAGCGCGGCGGCGAGGGAGGCCGGCCCGGCGAGGAGGGGCAGCGCCAGCGGGAAGAACCCGGCCTGCCACCCCGGCGACTGCGGGGCGTAGGGGCGATGGGGCCGCCACACAGCCTGCACCCCGGCCGTCACCATGATGATGCCGGCGGCGATACGGAACGTCTCCGGTTCGATATCCAGGGCGTCGAGCAGGGTTGTCGAGAACATGGCCGCCAGCGCCAGGGCGCCGATGGCGACCACGGCGCCCAAGAGCACGGCCCGCAGCCGTGGCTGAAGCCGCCAGTCCCGCCAGGCGTACAGCGCCAGCGCGACGGAAGCGGGGTTGATCGCCGCGAAAAAAATGACAGTCAGGCGGACGTAGTCAGTCACCGGCTGTTGGCCGCGATTCGATGATGGCAACCGTGCGGATCAGCCCGGAGAGGGCGTGTTGCTGGTCATCCATGCGCGTGATGCCCTTCGTGAACCAGGCGCCCTCGGCCAGCGAGGAGCGGCTGTAGGCCCCGCTTTCGGCGGGGGTGACCTGGCGGGCGGCGAGCATCGCGGCGCCGCAGATGGCGCGCTCCGCCAGCTTCGCTTCGAGCCCGCCCAGGCGGGGGTCGATGCGCGCGAGGCGCCAGAGTGAGGTGAGGGCTTCGACCCAGGTGCCCATGCCCGCGGCGCGCACCTGGCGGCCGTGGATAAGCTCCGACCACCAGCCGTTCGTGCGCTGTGATTCGGCGCGCACCAGGAAGCCGAAGCGGGCCGAGAGGTCGCCTGCGTAACGGACGTTGGCGTCGCTGAGGTGGTGGGCGGCAGCGGGCTCGCGCGGCCAGGCGGCCATCTCCGCCAGACCGTAGGCGGCCCACTGGTCCGCCCAAGGCGGGAACTTGTTCTTCTCGACTTCGTCGCGGTGGAGGGAAAGGTAGTCGGCGACGAGGCGGGCGGGGCGGTCCCAGCCTTCGCCGGGGAAGAAGCGGTGCATCATGGCGAGGGCCCAGAAGGCTTCTCCCGTGGCGTAGCGGGAAGTCTCGGCGGGGTAGGGCGCCTCCAGCGCGGGGTCCCAGCGATTGAGGAAGCTGCCGTCGTCGCGCTGCAACACGAGGATGAAGTGCGCCACTTCGCGCATGAGGGCGTCGTACCGGCCTTCCCCGGTCGCCAGGCGGCGATGGTTGAGGCTCATGAGCATGAGCGAGCTCGCGCCGAGCTGGACGTGGCCGCTGCGCGGGTCCTGGAAGGCGGCCCAATCGCCGTGGCGTAAGAGGTTCGACTCCATCCAGGCGAGGGCCCGATCGGCGGCCGGGAGCACGCTGGCGTCGCCTTCGGCGGCGAGCTGGTAGAGCGACATGGTGACGCCCGCGTGGCGGACGACGTTGTACGCATCGGGGAGGGCATCGGCGGGCGCGTCGTACTCGTAGACGTAGGTGCCATCGGGCTGTAGGGCCCGTTCGATCCAGGCGCCCGAAGCGCGCGCCGATTCGCGCGCGAGTTGGCTATCGATCTGCGGGCAGTGTTCAGGCGGGATGACGATGGAGCGCAGCGCGATTGCACCAACCGCCCAGAGCGAAAGCATCCCGGCGAGGCCACGGAGCATGGGGCGGAGCATACCCTCGCGGCCGGGCAGGGTCGCATGTGCGCTTTACAGAGGTTTACCGGCCGGCGCGCGACACTGCCCGCAGCCCCTTTCGATTGGAACGCCGAATAATGCGCTGGAAGCTGCTTCCCGTTCGCCTCGCCGGAGTGGCCGTGCTGCTGGTGCTGCTGGCGGGCGCTGGCTGGTGGTTCTTCATCCGCGAAACGAACGAAGCACAGAAGCAAGCGGCGCCGGTCACGGACGCGGTGCGGGAAGCGGCGAGCCAAACGGCCACTCCGGCGGCGAGTGCCACCGCCCAGGCGATAGCACCGGGCGCTGCTGCCGCGGCGGCCCCATCGACCCTGAATGGCCGTAGTTTTCGCATCATCGCGGGCCAATCACAGGCGTGGTACCTGGCGCCGGAACGGCTGGCCAGCCTGCCCACAACTTCGACGGCGAAAGGGACCACGACGAGCGTGAGCGGGGAGTTCCACCTGGCGGCGGGCGGCCTCGCCGAAGGCAAGACGACCACCTTCTGGGTTGGCCTGAAGGGGTTGCGCAGCGACGAATCGCGGCGCGACGACCGCGTGCAGGGAGCGTTGCAGACATCCCGCTTCCCGGATGCGGTGTTCACGGCGACGAAGCTGGAGGGGATGCCCGCGGCGTTCGGTCCCAACGACAGTGTGATGCAGTTGACCGGGATGCTCGAACTGCGGGGCGTGACGAGAGCGGTCGTCTGGGAGCTGAAAGTCAAACAGGACGGCGAGATCCTCAGCGGCCTGGCGACGGTGAAGTTTCGTTACGACGAATTCGGCATCACCAAGCCGGATATCGCGGGCTTCGTCACCGTGGCAGACGAGGTGACCTTGCAGGTCCAGCTCTTCGCTGCCCCCGCCTAGGAGCAGGTCTATTCGGCGGATAGGGGCGGGAGGGCGACGCCGAAGCGGGCGGCCAGGTGGGCCATGTCGGCGCGGTCGGTTTCGCCCCAGTCGTAGCCCAGGTGGTGGCGCAGTTGCAGGTCGGCAGTAATGCAGCGCACGGCGCGGCCGCCAACTTCGCCGTTGCCTTCGAGCCCCGCCGCGGGGTAGGCGCCCCAGCCGCGCGCGGAAAGCTGCTGCCAGCCGTTCCCGCGCTCATCGAAGACGATCGGGTGCAGGTCGATAGAGCGCCCGTCGGCGGCGCGCAAGACGAGCCGCGCGGGCAGGCCAGGGTCGGCGGACGCGTCGTGCGCGAAGCCGTCGGCTGCCAGCGCTTCCGCGGCGCGCGTGGAGTCGTCGCGCGCTATAACGATGTCGGCGTCAGCGTGGTCGCGGGTCTGGGTGCGGAGGAGGGCATCGACGCCCCAGCCGCCGTCGAGCCATGTGCGGACACCGGCTGCTTCCAGGCGGGCTAAGACATCGAGCAGTTGGGCAGCGTCCACCCCCGTTCAGGCCTGGAAGTGGAGCTTGAGGCCCCTCGTGGGCCAGTCATCGAACGCGACCAGCTGGCCACGCGTGCTCAGGGTGACGTAGAGCCTGCGCAGCCCCGGCCCGCCGAAGCAGGCGTTGGTGGTGAAGTAGTCGCCCGTTGGGTAATGGGTGGCGCTGCCATCGGGCGCGATGGAGGTGAGGCCGCCGTTGACCAGCGTCGCGACGATGACGTTGCTTTCGCTATCGACGCAGAGCGAATCGAGCATGGCCAGGTTGGCGGGGCCGCCGGCAGGGGCGCTGCCAAGGACGCGGCGGCGGCCGATTTCGCCAGGGCCGGTCACCTCGCACGCCCAGACACGGTTGGTGGGCGTCTCGGCGACGTAGAGCGTACTCCCATCCGGGCTGAGGCCGATGCCGTTGGGGCGTTCCATGGGGAAGACGGCTTCGCGGATCATTTTGCCGTCGGCAGAGGCGTAGTAGATGGCGCCGCGGTCTGCTTCACGCGGGCGGGTCTTGCCGAGGTCGGTGAAGTAGAAGTTGCCCTCGGCATCGAAGACCAGGTCGTTGGGGCCGCGCAGGCGTTGCTCGCCGCAGGAACGATAGAGGGCGGTCACTTCCCCGCCATCGGCGCTGACACGCTGGATCTGGCCGCCGATGTAGTCGGCGGGCTGGTCACCGGGGGCGAAGATGGTGGAGCCGTCCGGGAGCTTGCGGTCGTGCCATTCAAAGCCACCGTTCTGGGTGACGTAGATGGCGCCATCGGGGCCGAGGGCGGCGCCGTTGGGCCCTCCGCCGGTGGTGGCGAACAACGACTTCGTGCCATCTGGGCGCACGCGCGTGAGGACGCCCGCGCGAATCTCGGTGAGGAGGATGTCGCCTCCCGGGAGTTCGAGCGGGCCTTCAGGGAACTGGAGCCCTTCGGTGACGACGCGGTGGTCCATACGGGAGCCTCAAGAGGAGAGTGGAGGGATCCTAGCAGAGCCGCGCGGCGGGGGTGAAACTGGGGACATGGGTGCGACCAGCGGCGTATTCGAGGCGGCGGCGGCCTGCCGGCGCTGTGCTGAAGTGGCACCGGGTAGCGCGGTGCTCGGGCCGGGCAACGGCCCCGTGCCCTGCGACTGGCTGTTCGTGGGCGAGGCGCCGGGGCGGTTGGGCGCGGCGCGCACCGGCGTGCCGTTCAAGGGAGACCGCGCGGGCGGGCGCTTCGAGGCGCTGCTGGCGGAGGCGGGCCTGATGCGCACGGAGGTGTTCGTGACGAACGCCGTGCTCTGCCTGCCGCTCGGCGTTGCGGCCAAGAACCGCACCCCTACGACGGCTGAAATCCGTGCCTGCGCGGGACACCTGACAGCGGTGGTGGAAGTGGTGCGGCCGCGGGTGGTGGTGACCATGGGCGCCGTGGCGCTGGCAGCGATGGGCATGGTGGCGTCGCACGGGCTACGACTGCGCGAGGCGGCGGGGCAAGCGGTCCCCTGGAATGGGCTCCTGCTGGCGCCGCTCTATCACCCCGGCTGGCGGGCGGAAGTGCATCGCCCGTGGGCGGCGCAGGTCGCGGACTGGCGGGCGCTGCGGGCGCCGACGGCCAACTGGGCGGCCACGGCGAGCTCGCCCTGAACCACCCGGCGGCCCTTTCTCCATGGACTGTGATGCGCTCGTAAGGAGGGCACGGATGCCGTGGGGTCAGGCTGCCACGCCCGCTCCCCTAGATTTCTGGGTGAGCGGTGGAGGTCGCAGGATGTTCTGGGGACTTTACGGCTGGATGTTCACGGTTGAGGTGTGTTTGCTCTCGGCGGTGTTCGGCGCGAGCTTGTAGCACCGGCACCGTTCTTGAGCACGCGGAGGCCCGCGACGCCCTTCGGCGGGTGCGGCCTCCGCTTTTCGTTGTCTCGCGAATCGCCGTTTAGCGCTGGTCGAACCCGAACATACGCTGGGCCACGCGCCGGATCTGGATTTCCTCGGAGCCTTCGGTGATGCGATAGCGGCGGTGGTGACGGTAGATGTGCTCGAAGGGCTTGGCGCGGGTGTAGCCGATGCCGCCGTGCACCTGCATCGCGCGGTCGGCGGCATCGCAGACGAGGCGGTTGGCGCGGTAGTTGCACATGGAAACCTTATCGCTTACCTCCATGTGGTGGTGGCGGTCCAGTTCCCAGGCGGTCTTGTACACGAGCGTGCGGACCATTTCGCACTCGGTCTGTAGTTCGGCGAGGGGCCACTGGATGGCCTGGCGCTCGGAAAGCGGCTTGCCGAAGGTAACGCGCTGCTTCGCGTAGGCGACGGCTTCGTTGATGCAGTATTGGGCCGCACCAACGCCAGAGGCCGCCTGGCGGATGCGGTTTTCGTGCACGAACGTCTGCGCCAGGGCGAGGCCATCGCCCTCCTGTCCGAGGATCGTGTCGTTCGCCACGCGCACGTCGCTCAGGCTGACCTCCGCGTGGTCGCTGGGCATGTTGAAGGTCCAGTGCATGTATTCGACCTTGAGGCCGGACGCGCTCGTGGGGACGATGAAGGCAGTGATGCCGCGCGCCTTCCCCTCATCGCAGGAGGTGCGCGCGAAGACGAGGTCGTGAGTGGCGTGGTGCATGCCGCTATTGAAGCGCTTGGCGCCGTTGATGACCCAATCGTCACCATCGCGCACGGCCTTCGTTTCGAGCCAGGTGGCATCGCTGCCGTGGGCGGGCTCGGTGAGGCCGAAGGCGACGCGGCGGCGGCCGGTGATCATGCCTTCGACGAATTCGGCCTTCTGCGCCTCCGTGCCGAATCGATCGAACATGATGACCTGCGGGAAATTGCCGACGATTGAGGATTCGTTCTGGAGGTCGTTGTGGAGGCCGAGGCCCTTCGCCGCGAGGTGTTCGCGGATGATGGCCATGCCGAGGTTGGTGCCATCGCGGCCGCCGAGGCGCTTGGGCAGGGCGTAACGGAGGTGGCCAGCCTTGTCGGCGCGGCGCCGCATCTCGGCCAGCAACTCTTCCCATTCGCGCCGCGGCACGCCGCCGTTCTCGAAATCGGTGCGGGCGTATTCGCGGCGGTAATCGAAGAACTGGATGTTCTCCGCTTCGAGGGGCTTGATCTCGCGTTCGATGAAGTTATCGAGTTCGGCGAGCAGTGCGGTGATGTCGGCGGGGATATCGAAGTCCATTGCGTTGCTCCGGCTGGGTGTGCGCTATTGCTACGCCCACGAGGGAGGGAGGGCAAGGGGGCGAACACCTTGACATCCCGGATCGCGATGTGCAGTCTCCGCGCAGCGAAATCTATGAGGAGAAGACTCGCCAATGGTTCCTGTCGATGAACAGCGGTTCGGTGCTTATCGGGACGCCGCGCTAGAGTTCACAGACGCGATGAACGAAGGCAAGAGGCTTTCTCAGATTAGGCAGACCTTGGCCAAGAACACCGCACCCGACCAGCTTGCAACGCTAATGGCGATAACGGCTTCGACCTGGCAGCGGCGCCGGGAAACTCCGGGACTGTGGCGACTGGCCGCTGGCGTCGCGCTCGTCACCGTGGCCGCCGGGATCTCCCTGCTGACATTTATGGCCAGATCCGACGGCGGAACATACATAGTCTTCGTGGGCGCCACGGCCGTCGGTCTGTTGTGGGTGTTGAGGGGCCTTTGGGCTTTCGGACAGTTTCAGCTCGTAAATAGAGACGCCGAGGCTTTGCTGAAGGCAGAGCTGACGCAACGTCCCGAACTGATCCAAGAGATAGCCCGCTTTCAACGCTGGAGGAGCCAAAGACCGCTGTACGGCGGCTGAGCCCAACTGCAGCGCCCATTTGACTGTGTGGTGCGATCGGCACCCGTTCGTGGCGCCCACTGGGGGGCGATGCTAGGATTCGGCGAGGCTCCGCCGCTTCCCGCCGGCCATTCGCCCCCAAGGCAGGATCCATGCCCGACCAGTTGACCGCCGAGGAGAAACTTTCGCAGCTGCTGGAGATGAAGGCGCAGGTCGCGCAGGGCGGCGGGGCGAAGCGCATTGAGGCCCAGCACGCCCGCGGCAAGCTAACCGCGCGCGAACGCATCGACCTGTTGCTGGACCCCGGCTCGTTCGATGAACTGGACATGCTCATGCGCGCGCGCAGCATCGACAATTCCGCGGGCGAAGCGGTGGTGACGGGCTGGGGCAAGGTCGATGGGCGCCCGGTGTACGTGTTTTCCTACGACTTCACTCTCGTGGGCGGCTCGCTGAGCGAGGCGGTCGCCGAGAAGATCCTGAAGGTGATGGACCTTTCGATGACGACGGGCGCGCCCATCGTGGGGATTATCGATTCGGGGGGAGCGCGCATCCAGGATGGGCCGGAAGCTTTGCGCGGTTTCGGCGAGATCTTCGCGATGAACACGCTGGCGAGCGGCGTGGTGCCCCAGATCAGCGTGATCATGGGCCCGTCCGCGGGCGGCGGCGCCTACAGCCCGGCGCTCACCGACTTCATCTTCATGACCGAAGGCAGCGGACAGATGTACATCACCGGGCCGGACGTGATCCGCGCGGTGACGGGCGAAGAAGTGACACACGACGAATTGGGCGGCGCCCAGGCGCACGCGTCGCGCTCCGGGGTAGCGCACTTCGCCGTCGCGGGCGAAGAGGCGACCATGGCCGAGGTGCGCCGGCTGCTTTCGTTCCTGCCATCGAACAACGCCGAAGACGCCCCGGCCGTGCCATCGGGCGACGACCCGGAGCGCGCTGAGGAAGACCTGCTCTCAATTGTCCCGGCGGAACCGAACCGCCCCTACGACGTGCGCGAGGTGATCCACCGGCTCGTCGATGACGGCGACTTCATGGAAGTGCACGAGCTGTTCGCGATGAACATGGTGGTTGGCTTCGGGAGGCTGGCGGGGCGTTCCGTGGGGTTCGTGGCGAACCAGCCCGCGCAGCTCGCCGGCTCGCTGGATATCAACGCCAGCCGCAAGGCATCGCGCTTCGTGCGGTTCTGTGACGCCTTCAACATCCCGCTCGTGACGCTGGTGGATACGCCGGGCTTTCTGCCCGGGCTGGGGCAGGAATACGGCGGCATCATCACCCACGGCGCGAAGCTGCTCTACGCCTACAGCGAAGCAACCGTGCCGAAGATCGCGGTCATCCTGCGCAAGAGCTACGGCGGCGCCTACCTTGTCATGTCGAGCAAGCACCTGCGCGGCGACATGAATTTCGCGTGGCCTACCGCCGAGGTCGCCGTGGCCGGGCCGGATGCGGCCGCGAACGTGGTCTACCGCGAGGAGATAGCGAATGCAGCGGACCCCGAAGCGCGCCGCAAGGAACTGATCGAGGAGTACCGCGCGAAGTTCGCGAACCCTTACATCCCGGCCGGGCGCGGCTTCCTCGATGACGTCATCGACCCGCGCCAGACGCGCCCGCGGGTGATCCGTGCGCTGGAGATGCTGCAGAACAAGGCGGACCGCAACCCGCCGAAGAAGCACGGCAACATTCCCCTCTAGGGGCGCGCGCCATCCTGGCGCCGCCCGGTGGTGACAGGAGACGACGATGGAATACGAGATCCGGAACATCCGCGAAGAAGAGCTGGAGGCGTTCACGAAGAGCCTGGCGACGGGGTTCGGGTGGGACTACAACCCCGAGCACCTCGAGCAGCGCAAGAAGATCTTCGAATTCGACCGCAACTTCGCGACCTTCGATGGGCCGGCGATCGTGGGGACGGCGGGCATCTTCTCCTACCAGATGTCCGTGCCCGGGGGCGTGCTCGGGTGCGCGGGCGTGACGATGGTGACAGTACGCTCGACGCACCGGCGCCAGGGCGTGCTCACGGGCATGATGCGCAAGCAACTGGAGGAGGTCCACGAACGGGGCGAACCGCTGGCGGCGTTGTGGGCCTCTGAGGCTTCGATTTACGGCCGCTTCGGGTACGGGCTGGCCATTCAATCCATGAACCTGAAGCTTCCGCGGGAATGGTCTGCGCTGGGGTTCGGCACGGAGGCGGCAGGGCGCGTGCGCCTGGCCACCGCGGAAGAGGCGAAGGAACGCTGGCCGAAGTTCCACGAACGGATGCGGCTGCGGCAGCCTGGATGGGTGACGCGCAGCGAACCGTGGTGGGAAGTGCGTGTTTTCGGGGACCCCACCGCCTTCCGCGATGGCTTCACGGCGAACTACTACGCCGAGTACGAAGACGATGGCGAACTGTGCGGCTACGCGCGCTATCGCATCAAGCAGAACTGGGGCGACCACGTCCCCGGCGGGCTCTTGCGCATCGAAGAACTGGCGGCGGAGACGCCCGGCGCCTACACGGCCCTCTGGCGCCACATCACCAGCGTGGACCTCATCCGCACCATCGAGATGGAGAATGCGAGCGTCGATGAGCCGCTCTACTGGATGCTGGCCGATTCGCGACGCCTGAAGCGCGAGACGGTCGACAGCATCTGGCTACGGCTGGTCGATATCGAACACGCGCTGGCGGGACGGCGCTATGCGGTGGAGGGGCGCATGGTGCTCGCCGTGCGCGACCCGTTCTTGCCGTGGTGCGATGGCAACTTTGAAGTCGAAGGTGGGCCCGACGGGGCAGTCTGCCGCGCCACGAGCGCCCCTGCGGACATCAGGCTTTCGGCGTCCGACCTCGGCGCCGCGTACCTCGGCGGAGCGCGGCTGGAGACGCTGCGGAGGGCGGGGCGCGTGCAGGGCGAGGTGGCCGCGGTGCGCAAGGCGGACCTTATGCTGAGCTGGCTGGTGCCGCCGCACTGTCCGGAGCATTTTTAGGCAATAGGCAACGGGCAGTGGGCAACAGCGAGTCGTGCCGGGAGGGCGCTCGTGATATCCTTCACGGACGCGCCTCCAGGGGCCGCGCAGCCTTCAGCAGGCGGACAGCACCCATGGCGAAAGTCGGCATCATGGAGACGGCCATCCGCGATGGCCCCCAGTCCCTGCTCGCGACGCGCATGCGCACCGAGGACATGCTCCCGGCGTTGGAAGCGATGGACGCGATCGGCTACCACAGCATCGAATGCTGGGGCGGCGCGACGTTCGATTCCGCTCTGCGCTTCCTCAAGGAAGACCCGTGGGAGCGGCTGCGGGAAATCAAGAAGCGCCTGACGCGGACGCCCACGCAGATGTTGCTGCGCGGCCAGAACGCCGTGGGCTACCGCCACTACGCCGATGACGTGGTGCGCGCCTTCTGCGAGCGCGCGGTGGCCAACGGCATGGAGATCTTCCGCATCTTCGACGCGCTCAACGACACGCGGAACCTGGAGACAGCCTTCGAGGCGGTGAAGCGTGCGGGCGGGCACGTGCAGGGCACCATCTGCTACACCATCAGCCCCGTGCACACGGTGGACAAGTTCGCGGCCCTGGCCACGCGGATGGTGGAGATGGGGGCCGATTCGCTCTGCCTGAAGGACATGGCGGGGTTGTTGAGCCCGGCCATGGCGAAGGCGCTCGTGAGCCGGCTCAAAACGGACCACCCGGAAATGCTGGTACAGATGCACTGCCACGACACCTCCGGCTATTCGGAGATGGCCTACCTGATGGGCGTGCAAGCGGGCGCGGATGTGATCGACTGTGCCATCAGCAGCCTCGCAGGGGGCACTTCTCAGCCCGCCACAGAGACGATGGTGGCGGCCCTGGCGGAAGACCCCGAGCACGCCACGGGCCTGGAACTCCCCGCGCTGGCGGAACTCGCGGGGTACTTTCGCGAAGTGCGGCGGCGCTACTGGAAGTTCGAAAGCAATCTTCTGGGCGTGGACGCGGGCGTCCTTTCGCACCAGATGCCGGGCGGGATGATTTCCAACCTGGTGGGCCAGTTGCGCGAGCAGGGCGCCGAAACAAAGCTCGGCCGCGTGCTCGAAGAAAACGCGCACGTGCGCGCAGACCTCGGATACCCGCCGCTGGTGACGCCGACTTCGCAGATCGTGGGGACCCAGGCGGTGCTGAACGTGCTGACGGGGGCGCGCTACGGGTCGGTGACCAGGGAGACGAAGCACTTGGCGAAGGGCATGTACGGCGAAACGCCCGCGCTCATCGCGCCAGACGTGCTCAAGGCCATCCTCGGGGGCGAGGCGCCCATCAGACACCGCCCGGCCGACGACCTTGCGCCGGAGTTGGAGGCGGCGAAGGCCGAGGTAGGCGCGCTGGCAAGGGATATCGACGACGTGCTCAGTTACGTGATGTTCCCGCAGCCGGCCAGGGAGTTCCTGCAATGGCGCAGCGAGGGCGGAGGGCCGGAGCGCGAGCTGGTCGCCGCGGTCGTGGGCGCGCTCTTCGTGCGTGAAAGGAAGGCCGTACCGGTGGCCCCGCCCACGATCAACGTGAACGGCACGGCCGCCTGGCGAAGCTTCGGGCGCCAGCGGCTGTTGCGCTAGGGGAAGAACAATGGCGAGCGTGACGATCGGCGGCAGGAGCTATGCAGTGGAAGTGCGCGGCGACGTGGTCGTCGTCGATGGCCACGAGTATCCCGTGAGGCTGCGGGATGACGGCCCGGGCCAGCTTACCGTGACGGCGGGCGGCGTCCCCTACCGGGTGCAACTGCCGCCCGCGTCCGAGCGCGCGAGCGGCATGACGGTGCAGGTCGACTACCGCCCGATCACGCTGGAGTACGAAGGGCAGATGAGCGCCGGCCCCCTGACGCACGCGCACGGGCCGGGGACGCCGGTGGCACGGCCAGCGGCAGCCATGGGCGCCGTCACCGCCCAGATCGCGGGCCGCATCCTCAGTGTGCGCGTGAAGGCGGGCGACAGCGTCAAGCGCGGTGACCTGCTCCTGCTGCTGGAGGCGATGAAGATGGAGAACGAGATCCGGTCACCCGCCGATGGCCTGGTGAAGGAAGTGCACGTCGCCGAAGGCGCGCGCGTCGCCGAGGGCGACACCCTGCTCGTCCTGGAGTAGATGGACGATTTCGAACCCCGGGGGGCAGCAGCAGACGGGCTGAACGTGGCCGGTGGCGGGGCGGGGGCGGGATGTAGCATTCTCGTATCGTTTTCGCCTATAGCTGGGTCGCGAGGTATTCACAAAGACGCCCCGGAGCCGTAATC
>JBPCLM010000089.1:0-12268 GCA_051003295.1 Tepidiformaceae bacterium | reverse complement strand
GTTATCGGGCTCATCGAGCAAAAGCAACGCCGGTTCGGTCAACAGGCAGCGCGCCAGGCCCACGAGCTTGCGCTGGCCCCCGCTGAGCGTCTCCATGGGCTGCTCCCAGCTTTCCTCGGGGAGCCCGAGTTCGCGCAGCAGTCCGCGCGCGCGGTTCTCCGCCATCCCACCGCCGGCCGCTTCGAATTCGGCGAGCAGCCGTTCCTGTTCGCGGAGCAACGCTTCGAGAGCGTCGTCGTCGCCCTCCGCGACCAGGCGCCGCTCCACCGCCGCCAGGGCCGCCTCGATCCGCGCCAGGTCAACGCGGGCGGCCAGCAGCTCGGCGATGGCGCTACGGCCGGGTTCGCCCCCGTAGTCCTGCGGCAGGTACGCCACCTTCGCCCCACGCCGGAACGCAATCGCCCCCTCGTCTGGAGCCTCCAGCCCCGCCAGCAGCTTCAGTAGCGTCGATTTACCCACGCCGTTGGGCCCAATGAGCCCCGCCCTGGCGCCCTCCTGCAGCGACCAACAAAGCCCGCGGAAGATAGTCCGGCTTCCGTGGATGCGCGCCACGTTGTTCAGGTCGGCGATGATCATGTCGATCCTTGAGTGCTCGGCGCGCGCGAGCTTAAGACGCGGCCCTTCCGTGGCGGCCTCGCGTCGTGAGCCGGGCGTGTGCCCTGTTAGCCCCTCGGCAGCCCCAGCCCGCGCGTCGCGATGATGCCCTTCTGCACTTCCGTCGTGCCGCCCGCAATCGTGGAGCTCACGGCCTGCATGTAGCCCATGCTGCTACGGTTGCGCACGTTCCCGTGCATCCCGTAAAGGTGCATCGAGAGGTTCGCGATGCGCTGTGAGAGCTCGCTGCTGAACATCTTGCACATGCTCGCTTCGTAGTTCGGGATGAGCCCCCGTACCTGCATATCGACCACGCGGTAGCTCAGCATCTTCGCCACTTCGCATTCCACCCAGCGGTCCACGAACTCGCGCTTCACCGCCGGGTTGCGCCCGAACGAGGCCTCCTGGCCTGCCTTCGCTTGCCTGATCAGCCCTTCCAGCGCCTTGCGCACGCCGATCGAGCTGCCGATCGAGCTGCGTTCGAAGTCGAGCGTGGTCGTGCCCACATACCAGCCCCGGTTCTCTTCGCCCACGCGGTTGCGCACGGGCACGCGCACGTCTTCGAAGAACACTTCGTTGAAGGTTTGCTGGCCCGCGAGCGTCGTCAACGGCCGCACCGTCACGCCGGGGCTCTTCATATCGACGAGCAGATAGGTGATTCCCCGGTGCTTGGGCGCATCCGGGTCCGTGCGCACCAGCATGTACATCCAGTCCGCATACTGAGCGCCCGTCGTCCAGATCTTCTGGCCATTGACCACGTAATCGTCGCCATCACGCACGGCGCGCGTCTGCAGGCTCGCCAGGTCGCTGCCGGCGCCGGGCTCGCTGTAGCCCTGGCACCATAGCACTTCCCCTTTGAGGATCTTTGTCAGGTGCTCCTGCTTCTGATCCTCCGTGCCGTGCTCGATGATCGTCGGGCCGATCATCATTACGCCGAAGCCGCCCACGTTCGAAGGCACGCCCGCCTCGGCGAACTCCTCGTTCATCACGAACTGGTCGATGACAGACATGTCGGCGCCGCCGTACTTCGTCGGCCACGAAGGCGCCACCCAGCCCTTGGCGGCCACGCGGTCGCGCCATTCCTTCACCGCGCCCATGCGCCCGAACAAGACGTTCTCCATTTCCGTTTCGGCGCCCTTGCGGAAGGCCGCCGGAGCTTCCCTCTCGATGAACTGGCGGATCTCTGTTCGCCAGGTGGCTTCGTGCGCGCTGTCGCCAAGGTTGATTGCCACGGCCTGTTCCTGCCCTTCGCTGGCGCACGCTCGAAGCGAACGCTATTCGGCCATTCTCCGCGAGCCCACCCCGCGCGGCAAGCGCCGGCCACCCGTGGCCGCGCTCGTGGCGCCCCTCAGGCCAGCGCTCCCTGCCCCAGGATCGCCCCAATCTCCTCCACCACGGCCACGCACTCCTCATCTGTCGTATAGAAGTGGGGGGCGATTCGGATGCCTGCGCCCGGGCGGTAATCCACCACGAACCCGCGGCGGATGAGCTCGGCCTTCGTTTGCTCGGCGCCGGGGAAGTCGACCGTAACGTGGTTGCCGCGGCGCTCGAACCGCTCCGGGCTGTTCACGGTGTAGCCCCGCTGCTTCGCTCCATCGTGAATGAGCTGTGTCTGGCGCCGCGCGTTGGCGCGGATGGCTTCGACGCCCACTTCGCGGATGATGCGGTAGCCCTCCCGCGCCTGGTAGTACGCCGGGATGTTCGGTGTGCCCCCCACAAACCGCTCGATACCGCCCCCGTACACGATTGGCGGTGGTTCGAATCCGAACGGTCGCGCGTGCGAAAACCAGCCCGCCTCCCGCGGTTCCAGCCGCTCCACGATCTGGGGCGCCACGTAGATGTAGCCCGCGCCGGGCCCCCCGCAGAGCCACTTCACCGACCCGCCGACGAGGAAGTCCACGCCCAGCGCTGTCACATCGAACGGCACCGCGCCCATCGACTGGTAGGCGTCGAGCACCACGAGCGCCCCATGCCGGTGCGCCTTTTCCACAAATGGGCGCACGTCCACCAGCTCGGCCGTGCGGTAGAGCACGTGCGACAGCACCACCAGGCAGGTGCGGTCATCGATGGCGGCGAGCATCTCGCCGTGGGGAAACACCAGCGGGTCGCTGCCGATGCGGAGCACTTCCGCGCCCACGCGGCGCTGCGCATCGAGCAGGTACTCGACCGTTGGGAACTCGCCAGCGGTGTGCACGATGCGGTCCCGCGGCGCCTCGAATTCGAGGCAGGAGAGGATCGCCGCGAGCGAATTCGTCACGTTCTGGGACATGGTCATGGAGCCGCGCGGCGCGTGGGTGATCTCTTCGAGGATGGCGGCGACGTTCGCCACCTCCGGCAGCCATGTGTCCCAGGCAACCACACCCTCGTTCGCCCAGAGGTCGGTATAGGCCGCGAACGCGTCCGGCACCGTCGCGGGCATCGCCCCCAGCGAGTTGCTGATCAGGTAGGTTTTCCTCTGCAGGATCGGGAAGGACGGGCGCCATCGCAGCAGGTCTGCGCTCATGCTGGCAGCGTAGCGCGAACCCGCACCGTTGGGCAGCGCGCCCGCTACTTCGGGAGCCCCACCAGCACTTCCCCGCCTTCTATCCGCACTGGATAGGTCTGCATGTCTTCGGCCTTCTTGTTGAAGAAGAAGAGTTTCGATTGCAGGCGGCCGAGGAAAGGATGCTCGTCGTTGAACTGGCTATCGAATGGCTGGCGCACCACCCGGCCGGTCGCGGCTTCGAAGCGCGCGCCGTGGAAGGGGCACATCACGCAGTCATCGCGCACGGGATAGGCCTTGATCGGGCTGCCGGGCAACCCGGCCAAGGGCAGCCGCGCGTGCGAACAGAGCGCGCCAAGGGCATAGGCCGTTTCGCCCCTGCGCACGAGCGTCACGCGTTGGCTGCGCAGGCGCATCTCCTTCGGTAGCCCATCCGGGAGGTCGCGCAGGAAGCCAGCTCGCGCCCAGCGGGTCATGCGCGCCTGCGGGATGATGTTCTTGGCTTTGAGCGGCAGCGGCGGGTCCAGCCCGAGCAGCGGCGCAACCACCACCTGCATCACCCCCATCGAAACGAGGCCGGCGCCCAGCAAGACGATGCCTCCCAGGGTGCTACTCGAAGAGGTCTCGGCATCGCCCGGGAAAAAGAGCATGATCACCCCGCCCGCGATCAGCCCGATAGAGGCGAGCCCCCACGTGCCCAGGATCGACAGCCCGAGGAACGCAAGCACAGGTGACACGGCAGACCCCTTCGACGGGATACTACCGCGCTTGTGCGGAAAAGCGCAAAGCAACGCGGTCGCCCGGCGGCGCCCCTACGGCGGCGCTCGAATCGCCGGTTCAGCGGCCAGCGCGGCCGCTTTGCGCGCCTCGTCTTCCTCCCCCAGGCGGCGGTAGATGTAGGCGTACACGTCCCGCACGGCCGCCGCCAGCGGCACCACCAGCACCACGCCCCAGAGGCCGAACAGGGCGCCACCAAGCGTTATCAGGATGAGGACTAGCGCAGGGTGCATGTGCACCGACTGGCCGTGCACGCGCGGCACCAGCAAGTAGTTCTCCGCCGCCTGCACGCCGAGATAGAACAGCACCACCCACCACCACTTGTCGGGTTCTGTCGCCAGCACCACGATGAACGCGGGCACGAACCCGATGAGCGGCCCGATGATCGGGATCATCTCCGTCAGCCCCGCGACGGCCGCGAGGCCCAGGGCGAATTCGATGCCCATCAAGCGCAGTCCGACGAACGTGATGACGAAGATGATCAGGGCCAGGAACAGCTGCGCCCGCACGTACGCGCCCAGCACCCGGTTCGCGATGCGCACCGATTCGCGCACATCCGGCTGGATGCTCTCCGGGAAGAAGGCGTAGAGCCGCCCGAGCGCGCGATCGCGGTCCTTGAGCGCGTAGAACACGAAGAACGGGACGGCGATGTAGCCGATCAACGCGGAGAACGTCGAGAACACAAGGCCAAGGCTGCGCCGCCCCGCGGCCTCGACCACGCCCCCCAGCTCATCGCTTGCGCTGGCGAGGCCCTTATTGATGCGCTCGCGCACATTCGCGGGCACCTCCTCCTCGTAACGCGCTATCCATTCGTCCACCTGCAGCTGCGCCCGCTCGGCCAGTTCCGGCACGTCTTCGATGAGCCGGTCGACTTCATCGACGACCGCCCCGAAGACGAGCACCGAGAGCAGCACCAGGGACGCCAGGGTGGCCCCGTACACCACCACCACCGAGACGCCGCGCGCCGTCTCCGGGTGCCGCCCATACCACGGCTGGATGACGGATAGCCGCTCCACCAGCGGCGCTATCACATACGCGATGATGGCACCCACGAGGAACGGGAACAGTGCGCCCCGGGCGATGTACATCACCCACGCCATCAACAGCAGCGCGCCCACCACCATGCCGATGCGGATGGTGCGGGGCGTCAGCGCGAAGGAGGGCATGGTCGCTCCCGTTTTGCGGCATTCTGTCCGCGCCCGGGAACACGGTCAACGCGGCCCCCGAATCAGGCGCCGGAGTGGCTTTCGGTGAGCCCTTCCAGCAGCACGCGCACGCGTTCCGGCGCTGCCAGCAGGTGGCGCAGCCGCGATTCGAACGCGCGCCGCTCCTCGGAAGCGTGCCAGCGGCGCCAGTCCATCAGCCCGAACCACGTGCTGATGACGATGATGTTGTGCGGGTCTTCGCTATCGCGCAGCGTTTCACCCGTGATATAGCCCGGCTCCTCCAGGCAGCGGGCGCGGATCGCGCGCAGCAGTTCCAGCGCCCGCCGCTCCTGGCCCGGTAGCACCCGCCGTTCGATGAGCACCTTGACGGCCATCGCCCTAGTCCATCACCAGTTGCCGGTAGGCCCGCCGGAAATAGAGCAGCGGGCGCAGCTCGGCGTTCGATGCCGCCCCCACTACCCGCCCGATGGCGATGAAGTGGTCCCCGCCCGCGATCAGCTGCTCCAGTTCGCAATCCAGGTGCGCGACCGAGCCATCGATGATCGGGCTGCCCGTGCGCCACTCGATCGTGCCGAAGTCTTCGAAAGCTGGGACGGGGTCCCGCCCCGACTTCGAAAACCACGCAGCGATTTCCTCCTGGCCGTCGGCGAGCACGCTGATGGCGAATTTCCCGGATTCCCGCAGCATGCGCGCGAGGTGGTTCGTGTTCACGATGCAAACAAGCACCAGCAGCGGCTCGATCGAAAGTGACGAAAAGCTGGAAACCGTGATGCCGTAGACAAGGCCCTCATGGCGCGTCGTCACCACCGTCACGCCCGAGGCCCACGAACCCAGCGCGCCCTTGAAGTCGTCGGGATGCACCCCTTCCATCTAGCGCTCCTGCATGCTCTGCAGCGTCGGCGCCATATCCCAGAGCGCCCGGACGTCCACCTCCGCGAAGTAGCGCCACATCGGCAGCTGCGCGAGCAGCTGGTCCAGTTCCCGGCCGTCGCTCGCGTCGTAGATAGCAAGCACCCCGGTCCCCGTTTCCCGGTAGATCGCCTTCACCTTGCCCTGGTCGTATTGGCCGCGGATGGCGCGAAGCTGCTCGGCGACCAGCGCCTGCCACGCTTCCGGGGACATGTCGCTCGGCTGACGCGAAATCAGCCGCACTGAAAAAAGCATGCGGGTCTCCTCGAATGGTCAGGCGCTGATTATAAGCGCGCCCCCGTCCGCCAGCCACGCGCCCCCGCGGGTGCCGTCGAATGGCTGCGCGCCACCCGCTAGCATGAGCGCGTGGCCGCTCCCCGCCCCCTGCTTACGTTCGATCTCGATGGCGTGCTCTGCCGTCCTCCGCTCGGGATCAACCCCGCCCGGGGGCGAAACACGTCGCGCACCGGCCAGGGCAGCCGCAACCTGCTGTGGCTCACGGAGCGCTGGCGCTACCGCGGACGCCGCCCCATGGCCGGCGCTGTCGAAGGCTTTCGGCGACTGGCGGAACGCTACGAATGCCACGTCCTCTCCGCTCGGGGCGAGCGTTCCCGGCCGCTCACGGAGGCGTGGCTGGCGCGTTACCTCGGCCCCGCGCCCCCGCTCCACCTGCGCGGCGACTGGCGCGAAACGCCCGCCCAGTTCAAGGCCCGCATGACGGAGAAGCTGCGCCCCCTCGCCCACTTCGAAGACGACCCCCACACGGCCGCGTGGCTCGCCGAGACACTGCCGGCCGTGTTTCTCATCGACTGGCGGCGCAACCGCTGGCTCACGGGCGAACGCGTACACCGCATGCAGCGGCTCGAGGATGCCCTTCCACTCCTCAAGGAATTGACCAGGGATCCCGGGGCCCCGGACTAGGCGCGTATACTGCCGCCCATGGATTTCCGCTTCAGCCCCCGGCAACTCGCCTTCCGGGCCGAAGTCCGCTCGTGGCTGCGGGCCAACGTCACGCCCGGCATGGAAGGCTTCTTCTACTCCGAAGAGGAGGATCCCCCGCGCCTGAAGGCCTTCAACAAGTTGCTCGCGAGCAGGGGCTGGATCGCGCCCGCCTGGCCCGCCGAATACGGCGGCATGGCGCTCGGTTCGGTCGAACAGCTTCTCTTCGGCGAAGAGATGGCCTACGCCCGCGCCCCGAACGGCGCCCGCGGCCCGGCGGTGGGCTACGCCGGCCCGACCATCATGATGTACGGCAGCGAGGAGCAGAAGCGCCGCCACCTGCCCGCCATTGCCACCTGGGATGTTGTCTGGTGCCAGGGCTTCAGCGAGCCCGGCTCCGGTTCGGACCTCGCCAGCCTGCAGACCACCGCCGCGCGCGATGGCGATGACTGGGTACTCAACGGCACGAAGATCTGGACCAGCCACGGCCATTACGCCGACTGGATGTATCTCCTTGCCCGCACGGACACGGAGGCGCCGAAGCACAAGGGCATCAGCTACTTCCTGCTGGACCTGAAATCCCCCGGCGTCAGCTTCCGCCCGCTGCTCAACATGGCCGGGCGCAAGGGCTTCGGCCAATTCTTCTTCGATGACGTGCGCATGCCCGCCGAATCGCTCCTCGGCGACGAGAACCGGGGCTGGTACCTGGCGACGACCACGCTCGACCTGGAGCGTTCGAACATCGCCAACGCCGGCGCTCCAACGCGCGCGCTTGACGATATCGCAGGTTACCTGCGCGAAGGAGGGCGCGCGGCGGGGACGGTGCACCGCACGCGCATCGCCGACCTGGCTATCAGCGTGCAGGTCGCGAGAATGCTGAGCTACCGCGTGGCGAGCATCCTCGCTTCGGGGGGCATCCCGAACCAGGAGGCGAGCCTGCTCAAGCTGTTCCTGAGCGAACTCGATCAGCGCATCGCGAATGCCGGTCTGCACGTGCTTGGCATGCACGGCGCGCTCATGCCGGGGTCGCCACTCGCGAAGCTGCGCGCGCAGTTCGCGCTCACCTACCTGACGACGGTCCCCCGCACCATCGCGGGCGGCACCAGCGAAGTTCAGCGCAACATAATCGCCACCCGTGGCCTGGGCTTGCCCCGCTGATGCTCAGCGCGCCTCGCCCAGCATCGCCCGCCGCAGCAGCAGGAGCGCCGTGGTCACCGCACGGCGCTTGACCGCGGCGCGGCCTTGGTTCATCGTCATCGAAAGCGAATGCACGCCGCCCTCCGGCGTGGCCACGGCGACGTGCACCGTGCCCGGGGCGACCCCATCCTCAGGGTCCGGGCCGGCCACACCGGTGACGCCGATGCCATATGCCGTCCCGACTCGTTCGCGCACCGCGCTCGCCATCGCGCGCGCAGTTTCCGGAGACACCACCCCGAACTCCTCGATCACCTCCGCCGGGACGCCCAGGTCGATCTTCTGCTGTGTCTCGTAGCTGACCAGGCCGGCCACGAAGTAATTCGCTGAGCCCGGCACGTCGGTCAGGGTGCTCGAAAGCAGCCCTCCCGTACACGATTCCATCACCGCAAGCGTCTGGCCGCGTTCGAGCATGCGTTCGGCGATGTAGCCCTCGAACGTATCCTCATCCTTCCCCCAGATGGCGTTGCCGAAGATGCGCTCCATCTCCTCTTCCACGGGGCGGATGCGCTGCCAGGCTTCTTCGATGCTGTTCGCCTTCGCCCCGATGCGCAGGTGCACGCCGTCAGCGCGCGCGTACGTGCCGATGCCCACGCCCGGCGTCGAGTACAGCGGCTTCGCCATTTCATCCACCGTGCCCTCCCCGATGCCCACGGTCTTTATCGTGCGCGTGACGAGCACCTGGCCATCAGAACGCCGCTCCAGCTCGGGGCGCACCTCGTGCGTCCACATGCGCTCCATTTCCGGCGGCACGCCCGGCATCGCCACGATGACGCGTCCATCGCGTTCCACCCACCATCCCGGCGCGGTGCCACGCGGGTTATCGAGCGCTCGCGCACTGGGGATGAGCCACGCCTGCTTGATGTTCGATTCCGGCATCGGGTAGTTGCGGGCCGCGAAGAAGCCGCGCAGCCGTTGTTCCATCGCGGGGTCCACGCGCGGCTCTTCGCCCAGCAACGCGCAGATGCCTTCGCGCGTCATGTCTTCCTCGGTCGGCCCGAGGCCACCCGTGAGCACGATCAGGTCCGAACGGTCCCAGGCGCGCCGGAAGGTTTCCGTGATGCGGCCCATGTTGTCCCCCACCACCGACTTGTAGTTGAGGTCGATGCCCAGTTCGGGCAACTGGCGGGCGATGTAGGCGCTGTTCGTATCGACGATCTCGCCGAGCAGGATCTCGGTGCCGATGGCAATGATTTCCGCTTTCACGGGCGCAAGTCTAAGGGGCGCCCGCGCCGCTGTGAAATCCGGGCCGCCGCTACACTGCCATCGTGGTCGAACGCCCGGCTGGCGGTGCAACTCCCCTCGCCGCGCCCGCGCGCCTCCCGCCGCGCTGGACTTCGCTGCTGCGCCTGGTGCATCCGTTCCCATCGTTCCTGGTGGCCGCGGTCACGGCTGCCATCGTCCCCTTCGCCGACAGACACGCGCTGCTCTCCCTCTACCTCACCCTCGGCCTGGCGATGCTCTGCTTTCAGTTCGCCATCGGGGTCGGCAACGACCTCGCCGACGCGCACGATGACGCGCTGGCCAAGCCGTGGAAGGCGATCCCGCGCGGACTGGTCTCGCAACGGACGGCGCTTGCCGCCTGTTGCGCCCTCGCTCTAGCCGGCCTCCTGCTGACGCTGCGCCTGGGCTGGCTCCCCTGGGTGCTCGGTGCAGCGGGGCTCGGCTGCGGCCTCGTGTACGACTTCTGGCTCAAGCGCACGAACCTCAGCTGGCTCCCCTACGCCATCGCCTTGCCGCTGCTTCCCGTGTGGGTGTACGTGGCGGCCGATGCGTGGCACTCGCTGCTTTGGTGGGCTCTTCCCCTCGGCGTGGCGCTCGGGCTCGCGCTCCACCTGGCGAACCAGGCGCCCGATGCAGCCGAACACGGCGATAGCGGCGCAACCACCCTCCTCGGCCCCCGGCGCGCGCGAACTGTCGCCATCGCTCTGTTCCTGGCCGTCGCCTTCGCGGTCACCGCCATCCTTGCAACGACCGGCGCCGAACGTGCGCTCATCGCAGCGGCGGCCGGGGCCGGAACCCTGGCGCTCAGCACGCAGGCACGGTTCTTCGGGCGCGATGGCCTCTTCGGCGTGCTCGCGCTGGGCGGGGCCGGTCTCGCGCTAGTGCTGCTCTCCGCCGCCTGAAAGCTCACGCTCGATCCCTCGCAGCCGCCGGTCGATGCTGCGCACGCTCCGCCGAAAGATCGCCATCGTCACGAAGAAGTCAGCCCACAACATGCCCACCCCGGCGCAGAGGAAGACATCCTGCACCACCTGCTGGTTGACGAGGATCGAGACGAGGATGAACGAAACCCCGATGCCCGAAAGGATCGAAGGCAGGATGATCAGCATCGTGGACGCCCCGCGTGATCGCGATTGGGCACGTCGTCTCCGTGGCCCCGCCCGGCCTGCCCGATTATGCGCGCCACGGAAGGCCACCGGCCAGCCGCACGAAGTCTGCGTGGACGCCCGGCGTCGCGGCCGCCACCCCTTCGCTGTAGATGTTCGCTGGCCCCCCATCGCGGTCCGAAACGACCCCGCCCGCTTCCCGCACGAGCAGCAGGCCCGCGGCCACGTCCCAGGGCTGCATGTTGCTATGGACAAAGATGTCCCAACGCCCGGCTGCCACATAGGCCATCCCCAGCGCCGCCGATCCCGGCACCCGCAGCGACTGCATCCCCGGCCACAGGCGTAGCGCCATTTCCAGTTGCCGCCGCGCGCGCGCGTCGTCGTATCCCATGTCCATCGCGAACACCGCATCCTGCACACGGGCGACCGCCGACACCAGGACCGGCTGTCCGTTCAATGTGCACCCCTTTCCTGCAACGGCCGCGAACTCCTCGTCGAGCAGCGGTTCTAACGTCAGTGCCACCACCGGTTCGCTCGCGTGGCAGAGCGCAATCGTGAAACAGAACTGCGGGATGCCCCGGGAGAAGTTCTTCGTCCCATCCAGCGGGTCCACCACCCACATCCAGCCCTCGGAGCGGATGGCCGCCGCGGATTCCTCGCTCATGAGCGCATGCTGGGGGTACTCCCGCTGGAGGATCTGCTGCACCGCCGCCTCGACCGCGAGGTCGGTGGCCGTCAGGACATTCCCCCGTCCCTTCGTGGATGTGATCGTCGCCTCGCCGAATCCCGTACGCATGATATCCCGGGCGGCGGCCGCGCACGCCCGCGCTACCTCCAGCGCGGGCTTCCCCGAAGCCGAGAGCGGCGGCTTCACGGCCACTACCGCTTCGCCGGCGCGGCGCCGCGCAGAGCCTTCGCGCTCGTCCCGTTTTCCTCGTCCCAGGCATCGTCGGCGACGAGCACGTTCAGCGGCAGCCGCTGCTGCGTCGTGGTCTCTCGCTCCCGCAGGTCGGCCGGCAACGCGTCAGGTTCGCCGGGGTAGCCGATAGCTAGCACGGCGAGCACACGAAGTTCGGGCGGGGCGCCGAAGGTGGCCCGCACCGCCGCTTCGTCGAATCCGGCCATCGGGTGCGCGATCAGCCCGAGCGCCGTCGCCTGCGCCATGACGTTCCCGGCGGCGATGCCCGCGTGGAAGGCCCAGTACTCGCGCGTGGCGCCATCGCTCCCGGTTTGCACGGTGTCGTGGGAAGGCAGCGCTCCCAATGCCACGAGCAACGGTGCGGCGGGCGCCCACTGCCGGTTGCCCGCCGAAAGCGCCGCCACCAGCGCCTCACGCACGGCCGGGGCGCGCGCCACGAGCAGCCGCGCCGGCTGGGCGTTGCCATGGCTCGGCGCCACCGCAAAAGCCTCCCACAGGATGGCCTCCCCTTCGGGTGGCACAGCGCGCGCCGCGAACGCGCGGCGAGCGCGCCGCTCGCGCAGCGCCGGGATCAGGGCCGGAGAGCCGTCCATGCCCCCACTATACTGGCGCGAATGACCGTCTTCGCGGGCCTCGACCTCGCCTGGACCGCGCACCGTGAAACCGGCATCTGCATCTTCGAACGCAACGGCGAAGGCCTTCGTCTGCTCGCCCTGGAGTGCGCGCGCGTCGAGCCGCTCGCGCTGGCAGGGCGCCTCGCCGTCCAAGGCCCCCACACCGTCGTGGCCATGGACGCGCCCCCCATCATCGGCCCCCCACACACGGCCAAGCGGCAGCTGGCGCGCGTCTTTGGGCGTTACCACGCCTCCGCGTACACTGCGACGCCGGCGTTCCTGGCCATGTACGACGCCCTGGCCGGGCCGCGCCTGGCGGCTAGCCTCGCCGCGCAGGGATTCTC
>JBPCLM010000088.1:0-18529 GCA_051003295.1 Tepidiformaceae bacterium | reverse complement strand
CATGTTCACGATGTGCCCCCACTTGTGCTTGTGCATCCACGGCAGCGCCGCCTGGGCCGCGAAGAACGGCGCCTTGGCGTTCAGCGCCATCACGAGATCCCACTTCTTTTCCGGGGTTTCCTCGATCGGGTGCCACCAGAAGGCGCCCGCGTTGTTCACGAGGATGTCGAGCCGCCCGAACGTATCCAGCGCCTGCTTCACCATGCGCTCGCCGCCCTCCATGGAGGCGACATCGTCGTAGTTGGCGGCCCCGTCGCCGCCCATCTTCTTGATCTCCTCGACTACTTCGTCCGCCGGCGAACGGTCGGCGCCTTCGCCCGCCGGGCTGCCGCCGAGGTCGTTGACGACCACGCGCGCGCCTTCGCTGGCGAGCAGCAGCGCCTCGCCCCGCCCGATCCCGCGCCCCGCCCCCGTGACGATTGCAACCTTGCCGTCGAGCCTTCCCGCCATTGTCCGTGTCTCCTTCTGCAGTACCGGGCTGAGCCCGAAAGATGGGCCCTCCGCCTGCCGGGCGAAAGCGCCCCGAATGTAGCACCCGCGGCTACACTGGCGCCAATGCCCACCCTTCTCGCCATCATCCCGCACCCCGATGACGAGTCCTACAGCTTCGCCGGCACGATAGCCCTGGCGGCGCGCGCTGGCTGGCGCTGCCTGCTGTACTGCGCCACGAACGGCGAAGCCGGCGAGCGCCACGATGGCGGCCCCCGCCGCAAGGCCGTCCTCGGCGCCGATCGTTTCGCCGAGCTCGCCGCTTCTTGCGCCCTGTTGGGCGCCGAACCGCCGTCCGCCTGGGCGCTCCCCGATGGCGCCCTCGATGCGCGCCCACCCGAATCGACCCGCATCCGCCACCTCTTCCGCGAACTGCAGCCCGCGCTCGTGCTCACGCTCGGGGCGGACGGCGCCTACGGCCACCCCGACCACCTGGCCGTGCACCGCTGGATCGCCGCCGCGTGGCACGGGCTCTCCGGCGAGCGCCCCGCGTTGCTCTACGCCGCCTTCCCGAAGGGGCTGATGCTGCCGCAGTACGAAAAGTGCGTCGCCAGTGGTGTCATGGGCCGCCCACCGCACCTCCGCTCATCGGATATCGGCCGCGCCGATCCCCACTACCGCGTCCCCCTCGCCGCCGTCAGCGACCTGAAGCTCGCCTCCATCGCCGCCCATCGCACGCAACTGCCCGGCGGCGACCCCCACGCCCTCTTTCCCCGCGGCATCGTCGCTGCCCTCCTCGAAGAGGAGCGCTTCACCGATGCCTCCGCCGCGCCAGAACCCGCCACCGAGCGCCTGCTGGGACAATTCGCCGCCGCCGCGGAACAAAGCGCCCCCCCGCGGCGTTGATCCCTGCACGAGGAGGTCGAGGCATGGCACCCCCCGCTGCCCCCGCCCTCCTCGCCTCCTCCTTGCTGGCGGACGTGCTCCTCGTCGTACCGGCCGCCAACCCGGCCAACGCCGCCACCTTCTTCAGCTGCTCCGATTGTGACCCTATCCGCGATTCCGAACTGATCGTCAGCGGGCGTGTCGAGTCGTGGCGGCGCGCGGATGGATCGACGGAGCCCGGCTCGTACATTCCCGTGGTGGTCGAATTGCGAGTCGATACCGTTTACAAAGGAAGGTCGGAACCGCTATTGACCATGGTCGATCGAGCCAGCCTCCAGGTCGATCGGGTCCGGGGTGATCGGTGGATCGGCGCGTCGGGCGCTTGCGGCGCCCTCGATGCAGACCCGGCGGGGCGCTACTTCGTGATTGGGCTCAGCCCCGATGACCGGGGCGAACTGCGAATGAACAGGATCCAAACCCTGTTCGTCGGGGATGAGCCAAACGGCCCGCGCTACGACCGCGCCGTCAACCGCCTCGAGGGACGCCTGGGGCCGCCCGGGCCGCCATCCACGGGTAGTGGTCTCGCCCCCCGCAGCGAGTCGATCGCCACGCCGGTCGTCCTCCTTTTCGGGGCGATAATGCTCGCCCTGGCAGCCGCCCACTTCGGCGCGCGCCGGCCCAAAGCCTGAACCCTACGGCCGCTTCGATCCGTGTGCCCGCACCTTCGCCTGCATCTCTCCCCTCCCCCGCCGGGTCGGGGGAGGGGCCCGGGGTGAGGGCAACCCGGCAACCGCTCCTCACGGTCGCCGCGCGCCCACCCTCAACCGCCCGGCCCCACCTGCTCGCTGTCGAACCACCAGCGGTACTCCCCCAACCGCGTCCGCCCCTCGGCATCGAAGCGCACACCCTCGCGTTCGAGCAACTCCCGCTGGAGGTCGGCCTGCGGCCCGCGCCCCTTGTAGCTGATCGCCCCGCTCGCGTTAATGACCCGCCACCACGGCACGTCGTTGCCCGCTTGCAGGTTGTAGAGCGCGTATCCCGCCGCCCGCGCCGCCGACGGCGAACCAAGCTCCAGCGCGAGCTGGCCGTACGTCACCACCCGGCCCGGCGGCACCTGACGCACCAGCTCGTACACACGTTCGTAGTAGGACCGGTCCGGGCGCGTCGCCATCGCTCGCGTATTATGGGCCCTCAGCATGGCTCCGAACCCACCGCCTACCGCCCTCGCCGGCGTGCGCGTCATCAACGCCGGCCAGATCCTCGCCGCGCCCTTCTGCGGCACCTTGCTCGCCGAATTTGGCGCCGAAGTGATCAAGGTCGAACCCCCGGGCAAGGGCGAGCCCAACCGCGGCAGCGTCTCCTTCGCCCAGGACAACCGCGGCCAGAAGTCCGTCACCCTCAACCTCACCCACGACGCCGGCAAGGCGCTCTTCCGCCGCCTCTGCGATACCGCCGATATCCTCATCGAAAACTTCCGCCCGGGCACGCTCGAGCGCTTCGCACTGGCGCCCGATTCCCTGCGCGAAACCAACCCCGGCCTCATCGCTGTACGCTTCAGCGGCTACGGCCAGACCGGCCCCTACCGCGACCGCGCCGCTTTCGACCGCGTCGCCCTCGCCTTCGCCGGTATCACCTACGTCACCGGCGATGCCGGCCGCCCTCCCGTGCGCCCCGGATACTTCGTGGCCGATTACGGCGCCGGAATCTTCGGCGCCTTCGGGGCGATGA
Organism: Tepidiformaceae bacterium; assembly: GCA_051003295.1. Lineage (GTDB taxonomy): Bacteria > Chloroflexota > Dehalococcoidia > Tepidiformales > Tepidiformaceae. Next base: position 15,487 of record JBPCLM010000088.1, on the reverse strand, counting down.
CCGCTCTCCACGCCCGCGCTTCCAGCGGCCGCGGGCAGGATGTCGATGTCGCCCTCTACGAAGCTATCTGGCGCATGAGCGGCACGCACGCCGCCAACTACGGCCTCTCCGGCGCGAACCGCGAACGCTCCGGCAACTACTACCCCGGTGTCGTCCCCGCCGAACAATTCGCAACGGCCGACGGCCACCACCTCGTGGTCAACGCCACCACGCAGCGCGTGTTCGAACGGCTCTGCGCCGCCATCGGCCAGCCGGACCTGCCCGCCGATGCGCGCTTCAGCCCCCGCCGCAAGCTTCTGGAGAACCACGCCGCCATCCACGAATACATCGCCGCCTGGGCCGCCAGCCGCAGCCTCGACGAATGCCAGGCCATCCTCGATGCCCACGGCGTCCCCGCCAGCAAGGTCCTCGCCACCAGCGACATCATCGCCGACCCGCACTACGCCGCGCGTGACCAGGTCCTCTCCGTGGAGAGCCTGGACCACGGGCCCCTGCTGCAGCCCGGCGTCGTCCCGCGCCTGACGGGCACGCCCGGCGCCGTCCCCGGCCGCGCCCCCGCTCTGGGCGAACACAACGACGAGGTCTTCCTCGGCCTGCTCGCCCTCCCCCCGCAGGAGTACGAAGCGCACCGCTCCGCCGGCGTGATTTAGCCGGCCGTGGGGTAGCCACAGGAGGTCAAATGACAAGCATTGTGCACCCCTCCAGTCAGTAGCCCGACCGCTAGGGAGGGCTCGCGTCCAGCCGCCGCCCTCCATCCGGACCCAACCCGTGCCGCTACTAACAGCCGCCCGCCCGCCTCGTCCCCCAGGCCCCGCCCACGACAAAGGCCGCCTGCGCTCCTGAGGGAAAGAGCGCGGCGGCCTCGTCTTGCCCGGCGCCGGAGAGGTCTGGCGCCAGGGTGGCCCGCAAAGCAGCCTAGGCCGCCGAACGGTGCTCCTCGTTCGTGATGAAGTCCATGTCGCTCAGCCAGTTCTTGAACTGCTTCTCAACGCCACAAACTTTGCACGTGCCGATGCTCATCGGCCCGTTCGGCTCATCGATGCGCCAGCGGTGGAAGTGGTCCACCGCCGCCGGCCGTTCCTGCGTCATCGTCCCTGCCATCGTGTTTCCTCCTCATAAGCGGTTGACTGCCTTCGGAGCCGTCAGCTACGCTTGTTTTGTACGAGTGCCGGTGCTATCGCTTCCGTAGCTCCGGGTTCGCGAAAGATTCGCACACTCGGCACTATCGAGTCAATAGTCTCAGCACTATCTTCTTCGTTACAGCTTCCTAACATCTGTCGAAACATCCGCCGAGGGGGGACATGGGCCACAAAACCGTTCCCGCCGACCCTGCGCGCAAGTCGTACAACCACCCCTGTGTCATCGCCCAAACCCTCGATGTCCTCGGCGACCGCTGGACCATCCTCATCCTGCGCGACCTCATGGCCGGCCTGCAGCGCTACTCCGATATCCTCGAAAGCTGCTCTGGCATGTCCCCCAACGTCCTCTCCGATAGGCTCAAACGCCTCGAGGCCGATGGCCTCGTCGACCGCTCCTACCACCGCGAGCTCCCGCCCCGCGTCGAATATAGCCTCACGGAAAAAGGCTGGTCCGTGCGCCCCATCCTCATGTCGCTGCTCGAATGGGGCCGCGAATACGTCACCCCGCTGGACCTCGATGCCGTGGGCGACAGCATCCCCACCGACTTCGCCGTGCGCATGCTGCCCACCTTTTCCTTCCACCCCGAACGCGCCCAAGGCCTCTCCGCCACGATGGCGATCGAAATCACCGATTGCGCCGACTGCAACACCTGGACCTTCGATATCCACGATGGCCACATCCACCCTCATAGACGCATAAACGGCACCGCCGATGTGCTGCTAAAGACCAACACCGATGGCTTCTTCCAGTTCGTCCAGGGTCTCGCCCCCGCCGAAAAAGTCGGCACGCTCACCGGTCCCTCCGAAACCGCCGCCGCCATCCAGGCCTGTTTCCTCTAGCTGTTAGCCATTGGCCGTTAGCCGGTGGCTCCCGCCGCGACCGCGAATCCCGCGGGCATTCGCTTCCTGCCCACCCCCACAGCCTCCATCACCGCCGGAATCAATGCCGTCCTCGCTCAGCTCTCCACCTCCAGCTCCCCCTCGCCCGCCGGGTCGGGAGAGGGGCTAGGGGTGAGGGCTCGGCGGCCCTCCCCTGCTACCATGCACCCGGCATGATCATCCTCCTCAGCGGCGGCAGCGTGGCCCGCGATGCGCGGCCGGCGGGCGGCGACCAGCTCGCCATCCGCCGCCGCTTGCAGGAACTGAAGGACGAAACCGATGGCGGCAGCGGCATGCTCACCACCAACCTCCTTTTCATCGAAGCGCGCGATGCGAAACCGCACGACATCATCGCCCCCGCCAGTTCGCCGCCCTTCCTCGGCCCCCGGCGCATGGTCGTCGTCGAAGGCATGGTCGAACGCTTCGAACCGCGCGAGGAGCGGGGCGGCGGCGTGCGCAGCATCGAGCCCATGCGCGCCCTCTTCACCGCGCTCGAAGCCGGGCTCCCCGAGACCACGACCCTCGTCTTCACCGCCGGCACCCATTCGCGCCGCAACGCCTTCGTGGCCGCCCTCGCGAAGGTGCCCGGCGTCATCATCGAAGAGCATTCCGAGCTAAAGCGGGGCGATGTGCTGCGCTACATCCGCGATGCCGCCGCCCTTCGCGGCCTTCGCTTCCGCGCCGGCCCCTCGCGCCGCGCCATCGAAGGCGGCGACCAGCGCGAGCGCGAAACCGACCCCGTCGTGCTCCTGCAGAGCCTCCTCCAGTCCGACACGCTCGCCATCGAAAACGAACTGGACAAGCTCTACCTCTACACGCTCGGCGGCGATGTCACCGTCGATACCGTGGCCGAAGTCTGCGCCGGCGCGCGACAGGCCACGATCTTCGAATTCGTCGATGGCGTCATGGATGGCGACCTGCGCAAGGGCTACGCCGCCCTCGATGTCCTCCGCCGCGGCAGCGAAAGCCACGAGGAGCTGCTCTTCGCCCTCCTGGGCGGCTATCGCCGGGTTGCCACGGTCATCGATTTACTCGAAGGCGGCGCCACGCCCGAAGCGGTCGGGGTCGCCATCAAGCTGCCTTACCCGGGCCTGCGCGATGCCGCCATCGCACGCGCCCGCCGCCTCGGCCCCGCCGGCTTGCGCGCCGCCTACGAAGCCCTCGTCGATGCCGACCGCGCCCACAAAATGGGCGAAATCAAGGAAGACGTGGCCCTCGAAGTGCTCATCGCCCGGCTATGGTCGCTCTCACGCCCGGCGCCGGCGCGGTAGGGGGTCGGGCTGGGACTCACAGCTAACGGCTAACGGCTAAGAGCCAACAGCTACAACGTCACCATGCCCGGGTCCATGCCCAGGAACACGCGGCCCGCCGCTTCGCCTACCTGCGGCGTCACCATGATGTGCTGCGGCACCACATGCACATCGCGGAAGCAGCGCTCCAGCGGGCTGCGCGTGTAGTTCACGCTCGCCCCGCCCGCGGTGTGCACCATGTCCACCGCCTCCGTCGCCGCCCCCACCGCCGACGAGCACGCCAGGCGGAGGCGCGCGCGCTGTTCCAGCGTCACCGGTTCGCCCGCTTCGACCGCGTCCCACATCGCTTCGGCGATGGCGAACACAGCCGCGCGGCCCGATTCGAGTAGCCATTCCGCCCGTGCCAGCGCCGCCTGCGCCGAGGCGCGTTCGCGCAACAGGTCGCGCGAACCGACGGGCCGCTTTTCGTTCGCCAGGGCCACGAAGTGGTTGATGGCCGCCCGCGCGATGCCGGTCGCTACCCCCACCTTGTTGTACGCCAGGCGGCTGAACACGGGCATCCGGAAGAGCGTGCCCTGTTCCACCGCCGGCTCGAAGAGGATGGAACTGGTGCGCTCGTGCGGTACGAACACGTCGTGGACGGCGACATCGTGGCTGCCCGAACCGCGCAGCCCCGCCACCGACCATGTGTCGAGGATCTCGAACTCGCCCGCGGGTACGTACATCTCGCGCGAGGTGCGCGTGCCCGCGAGTGCGGCGATGACGCCCGCCGGGGCGCCGTCATCGCCGGCCCGGATGGGCTCGCCATCCTCGTCGTCGAGCAGGCAGCCGGCCGTGTAGTAGTCGGCGTGACAGCAGCCGCTCGCGAAGGGCCAGCGCCCATCGACGCGCCAGCCGCCGGGCACGCGGCGGGCGCGCCCCAGCGGGTTCAGCGCCCCCGCCATCGTCGTCGTGGGGCCGATCAGCATCGCCGCGGTTTCGGTTGGCATCGCCCCGCTCGCCAACCCGAGCGATTCGATGCCGATCATGAGGGTCCAGCCGGCGGCGCCATCGGCTTCGGAGATAGCCTCGATAACGCGGATGGCCGTCGTCGGGCGCGCTTCGAACCCCCCACAGGAGCGGGCCACGCACGTGTGGAAGAGGCCCGCCTCCGCCATCGCCGTCACCACGCGCCGGGGCAGCGTGCGCGCCGCCTCGGCCTCGTCGGCACATTCGCGCACGAGCGGTTGCAGCGCGATGGCGGGCGCCACGAGCTCGTCGTCCGCCACGCTGACATCGCCCACGCCGCCGATTGTACGCGAGCGCCAGCGTGTCACGCCTCGCCCTGCCGCCCGCCCCGCGGATGCGCGCGTTCGCCGCCCTCCCACAGCCCGCAGGATGTCTCCGTGTCATCCAGGAACGGCCCGACGCAGAGACTGCCATCGCGCACGCTGTGGCGGCAGAGGTTGACCAGGTGCCCACCCGCGCGCTCACCGAGCGTCACCTGCAGGAAGCGGCAACGGGCCGCGAAGCGCGCAGTCTCAACACTCATGGAATGCGAGTATACGGGCCTGGCGCCATGAGCCGCCGCTTGTGACGCGCTGGCCGTGGCCCGAACGATAGTGAGCCTCCCCTCCGGAAGCCGCACTCCCACCTCTATAATCCGCCGTATGGCAGCGGTCATCATCGAAGCGGCCGTCAACGGCGGAACGCCCCGGCGCGCCAACGCCAACGTCCCGCGCACCCCCGCGGAGATCGCGGCGGATGGCCTGCGCTGCCTCCAGGCGGGCGCCGCCATCGTCCACAACCACAACGACGAACCCGTCGTGGGCGGTGCCAGCGGCATCCATTCCCCCCAGCCCTACATCGAAGCCTGGCGTGACATCCTGCGTGAACGCCCGGACGCCCTGCTCTACCCCACGATGGCGAGCGGCGGCCCGCACACATCAATCACCGAACGCTACGCCCACATCCCCGCCCTCGCCGGGGCCGGCCTCCTCCGTCTCGGGCTCGTCGATCCCGGTTCCGTGAACGTCGGCCCGCTGGATCCCGAAGGCCTTCCCGCCGCCATCGATGCCACTTACATCAACACCTTCGCGGACGCGCGCCACATGTTCGCCACCTGCCGGGATCTCGGCCTCGGCCCCAGCATCTCCATCTTCGAGCCGGGCTTTCTGCGCGCGGCCCTCGCCTTCTGGCGGGCGGGGCACATGCCACCGGGAGCGCTCGTGAAGCTGTATTTCGGGGGCGAACGCGCGAACTTCGGGCTCCCGCCCACGCTGCCCGGCCTCGAAGCCTATCTGGCGATGCTGCAAGGGACGGGCTTACCGTGGTCGGTCGCCCTGCTCGGCGGCGATGTCGTGGGCTCGGGCCTCGCGCAGCTCGCGCTCGAACGGGGAGGGCACGTGCGCGTGGGGCTGGAGGATTACGCTGGCCCGCGCCAGCCTTCCAACGTGGAATTGGTGCAAGAGGTGGCTGCGCTGGCGTCGAAGCTGGGCCGGCCGTTGGCGACCTGCCTCGAAGCGGCCGCTATCTTGGGGCTGCCGCGGTAGGCCGGCAGCGAGGGCGGCGCTGGCTGCGGATTCCGGGCCGGTGTGCAGGCGCGGACGCGGGTGGGCCTCCGCGCCCGGCGGCACCCTAGGGACCGCTCCCTAACGGTCGCGGCTCGGCCAAGCAGCGGCGGCGGCTAGCCCTCCTTGGCGGTCGGGCTGCGGACTATCCGGGGCCAAGGCCGATGGGGAACGGGATCAGCGCTTGCCCCCGGGCGCGTCGCCGGCGCTGCAGTAGGCGCCGGGCATGTGCACTTCGTGGGCGATACGTAACTCTGCTTGCTCATCGCCGCCTGCGGCCGGCCGGAACTCAGCCGCCACGTTCCACGCGAACTGCCGGGCGTTCGGATAGGCGTCCCGATGCCGGCGCAAGCCAAGCGGGATGAGCCGCAGTCGGCGGTCGATCCACTGGCGGTCCCAAGGGCCGTCGTCGATGATCTCTTCAGCGGCTCGGAACTCGTAATAGATCGTGCGCCGCAGCGCGTTGCCAGCGGTTTGCTCCGAACCATGCACGACCATGACATCATGCAGCAGCACATCGCCGGCCTGCATTTCCACGTCGATGGCGCCGGGCGGTGACCAGCCATGGTCGTCTGCGATTGCACAGATGTCCTGGCGCCGCCAGTTCGAACCGGGTATCACTTTGAGGGCCCCGGCGCCGATCTTCGACTCATCGAGGTACACGTCGAGGTTGAAGATGCGGTGCTTCACGGGATAGCAGGCATCCTGGTGCCACTGGATCGGGGCGCCATTGCCCTCCTGCTTGAAGACCATCGATTCGTACGTGGGCACGAAGTTAGACCCGCACAGGCTCTCGGCGATGGCGAGCACCTCCGGACAACCGAGCAGTTCGAGTGAGACGGGCTGGTCCTTGTTGTGCACGTAGTCGACGCGGAACATCGTGCGCTCGCCGTTGACGGTCTGGAACTTGAAGTCGTCGTCGGCCCCATCCAACCGCAGCCCTTCGCGGATCCAGGCGTGCCCTGCGTCGCGCAGCCTGTCGAGCAGGCGGCCCTGAATGCGGTTGCGCAGCACGAGGTAGCCATTGTGGTCGAAGAAGCGGATCTGGTCCGGCGTCAGGTGATGTGCAGTCGCCGAAACGCAATCGGGGGATGGGAGTCGCTCAGCGGATAGGTCGCGACCCCGGGCCACGTCAACCGTCACGGCTCTACTCCATAGCGCTGTTCGCGCGGGGCCAGCGCGCCGCTTAACCCTCCCGGTATCATAAGGAGGCGCAGAGCGGACGCGCGTAGCCACGTGCAGCGGGCTCCGCGGAGGGTGATGAAACTGGCGTCAAGACCGCAGCGCGTGACTTCCGATAGCTCCGCCCGGCGTGTGAGCGGGCGGCGGCAGCCGCTGCGAACCTACTACACCGTCGAACAGAACACGCACGTCCTCCGCAGCGAGTTCTGCCTCGAATTCGAGCTGTTCACGACGCTCGCGGGGGCCATCCCCTCGCTACCGGAGCTCGAGGCAAAGACCGAGATGAGCCATCACGTGCACTCCGGCATGCTGCGCGCGCAGGAGTTCAGGACGCGGCTTGCCGATTTCCTGTTGTACGAACCTGAGCGAAACCGGCTTCCAACCTGGACGAACTTCGTGCGCCACCTGATGACGGCGCCGTCCCGGCGGGCGCTCCTCTCCGCGCTCTATCACGTGATCCGGCCGGCCCAGCTGCGCGCCTATGAGTTCCACGCATCGACGACCCTGGCACTCAACGACGCGCCGACCGTGGAACTGTTCCAGCGCCATCTGGAGGCCCTCCGGCGCGAGATCGCGTGGGGTCGCCGCTTCCTGCGGAGGAAGGCGCGCACGTCAGACACCGATTCAGCGACGGCGTCGCTCTTTGTCCAGGCCATCCGCGACCATCTGCGCCTATTGGGCGGGCCCATGGGGGTCCCGCCCCACAGCGGAGCATCCGCGACGGAACGCTATCCTGCGTGGAAGCGCCCGCGCGCAATGCAGTTGGAAGAACGCTTCGAGATTCGCAGCGCTGACCGCTACGCGACGCCCGGCTGGCCGCTGCACGAGGCCGTGCCATCGGCCTACGTGCACTTCACCGAGCTGCCCGTGATCGACATCCTCGGCGTCACGATCTACGACGGCCGCGCCATTGGCATGCCGTTCGAGTTCTATGCGGAGTTTGCGCGGCAGCTCTGGGATGAGGCACGGCACACGATGATGGGATTCGAGCGGCTGCGCGCCTTCGGCATCGATCCCTACAAGGTGCCCATCCCCGTCGGGCACTTCACTCTGTGGGCCAACCTCAGCGTGCTCGACCGCCTCGCCAGCCTCACACAGGTGGGCGAAGCCTGCTCCTTCGAGCCAAAGCGCCAGTGGGTTAGCGCCGCCTGGAAGCGCAACGACCCGCTCTCCGCGCTGGAGCACGAGTACGATATTGTCGATGAGCGGGCGCACGTCCGCTTCGGCAAGCGCTGGGCGCTGGAGATCATGAAGCGCACGGGCGAGACCCGCACCTTCAAACAGGTGGTGCAGGATGCTGATTGGCTATTCCGCGTCAAACTAAACCGGCTGCGTAAGCGGATGGGTGAGAACTGGGTGAAGGATATCGGCGAGCGCTTCGAGGGGTGCGGCACCAACACCTCGCCAATCAACCTTGCCCCCGCGCTCCAGGGCATGCCGAACATCATCGCCTGAACAACGCTCAGACACAGTCAGCCAACCGGGCGAGGACATGCAAACGGTGGCGAGAGATCTCGCCCGCAGGCGCCTGACTGCTCGTTGAGCGGCGGGCTTAGCCCCGGTGCGGTAGTGGGAAGCGGCCGCGCGAAGCAGCCGCGGCGGCCAGGGCCAGGCCCGCTGCCAGCGGCGCCGAGGCGAGCGCGCTCCACCAGTGCCCCGGGATGTCAGCGGCGCCGCCTGCCAGCTGCGAGGCCGACCACACTCCGCCGCCCACACCCGCTGCAATCAACGCCGCGGCGGCGACCCACGTCCAGCTCTTCATGGCATGACCACCGGCAGCCCGCCCGTAGCGTCGCCAGTAAGCATACTCCGGCTTAGCCCCCCGCGGCCGCGCGCCGTGTTCGCAGCAGGTGCCACGCCGCCGGCGCAACGGAGATTGCGATGACCACCACCACCAGCCCCGTGAACACCAGCTCCACGTCTTCCACCTTCTTCCCGAACCAGTAGCCCAGCAGCGTCATGGAAGCCACCCAGAGCACGCCGCCCGCCACGTTGAACACCGCGAAGCGCCGGTAGGGCATGCCCGCCGCCCCCGCTATCGTCGGCGCGAACGTGCGGATGAGCGCCAAGAAGCGCGCGAGCACGATCGTCTTGCCGCCGTGCCGTTCGTAGAACGCCCGCGCCCGTTCGAGGTGGCGGCGCTGGAACCAGCGTGAGTCGTCGCGCCGGAACAGCCGTGGCCCCGCCTTGCGGCCGATCTGGTAGCCCGTCGCATCGCCCAGCACGGCCGCCACGATAAGCAGGGGGATCAGCACCAGGATCTCGAGTTCGCCCCGGCCCGCGAGCAGCCCCGCCGTGATGAGCAGCGTATCGCCCGGCAAGAAGAAGCCGATGAGCAGGCCTGTTTCCGCGAACACGATGATGAAGAGGCCCACGTACCCGACCGTCGTGATCAGCGATTCGAGGTCGATGCCCGGGATCATGCCGCCTCCAGCCTGGCTTCCCTGCCGCCCTCGCGGCGGCGAAGCTGCCCCTATCGTGGCCGATCCGCCCCTTGTGCGCGCCCTGGACCGCGGGGCCGTCCTAGCCGGCGAAGCGCGCGAAGAAGTCCGCTTCGCCCAGGCGCGCCCCGCGGCGGCGTTCGCTCACCGCCAGTTCCATGCGCGTCAGTTGTGCCAACCCCTTGCGCGTGTCGCTCGCCACGCGCGCCTTGTCCTGGCGCTTCAGCCGCAGCTTGAACAGCCAGTAAGTGAAGTCCTTCCAGTCTGTGTAAGCGACGCGGTCGCCGAGCAACCGGCGCGTCTCTTCGTAGTAGAGCGAACGCAGTTCACCGCGCCCCCTGCCGTACACCCGCCGATACATCGACTCGTCTTCGCGCGCGTCCTGCCCCCACGCGCGGCTGCGGCTCTCTTTGTGGATATCCTCTTCCACGCTCAGTTGCAGCGCCTCTTCCACAAGCACGCCGTAGAGGTAGTTCAGGTGGGCGGCGTGTTTGGCCGCCCCCAGGCGCGCTGCGAAGTCGTCGTCATCGATATCCAATGGCCAGTGGCCATCGAAGAGGAGCGCGTCGCATTCGCTGGCGGGGATGATGTCACGCACTTCGAGCAGCAGCCGCTCGGCCAGCAGGAGCCAATCGAACGCCTCGCCGCCCGTCAGGTAGCGAAAGCTGCGCCCGTCCACCTCTTCCTCCGGCACGCGCCAGCGCCCCACCGCATCGAGCAGGGCATCGAACCAGTGCTGCCCCCCGATGATCGACTGGCGCAGGCGGAGGATGGTCTCGTCGGGGGCAGGGAGGGCTCGCGGGTCGGCGCCGCCGACCTCATCCAGAGCATCGGCGATGCGTGTCCCGCTGGCATCGGCGTACGTACTCACGGTCACCCATGGTACCAGACAGCGGTTGACGCACACCCGCACAGAGCCGGCTGTTTTGGGTTGGGTCGGTCTCCGTACGTGGCGCCCTACTCCGGCACGCTCGCGGCCGCGGCCGCGACCAGCAGCCGCGCCTCCGCGAGGCTCTTACCGTCGGGCTCTGCCCTCTGGCCGCCCTCCACTCGATCGTGGAGAACGCCTCCCACGATTTCGAACTGGTGGCCGGCACCCCATGCGGAATAGAGCACGGGGTACTTTCCATCCTGCGACTGCTGCGGTTCGCGCAGGACAAAGAAGTATTCCTTGCCCCGCTCAGGTATAGGGTTGTTAGCGTGCATGAGAAGCACGTCCGGCTCCCCTATGCCTTGAGGCCTCGGCCCACCCGTATGTGCGATCAAGACCGTCTCTCGAGCGCGCAAGCCGCCGGTGACGCTTTCGCTGATAAGCAACTCAGACACGACGTACCCGGCCAGTTCGACGCGTTGCGTACCGACGGTGGCGCGCACGGCGCTTCCGTTCTTCAGACGTTCCTCCAAGGTTCCGGCCGGAAACGCCTGAGTCGAAACGAACGCCGGGCGAAGATCATCCAACGCACGCCCTGTGGCCATGAACTCTTTGACCAGCGCGTCGGTGCGAGCGGCATACTCCTGCTTACCTTTTTCCGCGGCGGCGTCCGCCTCCGCCTGGTTGGCGTATGTCGGCCTCGGAAAGACGCGGTCGGCCCGCTCCGATTTTGTCTCCCCAGGCGGATCGTCGGCGAGGACCCCGCTAAGCAGCACGGCGCTGCTCGCGCCGAGGAGGGCCGCCAATGCGACGAGAAGCAGGAATTTCAGTGGCGCCCTTCTCGCCATGGCCCTGGCTGTGCGTTTCACCCGTTCCTCCGTCAATTAGGCCACTTGAAGATGCACCGAATCCCCTTGGGGTTCGTGCATGAAGTCGCTCCGGGCGGGATCGCCGTTCCCAGATCCGTGCTTGTGGGGGATTGGGCGGTCGTCGAGGGAGCGCAGCTGGTCGGCCAACTGTTGTTCATAAGAATGCTGCCGGAATCATGGTCGTTGAGCCCCTGGACGTGCCCAAATTCGTGCGCCAACACGTACTTCCAGACAGCACGTGTGCGGCCACCGGAGCAGGTGGCGGCCCATGGCGCGCTCAAATAGACATCCGCCTCGGTCACGCGGCAGGCGTTCGTGTAGCACGGCACCCACGTGTCGTAGTATTTCCAATTTCGTACTACCGCGTAGGCGGGACCCCCACACTGTGACGGGTTAAACATACCGCAGTCGTAAACCGGGTCGTTCGCGACATATTCGGGAAACTCGAGGACATTCACCTTCATGAACGGGGTACTCGTGTGAGTTGAACTTACGAAATACTGTGGGCCCGGCGCGGCACCCCACGCCGTCTTTGCGTCCTCCATGCCCGGCTCGGCATTCGGGCGAATATCGGAGCCTGAGGACCAGTTCGCGTTGACGCGGTAGTAGTAATAGTAGCCGGTTGCGTAACCGGCGGCGCACTGGAGGGGCGTGCCGGAGACCCAGCAGTCGCCACCGTCGAAGGCGTGGTCAGCAGTGGCGCTCCTGGTGATTACCAGCCAGTCCATCGCCGCGTTCGCCAGCAGGAGCGCGACGACCGCGATCCGGAAGCTGACTGCGTGCCTTGAAGCGCGGACAAGCATATGCACGCCAGCACTCTGGACTTCGTTTTTTTTTTCTGTCAATAGCAGATTCGCGTGTTCGGCACACGCATCTGGTGCTGGCTAGCCAGCCCGGACTTTACTTGCACCACTACCCCGCCGCCACCGGCCGCGGGCCGAGGCCGAGCACGCCGCTGGCCTCCAGCCGCTCGGCCTCCGCGGCGGCGAGGCCGAGCTCCGCCGCCAGCACCTCCGCCGTGTCTGCGCCCAGGAGGGGGGCCGCCACCATCGCCACGTCCGAATCGCTCATGTGGATGGGTGGCGCGAGCATCTCGATATCGCCGCGCACAGGGTGCGTCACCGTCCGGATCTGGCCGCGAGCGCGCAGGTGGCGGTCGCGCAGCACGTCGTCACTATCGTAGACAGCGCTGCAGGGCACGCCGCCCGCCCCAAGGTGTTCCATCACTTCGAACTTCGTGCGCGAGCGCGTCCACGTCGCCACCGTTTCGAAGAGCGCGTCATCGTGTTCGATGCGGCCCGCCACCGTGGCGAAGCGCGCGTCCGTGGTCAGTTCGGGCATGCCGATGGCCGTCGCCAGCGCATCGAACATGCGGTCCGTCACCACCATGATGAAAGCCCAGTCGTTGGCGCCGCCGGGCGCGCACGGGTAAAGGGCCGTTGGCGCGAGGAAACGGTTGCCCCGCCGCGGCACAGGCCCCACCACGCGTTCCCGCGTGGACATGGGCATGCGCATGTAGTTCGTGACCGTTTCCTGCATCGCGATCTCCACCACCTGGCCGCGGCCCGTGCGCTGGCGCTGGATGTACGCCGCCAGGATGCCCATCGCGCAGTGCATCCCCGAGCCCGTGTCGGCGACGGTCGCACCCGGGCGCATGGGCGGGCCATCCGCCTCGCCTGTGATGCTGAAGGCGCCGCCTGCCGCCTGCGCCACCCAGTCGAAGCACTTGAAGTCCTTGTACGGCCCCGTCGTCCCGAAACCCTTGATCGTCCCGTAGATGAGGCTCGGGTTGAGCGCGCGCATCACGTCGTAGCCCAGCCCCAGCTTCTCCATCGTCCCCAGCGTGAAGTTCTCCACCACCACATCCACGAGCGGCACCAGCCGCAGGAACAGGTCGCGCCCCTCCGGCCGGCCCAGGTTGATGGCCACGCTCTTCTTGTTGTGGTTGAAGGAAAGGAAATAGAGCGAATCCTTGCCCGGTCCTTCCGTGCCGCGCCCGGGGTCCCCGCGGTCGGGCTGTTCGACCTTGAAGACGGTCGCCCCGAACCACGCGAGGTACTGCGTGCAACTGGTGCCCGCTTCGTACTGCGTGAGGTCGAGCACCTTCATCCCATCGAGCGCTGCCATGGCATGCCTCCGCCGCCGATTTCGTCGTCCCCAGTCTACGCCCGCCGGGGGCGCCCGCCACCGTTCGCGGGCTAGTCCGGCGAATGGAAGCGGCGTCGGAGCACGTCCTCGAGCGTCTCCCCGAGCACGGCCTCGAGTTGGGCCAGGTGGCCGGTGTCGTGGCCTGCCCAGCGCTCGACCCAGCTGCGCACCGTGTAGTCGCCTCCGGTGGGATGGCTGCCCGCGCGCTCCCAGCCGTGTGGTTCCATGGACGCTATGAGGTTCAGGCTCGCCTGGCGCTGCAGAGCGAAGTCCCCCAGCAGCTGCGTCTTCTCATCGCGGGCGTGGCTGCGGCTGGCCACCCACACGTTCTCATCAAAGTCCGCGAACAGCGGCCGATCTTCCACGAGCATGCGTTCGAGGCGCATGCGGAAGACGAGCGATTCGAGGTCGCGCAGATGCGCCATGATCGTGCGCGCGGACCACTCTCCCGCGGGCGCCGCATCCAGCCCCGCATCCGGCACTTCCGCCACCAGGTGGGCCACCTTCTTCGGCGTCGCCGCCAGCATAGCGAGTGCGTCATTCATCCCCGGATTCTACCGCCTGCGCTGGCGGGTGCGTTGCTCGCTCGATGCACCAGCCTCACGGCCTGAGCCACGCGGGCCGACCGCGGCGCCGGCCTTGACCTTCGGCCCGCTCTAAGGTTTACCGTTACCCTCATGCGAATCGGCGCGCTCGCCCGGCAGCTTGGTACCACGCCACACGCGCTCCGTTTCTACGAACGCCGCGGACTCCTGCCCGCGGCGGGACGGACCGAGAACGGCTATCGCGAGTATACGGAGGCGGAGGCTGACCGTTTGCGGCTCCTGAGGGGCCTTCGCCAGCTCGACCTGCCGCTCGTAGAGGCTGCCGAGCTCGCCAGCGTTTGTGCCGACGGGCGCTGCGATCGGGTATCGCAGGACCTGCGCGCTGCGCTCGCCCGCAAGCGCTTGGAGCTGGCCCAGCAGATCGAAGAACTGCGATTCCTCGATCAACACCTGGCTCACCTGGCCGGCCAGCTCAGCGCAGGCCACTCCCCGCGCCCCCTCATCACGCTCGGAAAGGAGGAACGCCATGAGTCGTAAGCGCTGTCCCCAGTGTTGCTGCGAGAAGCATTGCTGCGGCAACTGCGGCTAAGCCGCAAAACGGCGAAGGGGAGGCTGCGGGTTCCCCGTCCCCGGCCTCCCCTTCGCACCCCGACCGCCCGGCAGGGAGGGCTCGCGTCCAGCAGCGACCCTCCCGCCCGGCTCCGCCCGCGCTAGCACGCTTGTTCCGAACAAGACCCGAACACCAACCAGTCAGTAACCCGACCGACAGGGGACGGGTTCGCGTCCAGCAGCCACGTGCCCGCCCGCCCGTCGCATAGCACCCTGTTCCGGACAGGCCCCAACACGCCCCCCGTCAGTAGCCCGGACCGACGGGAAGGGCTCCCGTCCAGCCAGCAGCCACCGTCCCACCCGCCCTAGCACGCCTGTTCCGAACAAGACCCGAACAGGCGTTGACGATAATGCCTGCTCTTTGCTAAATTTGGGGCGAACATTCGTTCGCAGAGGTTCGCCCCATGAAAGAGCTTTCCGGCAAGCAAGCCCAGATCCTCGATTTCCTGCGCAGCTTCATCGAGGAAAAGGACTACCCGCCCAGCATCCGCGATATCCAGGAAGGCTGCGCCATCAGCAGTACCTCCGTCGTGGATTACAACCTGCGAAAGCTCGAAGACAAGCAATTGATCCGTCGCGACCGCGAGATCTCCCGCGGCATCGAAGTGCTCGGCGCCAGGGGCCGCCGTCCGCGCATCATCGAAGTGCCCGTCCTCGGCGCCATTGCCGCCGGCCAGCCCATCCCCGTGCCTACGAGCGACCGCTGGGCAGCCGATGCCGAAGACACCGTCTGCGTCAGCGAAGACATGGTTCGCGGGCGCAACGTCTTCGCCCTGCGCGTCAAAGGCACGTCCATGATCGATGACCTCATCGACGACGGCGACATCGTCTTCCTCGAACCCGCCCAGAGCGCCAACGATGGCGAACGCGTCGCCGTCTGGCTCAAGGACCGTGGCGAAGTCACGCTCAAGCGCTACTACAACGAAGGCACGCGCATCCGCCTGCAGCCTGCCAACAGCACAATGCAGCCCATCTACGTCAGCCCTGATAACGTAGAGATACAGG
>JBPCLM010000087.1:0-16710 GCA_051003295.1 Tepidiformaceae bacterium | reverse complement strand
GCCGGGTGGACGATCGGGTATGCCCCGGGCCGCGGCGGGACCAGTTCTGTGCCCAGGGGGTAGAGCAAGTGGCGAGGCTTGTCGGAATCCGGCTCCGGGCCGAAACTCGTGAGGACCAGTCCCCCGTTTATGAACCCGATGAGACTGGAGTTCAGTGGCAGCGACCCCTGCTCCTGCCAGCTGAACCCCCCATCGTCGCTTAACAGCAGGACATTCTTCGAACCGGGGTCGGCCCAACTGACCCCGCCACAGTAGACCCCCGCAGCCATCGTGCCCGTGGGCGCATCCACGGCGAAGGTGTACACCGGCCCGCGTGCGACGAGCTTCGGGAACAGTCGCTCAATCACCAGTTCGCCCGAGCTCAGGCGATAGGCGCGGCGCAGGTCCTGCGGCTGGCCTTCGATCGGCACGCCGCCGCCCCAGTAGTAGATGATCGTGCCGGCCGGCACCGCTGCGGGGCCTTCCCTGCGCACCGGCGTCGTCTGGGGCAGCGCCGGCGTTGCTGTGGCTGTCGCTGTCCCGGTGACACCAAGCTGCACGGTGGCCGCTTCAGCCGCGGTGCCGGGCGCCGAATCGCCGGTGTTGGCGGGCGCGGCGGGCTGGCGGCCTCCGCTGCAGGCCGCGGCGAGCAGCATTGCGACGAACAGCGTTCCCCAGGCGCGGCTGAATGATGGCCCCATATCCTTTCAACGCTAGAGCGGCGCGTTTGGTTCCGTGGGGAGGCGCCCAGCAAGCGTGCGACTCCACGAACGCCCTCCCTAGCGGCCGGGCCGCGGACGCTTCGGCCCGGAGGCGGCTATGCCTCCAGGAACTTGTACAGGTCCGGGGTGGTGACCGAGGTTTCGACGTAGGCGAACGTGCCCTGCTCCTGCACTTCGCGGGCGGCGGCGAGCACGCCCGTCATGGCGGCGCGGTAGAGCGAGCTGGCCAGACTGACACGCTTGACGCCGGCCGCCGCCAGGTCAGCGACCGGGAACGACCTGCCGTTGATGCCGGCCATGAAGTTGACCGGCCGCGAAACAGCGGCGCAGACGGCGCGCACGGCAGCGAGGTCGGGCAAGCCGGGCGCGAAGAGGACATCGGCGCCGGCCGCTTCGAAGGCCTGGAGGCGCTTGATCGTGTCCTCCAGGTCCGCGTTGCCGCGCACGAAGTTCTCCGTGCGCGCGGTGAGGGTGAAGGGGAAGCGGCAAGCGCGCGCGGCCTCGACGGCGGCGGCCACGCGTTCCACCGCGGCGGCGATGTCGTACAACGGCTTGTCGCGGTCGCCGGTCGCATCTTCGATGGAGCCCCCGACGAGCCCCACGTCAGCGGCCATGCGGATGGTTTCCGCGGCGGCGGCAGGCTCGTCGCCGAAGCCCTTCTCCAGGTCGGCCGAGACGGGGAGGTCCGTGGCCTCGACGATGGCGCGGGCGTGGGCGAGGGCCTCATTGCGAGTCATACGGCCATCGCGGCGGCCGAGGGTGGCAGCAGCGGCGCCGCTGGAGGTGGCCAACGCCTGGAAGCCGAGCGCGGCGAGGATGCGCGCGGAGGCGCCGTCCCATGGGTTCGGGATGACGAAGGCGCCCGGCGCTTCGTGCAACGCGCGGAAGCGCAGGGCCTTTTCGTGCTGGGTGGCGGGCATGGCGGGCCTCCTTCTGTACGGGTGGGTTCGGGGGCTGGCGCAGCGGCCGGTGCCATAAGGTAGCAGGGTTGGCGCCCGGCGGGCGTCAGGCCTCTGGGGCCTCGGGCGCCCGCGCCCGCCGCCGCCCCTTGCGCGATTGCACGAACAGCGTCCCCGCGATGAACAGGAGTGAGAAGCCGGCCAGCGCGGCCCAGCGCGAAGCGGCGCTCACCTTGAAGGCGTTATCGAAGGGCGTGTCCACGATCACCGTCACGCCGCCACCGAATTCGGCGCCAAGGTAAACGCTGTGCGCCGATTGCAGGTAGATGCGGCGGTCGATGCCCGTGGTTTCGCCCAGCAGTTCGAGCGCCCACTTGCTGATGGTCGCATCGGAGACGGCTTTCGCCGGCAGCGACATCTCTGAGCGCGGCACGGTGGAGCCCCCGAAGATCAGCTGGGGCACAATCGCGAACACGGCGAGGACGACCGCGCGGTCCGCGTTTGGGCTGATGGAAGAAATGAACAGCCCCATCATCATGCCCGCGAAGGTGGTGACGGTGAGCACGCCAACGACGGTGAGCTCGGTGCCCGGGTGCGGGGCGGGAAATTCGATGACGGGCGCTATCACGGCCACCATCAGCGCCGCCTGGATGGCCGCGAAACAGGCGAGCACCGTCACCTTCGCAAGCACGTAGGAAAGGGGCGAGAGGTTGACCAGCCGCTCGCGCCGGAAGATCGCATCCTCCCCCGTGATGACGCTCGAAGCGATGATCGCCCCCAGGAAGAGGCTGACAGCGCTCAGCAGGTAGAGCAGCGTCATCGCCGCGCGCACGTTGCCCCCCCGGGCATCGCCCTCCGCGAAAATCGCACCATCGACGATCATCAGCAGGTTGGCAGCGAGCAGGGGCGCGCCGAACAGGCGCAGCGCCAGGTCCACGCGCCGCCGCGAAAGGATGAGCAGGTCGCGGCGCAGCAACTGCAGATACTGCCGTGCGATTCGCTTCCCGGAGGCCAACGCCGGTGCCGGCGCGGCGGTCGGGGCAGGGGGCACGGCGATCATGGGAGCGCCCGCCGGCGAGTTTCCTATCCCCACTGTGACCTTTCGCTGGTAGGCGCGCGAATCGCGAAACTTCGCCGCGATTTCCATCGACTGCCCGTTTTCGAGCAGTGGGTAGAGATAGACGAAATCTTCGATGGCGAAGTGGCGCAACGCTTCGGCGGGCGTGCCCACGAACGCGAGCCGGCCGCCGCACACCACCACCAAGCGGTCGCAGATGCGGATGTTGCGCGTCGCGTGGGTGGTGAGGATCACCGTGCAGCCGGCGTCCGCCATTTCCCGGAAGCCGTGCATCAACTGGTCGTCGAGGCCCGGGTCGAGCCCGTACGTCGGCTCGTCCAGGAACAGCACCCGCGGCGCACCCAGCAGCTCCACGGCGACGCTGGCGCGCTTGCGCTCGCCGCCGCTCAGGTCACCGATGCGTGTCCCGGCTGCGCCGCTGAGGCGGACGTGCTCCAGTGTGCGCGCGACGCGGCGGTCGACCCCGCCGGCCTGCGCCTCGGCGGCCGGGAGGCGCAGGCGGGCGGAATGGACGAGCGATTCGCGCACCGTCAGCTCGCGGTGGACGATATCCGCCTGGGGCACGTAGCCGAGCGCCGAACGGAAGGCGTCGCCGGCTTCGCCCAGGGCCAGGCCGTCGTAGAACACCTCGCCCGTTGAAGGTGCGTCCAGGCCCAACAAGAGGTGCATGAGGGTGGTCTTCCCCGCGCCTGATGGGCCGATGATGGCCACGAGTTCGCCGGGAAAAATGCTGAGGTCGACATCCTCCAGGATGACGTGGCCGCGGCCGACGCTGCGGCCGAGGCCAACGGCATCGACGCGCATGCCCCGCGAAGGCTGGAAGAGTTTGAGTACGCCATCGTGGACGAACAGCCGCGCCGAGCCCACCCAGATGAGGTCGCCATCCACGAGTGCTGCTTCGCCGACCGGCTCGCGGTTGCGATAGGTGCCGGCGCCGCTGCCGAGGTCGATGAGACGGAAGCCATCGCCAGCGTCTTCGATTTGGGCATGGAAGGCAGCCACACCGGGGACATCGAGCACGATATCGTTGGAAGGGTCGCTGCCAATGCTCAGGCGGCCGCGCGCGCTGGCGAGGGACAACAGGTCGTAGGCTTCGTTTTCGAAGATGCGAGCGCCGCCGCCGCGGTGCCCGGTCACGCGATCGAAGGCAGTCCGCAGCCCTGGGAGGCGGCCCGCAAGCGCATCGAAGCCGTCTCTGTCCAACACGAGCAGCTGCGAATCCTCAGCGGCGACGGCGGCAGCGGTGCGAGGCTCGCCCGTGACGAGCGCCATTTCGCCGAAGTACTGCCCCGCCCTCAGTTGCGCCAGCGGCACCCCCTCACCGGTGGCGCCGGAAACGATGCGCACCTGCCCCGAGGCGATGATGTAGAGAGCGTCGCCCGCCTCACCTTCGTGGAACACCACCTCGCCGGCCGCGATGCCCACGGGCTGGAACGAGCGCGCGGCCTGGGCCAGCTCGTGTTCATCGAGGCGGCTGAAGAGCGGCACGCGGCGCACGCCTTCGCTGATGGCGTCGCTGTCGGCGAGCTCGACCGGGCCACCGGGGAGGGTCATCTCAGGAGATCCCCGGCAGCAGGCGGCGTATGGCCGGCAGCGCTGCTTCCGCGGCCGCCCGTCCCGCGGCGATGAACTCGTCGCCGCGGCTGAAGTCACGCAACCCCGTGGGCCCCGTGAACAGCGGCTCTATGGTCACGTCCGCGTTTGCCGCCCGCTCTCTCCCCGCGTGCCACTGCATCACTTCGAAGGCGCTGTGGATGGTCTCGACAATGGGGGGCGCACGGAACGAGTTGCGCGTCCGCACCTGCTGCAAGGGGGTGGCAAGCTTCACTGCGATCACAACATCCGCCCCCAAGGCAGCGACCGTCGCGATTGGCAGGGGATTTAGCAGGCCGCCATCGACGAGAAGTCGGCCACCCACGCGCACCGGCCGGAAGATGCCGGGAATTGCCATGCTGGCGACGATCGCCACGGCGATGTCGCCACTGCGGAAGACGACTTCGGCGGCGCGGTACAGGTCGACGGCCGTGATGGCGAGCGGGATTCGCAGCCGTTCGAAGGTTTGCCCCTGGTTGTAATGCTCCATGTCGTGACGGAGGGTGCGGCTGCTGAAGAAGCTGTGATACGGCACCGTTAGGCGCATCGCGCGGGCGAAGGTGGCGTCCAGCATTGCCCGCACGGCCCTCGCGGGGACGTTCCGTGCGACGGCTGTGGCAAGCGGCGCGCCGATGCTCGAGCCGGCTACGAAGTCGATGGGTACGGCCGCGGAGCGCAGGGCCTCGATGGCGCCGAGGTGCGCGTATCCCTTCGCGCCGCCCGCGCCGAGAGCGAGCCCCACCTTGCGCTTGAGGAGATGGCGCGCCGCCCAATCGACGGACAGCCATGGCTCCATCGCCGCGGCCCCGGGGCGTTCGCCTTCGAAGACTGCCGCATCTGCCGGGACAGCCCGCAGCAGCGTGCGGCCCGAGTGTGCGCTGTAGGCTGCGATGCCGCCCGGCGCCACATGTGGAGCCCGTCCGCCGAGGAGGATAGCGGCAACGTCTGCCGCCAGCGGGGGCAGCGCCGTGCCCTCTTCGTGCAGCAACACGGCCCCGGAGGCGCCATCGAGCATGGCGGCGGTGAGGGTGCAGCGCGAAGGGGCGAAGACGATGACCAGTTCGCACACGCGCCTCACTTCGCCCAACAGTTGCAGGAAGGCGGCGCTCTCCGCGTCCCCGGCTTCACCCTGGATGAGCCCAACCGCCGCCGCCGCCTTAGACCCGAACGCCGCCACTTGGGACAGCCTGCCCGGGTCGACTGCGATCTCCGCCACGGCCGGGAGGGGCGCTGCCCGCCATGCCCCGGGACTGTCCGTGAGGTCCAGGACGATGACCGGGCCCGCCAGTTGCCGCGCGGCTGAGCGCGCCACCTGGGCGAGGAAGGCCAGCGCCGCCGGGGTATCGCCCAGGCAGACCGCGACGTGGCCCGGCCGCAGTTCGCGGAAGCGGCGGTTTGTATCGGCCAGGCGGCTCGCCAGCCCCTGGGCCATTTCGCGCATGACGGAAGGACTGCGGTCGGCGATCGCACCCAGGGTGGCGTGGGGAATGCGCCAGAGCGTGGATGCTACGAGCGCACGCACCGTCGCGGCGGCGGGCTCGCCGCGCAGGAAGGCCATTTCGCCGCAATAGGCGCCGTGGCCGAAGCGCGCGAGTTCCATCGGCAGGCCGTGGCGGTCGGCGACTTCGGCGCAGAGGAGACCGTCTTCCACTATATAGAGGTGGTCGAGCGTCGAACCGACTTCAACGACCACCTGGCCGGCTTCGAACGGCAAGAGTTCGGCGGCCGACCGGAAAAGTTCGAGCGACGCTTCATCCAGCGACGCGAACAGCGCCGGCATCGGCGGCCGCCGCTGTGCAGCGCGCTGGGCTTTCCCCACATTCGCCCCCGGCAGCCAAACACGGAGTTCACGTGGCGCGAGGCCCGTGCGCGAGGCTCGCGCGCATCGTTGGCTTTCGCCCGGCGATTGTCAATTCGCGTGCTTAGCGAGTGGCGAGTGCCGCGCGACCGCGGCGCGGAGGCCGGCCGGGTACCTGGGGTGGATGTAGACGCGGTGCCGCGAACCTTCGTGCCGCTCGGGGCCGAAACCAAGGTACAGCTTATCGAGGTCGTCCTGGCCCCATCCGGACTTCGAACGACGCATCTGTTCCAAGAGCCGCGTCGCAGCCCTGCCTGCCATGAGGACGCAGCATAAGCCCCGCCTGCCGACGTCCGTCAGCAAGCCGCCAGTCCGTAGCCCGGCCGCGATGCCTGGGGCAACCGCTACCTCGCGGTTGCGGCTCGGCCAAGTTTCGCGCCGCTCAGCACCGCGTGCGGCTGCCGCATGCGTGGGGCGAGGATCCACCGTCGAGCGCTCCCTGCCGGTCGCGCCTCTGAGCGCCCGGCCGCCGCCCTAGCGCCCGAGCGCCATGTCGCGCAGGCGGCGGACGCGTTCCTCCATGGGCGGGTGGGTGCTGAACAGCTTCGACATGCCGGCGCCCGCGAAGGGATGCACGATGTACAGCGCGGAGACCGACTCCTGTGCGGGGCTCGGCTCCATCGGGCGGTTGGCAACGCCGCGGTGCAGCTTTTCGAGCGCACTGGCGAGCGCCTCCGGGTCGTGCGTGACCTGGGCGCCCGTGCGGTCGGCGGCGTATTCGCGCTGACGGCTGATGCCGAGTTGGATGAGCGTGGCGGCGATGGGCGCGATAAGGATGGCGACGAGCGAGAGGATAGGGTTCCCGCGGTCGCGTCCGCCGAAGATGCTGCTCCACATGAGCACCTGGGCGATCATCGAAATCGCACCGGCGACGGTGGCCACTATCGAACTGGTGAGGATATCGCGGTTCTTGACGTGCCCCATTTCGTGGCCGATGACGCCTCGCAGTTCGCGGTCCGTGAGGATCTGGCGGATGCCGGTGGTGACGGCGACGACAGCGTGCTTCGGGTTACGCCCCGTGGCGAAGGCGTTGGGGGAGTTGTTATCGATGACGTAGACGCGCGGCATGGGCATGGCGGAAAGGTTGGCTACTTCGCGCACCATGTTGTGCAGGTGCGGTTCCTGCTCTTCGGTGACTTCGTGCGCGCCCGCCATGCGCAGGGCCATCTTGTCGCTGAACCAGTAGGCGACGAAGTTCAGCACGCCCGCGATGACGAGGAAGATGAGCATGCCGCTGACGCCGCCAACGAGGCCGCCGATGGCCACGAGAATGCCCGTGAGGGTCGCGAGCATCAGCGTGGTCTTGAGTGTGTTCATGGTGTTTGTGTGATACCTCCTGGGCTGTGTGCTCATTGTACCGCGCGGGAGGTAAAGGGAGATGGCCGCTGTCTGTCGTTGGGGCATTAGGCAGCAGGCAACGGGCATTCCGCAGCCCCGGGAGTCCGTGGCCCGACCGGGAGGGAGGGCGTGGGGCTGCCGCGGTCGTTAGGCAATAGGCATTAGGCAACAGGGCATTCCGCGCGTTCGGGCCGAGCCGCGCAGTGCCTGGCCGACGGAAAGGAGGGCTCCCGTGTGGGCTGCCGCAGTGCTGAGGGGGCAATGCACGGTCACGCGCTCCCTACCGGTCGCGCCTCTGATGGGCACCAGCACCACGGCCAACAGCTAACAACCAACAGCCAGGATCAGCTTTCCAGCCAGTTCACGTCGCCCTTCAGGTCGGGGGTGTGCGGCTTTGCGGCGAAGACGGCGTATTCGGCTTTGCTGGCGGCGATGGTGGTGCGCGCACCGTGCCCGGGATAGATGACGGTGTCATCGGGCAGGGCGTAGAGGTGCGTGGTGATGGAGGCAATCTCCTGCTGCAGCAGTTCGTTCGAACGCGAATGGCCGGGGCCGCCGGGGAAGAGCGTATCGCCCACGAAGGCGTGCTTGCGATGCACGAAGGTGGTGCTGCCGGCGGTGTGGCCGGGCACGCTGAGCACGCGGAAGGCGAGGTTGCCGACGCGCACTTCACCGCCATGGCTCAGCTCCTCATCCAGCTGGCCGGGCTTGAGACCGGGCTCACGGGGGTCGGCGTAAAGGCGGCAGCCATAGCGCTCTTTGAGGGCATCGATGCTGGCCGTGTGGTCCTGGTGGGAATGGGTCAGCAGGATGGACGTTGGGCGCACGCCCGCTGCCTCGGCGGCGGCGATGCTCTGCGCGACTTCGTCGGGGGCATCGATGAAGGCGGCGGCGCCCGTCGCGCGGTCGATGACCACGTAGATGTTGTTGGCGAAGCCGGCGGGGCCGGCCACCACGACTTCGAAATCGCCATCACGGATCGTTTCCATCGTTGCGCTCCTGGTGTTGGGATCAGTTACGTGCGGGCGGCAGCCGCCGCGGACATCTAGCGTACAGGAGCGCCACAGCGGGCGGGCGGAGGCGGGGACTCAGCACTAACCACCAGGCGCTCAGCACTCGCCTATACTGGCCCGATGAAAATCGGACTCTTCGCACCATTCACGAGCCCGCTGGCGACGCCGGCGTTCATCACAGCCTTCGCCCGCACGGCCGAGGAGGCAGGCTTCCATTCGCTCTGGGCGCCGGAGCACGTCGTGCTCTTCGATGAATACGGGTCGCGCTACCCGTACAGCGAGGACGGGCGGCTGGCGATGGGGCGCAGCGGGGGCGTGCTCGAACCGTGGAACGCGCTCGCTTTCGCCGCCGCCGTTACCAGCCGCATCCGCCTGGGGACGGGCATCTGCCTGGTGCCGCAGCGCAATCCCGTGTACACCGCCAAGGAAGTGGCGACGGTCGATTGGCTCTCCGGCGGGCGCGTCGATTTCGGTGTGGGCATCGGCTGGCTGCGGGAAGAGTTCGCGGCCCTGGGCGTGCCGTGGGAACGCCGTGGCGCACGAACGCGCGCGTACCTGGAAGTGATGCGGCGCCTGTGGACCGAGCAGACGGCCTCCTACGATGGCGAGTTCTACCGGCTCGAAAGCGCGCGCCAGGACCCGAAGCCGGTGCAACAGCCGCACCCGCCCATCCACTTTGGCGGCGAAAGCGACGCCGCGCTGCGGCGCGTGGCCGATATCGGCCAGGGCTGGTACGGCTTTGACCTGGACCCCGCGGGCGCGAAGGAGCGCATCGGCGCGCTCGAAGCGCTGCTGGCCCGCCGCGGGCGCAAGCGCGAGGAGATCGTGGTAAGCGTCTCCCCGTTCCGGCGCCGCCTGACGCCAGAATCGATGGCCGAGTACGGCGACGCGGGCGTGGATCAGTTGATCGTCCCCGCCCGCCTGCGTTCCATCGATGACATCGAGCCGGTGCTGTCGCAGATCGCGGGGGAGCTGGGGACGGGCGACTGACGACTCACGATTTCGCCCTCGTGACGGGGCTCCCGGCGTGCTGCCGCGGGACCCGGGTGGGATCGCACCGTCACGCGCTCCCTACCGGTCGCGCCTCTGATGGCGTCGTGGGGGAAGCACAGTCCGTGGCCCGACCGATAGGGAGGGCTCCGTGCGGCTGGCGAGCTGCGCCAGGGGGCGGCGGGGCGTTGGCACATCGACGCGTGGTCCCCCGAAGTACCTGTTCAGCGGGGATGCAGACGCTATACTGTGCCATCGGCGTGCGCCCCGGCCGGGTGCTTCCATCGTTCGTGATCGCCCGGTGGCCGTGCTGCGTATGCAGTTGCGAGCGGGCGGCGTCCGGGAGGGATGATGCGGTACTGGCGGCACTGGCGGTGCGGAGGGCTCGCGGGGCTGGCGGGCGCGCTGGCGATGGCGGTCGTGTTCAGCGGTTGTGGCGATGGGGCGGGCGAAACCGTGACGGCGGCGGGCATCGAACACCGCACCGCCACGGCCACAGCCACGGCTACAAGCACTCCTACGCCCACTCCTACGCCCACGGCCACGCCCACGCCCACGCCCACTCCGACCCCGGAGCCGGCAGCCAGCAGCGGTGGCGCCTCGGCGGGGTCTTCCGGGGCCTTCACGCGCCGCGATCCTTCGGTGGGCGTGAGTGCGATGCGCATCCCGCGCCTGGGCGTCAATTCGGGCATCGAATACCTCGGGCTGCTGAGTAATGGTTCGCTGGATGCGCCCCACAACCCCTACAACACGGGCTGGTACTCCATCTACGCGCCGCCGGGCGAAGCCGGGAACGCCGTGTTTTCGGCGCACGTGGACTACTTCCCGAACATCCGCGGGCCGTTCAACCAGCTCGCCTCACTCGGCGGCGGCGATATCGTCACGGTTGTGATGTCGAACGGCGCGGAGTACCGCTACGAAGTGATCCGCAACAACCGCTACACGGTCTACGACATCCCCATGGGGTACGTCATCTGGCCGGGGGACCGCCCCCAGAGCGAGCAGTGGATAACGATGATCACGTGCGGCGGCCGCTTCCAGGCGACGAGCGCGAGCGGCGCAGGCGAGTACCTGGACCGCGACGTGGTAGTCGCGCGGCGGGTGCAGTAGGAAGGCGATGACTGACGCGAGAAATGAAGAGTTGCTGCGGGAAATCGTATCGCGGCCGTACCGCAAAGTGATTAGCGGCGATGACATCGAGGGCTACCTGGCGGAGGCGCCGGAGCTGCCCGGCTGCGTGACGGCCGGCGAAACGGTACAAGAAGCCCTCGACATGCTGCGGGACGCGATGGAGGGCTGGATCGAGGATGCGCTGCTGGCAGGTGAGCCTATTCCGGAACCCGCGGCAGCCCTCGCGACTTAGCCCGGCCGCTGGTACGAGGCGCCTTCCCTGCGTTTGCAGCAAGGACCCCGCGGAGTGCGAGCCCGAGGCAACCGCTCCCTCACGGTCGCGGCTCGGCCACGCCTGGCGTCCGGCCGGCACTTTTTGGCCGAGCCCCGAGCGTGAGCGAGGGGACCGTGCGGCAGGATCGTCCACCCCGCCCGCTAGCGCGCCACCTCGAAGAGGAACTCCACTTCGACGGGCACTCCGAAGGGCAGTTCGGCCACGCCGATGGCCACGCGTGCGTGGCGGCCCGCTTCGCCGAACACATCGAGCAGCAGTTGGGAGGCGCCGTTGATCACCTTCGGGTGCTCGATGAAGGCGGGGCCGCTGGCGACGTAGCCCCGCACCTGCACGGCCTTCACCACGCGGTCGAGCGTGCCCAGGTGCGCGCGCACGATCGCCAGCGCATTCAGGGCGCAGACGCGCGCGAGCTCGGCTGCTTCATCGACGGAGACGCTATCGCCGCACTTGCCGTGGCGCAGCACCACGCCATCGCGCATGGGCACCTGGCCGGAGACGAAGAGCAGCGGGCCCGCTTGCATCGCGGGCGCGTAGAGGCCCGCCGGGGCGGGCGCCGCGGGCAGGACGATGCCGAGCTCGCGCAGCTTCTCCTCGGCGCTCATGCGTGCTCCCCCAGGAGCGTGGCGACGACGCCCTCGAACTCCTCGGCGCTATAGCATTCGATCACGATGCGCGCCCCCTGCTTGCGCGGGAGCACGTTCACGCGGGTGCTGAGGGCGCGCCGCAGCCGGCCTTCGATATCGGCGATGGCGGCATCACGGCGGGGGGCAGCGGCCCTGCCGTTGGGCGGCGCGGCGGCGGCGAGCGCACGCCGGACGCAGGCTTCCGTCTCGCGCACGCTCAGCTTTTTCCTCAGCACTTCGCGCCAGGCGGCGATGCGCGCGCGCCCTTCGGGCAGGCCCAGCAGCGCGCGCGCGTGTCCTTCGCTGATTTCCCCGGCAACCAGGCTGCGGCGAATCTCTGCTTCCAGCGCGAGCAGGCGCAGCGAGTTCGTGACCGTCACGCGGTTCTTGCCGACGCGCCGCGCCACCTCCTCCTGCGTCAGGCCGCGCTCCTCTGTCAGCCGGCGGTAGGCCATCGCTTCTTCGATGGCGTTCAGGTCAGCGCGCTGGATGTTTTCGATGAGCGCGAGTTCGAGCAACTCAGCGGGCTCGGCGGCACGCATGATGACGGGCACGGTTGCGAGCCCGGCGAGGCGAGCGGCCTGGAGGCGCCGTTCGCCCGCCACCAGCCGGAAGCCGCCGACTTCCTGGGGTGTCACCACCAGCGGCTGGATGATCCCGTGGGCGCGGATGGAATCGGCGAGCTCGCGCAACTGTTCCGGTTCGAATTGTGTGCGCGGCTGTTCGGGGTTGGGCGAAATCAGGTCGATGTCGATCTGCTCGGGGAGGCCGCGCCGCCCGCCGCGAAGCCGGGCTTCCCATCCCGATGCGGCTGGGGAAGCGGCCGCGGCCGGCGACTGCTGGGCCACGGACGCCGCGGCCACGCCCCCGCCGATGAGGGCATCGAGCCCGCGGCCGAGGCCTCGCCTTGGTGGCGTCATGCGGGCACCCCCACGCGTGCGAGCAGTTCCTGGGCGAGGGCGTCGTAGGCAGCGGCGCTGCGGCCGCCGGGTTCGTAGCGGAAGATCGAAAGGCCGTGGCTCGGCGCTTCGCTCAGGCGCACGGCGCGCGGGATGATGGCCGTGAAGGTCTGCGCGAAGTGGCCGCGCACCTCATCCACCACCTGCTGGGCGAGGCGGGTGCGGGAATCGAACATCGTGAGCACCACGCCGAGCACGGAAAGGCCCGGGTTCAGGTTGCGCCGCACCAGTTCCAGCGTTTCCATCAGGCGGCTCAGGCCTTCGAGCGCCATGTATTCACACTGCACGGGGATGACCACGCTATCGCTGGCGGTGAGGGCGTTTATCGTGAGCAAACCGAGCGACGGAGGGCAATCGACGAAGATCCAGTCGTAGCTATCGCGCAGGGGGGAAAGCGCGCTGAGCAGGCGCCGTTCGCGCGCGAGCACAGGCACCAGTTCGACTTCGGCGCCGGCGAGGGCGGGACTGGCCGGCATCACCCAGATGCGCTCCTCGGGGGCCTCGATCACGCAGTCCCGGGGCGAAACCTCCTCAAGCAGGCATTCGTAGGTGCCGAGGTGGTCACCGGGGTCGACGCCGGCGGCGCTGGTGGCGTTCGCCTGCGGGTCCAGGTCCACGAGCAGGACGCGCTGGCCGCGGCGGCCGAGCGCGACGGCGAGTGAGACGGCGGTGGTGGTCTTGCCGACGCCGCCCTTCTGGTTGGCGAAGGTGACGATGCGCGCGCCCATCAGCGTGCCGCCTTCGCGACGCGCGCTTCGATGGCGGCGCGCCCGGGGACAGCGGCGAGGCCGTGGCCCTCTGTCGCCAGCGCTCCCGCCGCGAGCGCGAAGCTGGTGGCCTCGTCCACATCGCCCGTTTCCGCCATGCGCACCATGAAGGCGGCGGCGAAGCAGTCGCCCGCGCCGGTGGGGTCGACCGGGGAGGCGGGGAGCGCATCGAGGGTTTGGCTCTCCGTGCGAGAATAGCGCACGGCGCCAGAGGCAGCGCGCGTGACGAAGGCCACGGCGCCCTCAGCGGCGGCCGCGCGTGCGAGCCTGGGCGCGTCGGGCGTGTCCTCTTCGCTCAGAAAGACGAAGCCGCTGGCGAACACGAATGGGCGCGCCTGCAGCCAGGGCGCGGGGTGGGCGACGACGCTGTTTTCGCGGCCGCGCACGCGCAGCAGCCCCTGCAGGGAGGTGCCCGTCAGGCGCGCGCGGGCGGCGAGCGCGGGGCGCGAGAGTTCGTGGTAGGCGGGCGCGTAGAGGAGCACGTCGATGGGCGTCTCCGCCGCGCGCGCCAGCCCAGCTCCGATGGCAATGCGGCCACCATCGGCGAGGAGCTGCTGACTGCGTGCGCCGCCCGCGGCATAGCTGTTCACGTAGAGCGGCATGGCGCGACGCCCCCTGCGGGGCACTTCGGTGAGGGAGATGCCTTCGAGGGCGGGGCGGCAACGTGCCTCCACGGGGCCGCTCAGGAGCGTGACGCGCGCGCCCAGCGCTGCCGCCATGCGCGCCGCGTAGAGCGCCGGGCCACCGGGCGCCAAACCGCCTTCGGCAGTGCGGTCCTCCACCACGTTCCCGGCGATGACGATGTGCGTGGCGTCCTCCTGGGCGTTACTCCCGCGTGCTGATGACGACTTTGCGGTTTTCGCCTTCGCCGATGCTGTTGGTCCAGAGTTCGGGGTCATCGGCAAGGGCGATGTGGACGAGGCGGCGCTCGGCGGCCGTCATCGGTTCGAGCGTGATGGGGCTCCCGGTTTCGCGCACGCGGTCGGCCATGCGCTGGGCGACGGAGACGATGTGCTCTTCGCGGCGGTGGCGGTAGTGCTCGACATCGATGGTGACGCCCGGGCGCTCGGGGAAGCGGCGGCTGACGATGATGTTGACGATGTACTGGAAGGCGGCGAGGGTATCCCCCCTGCGTCCGATGAGGAGGCCGAGATCTTGTCCCTTTATGTCAATCACAGCCAAGGCCATTCCCTTGCCGTCACCGGGGGTAAGCGGCTCCCGGATCGTGAGCTCGGCGGGGATATCGAGGATGCGGAGGAGGTCATCGACGGTGTTGGCGGCGAAGTCCACTTCCTCAGCGTTGATATCGGGCACGACTTCGGGCTCGTCTTCGCGCCGGCGCCGGTCGCGCTCCGGGCGCGGTTCGCGGTCGCGCGGGGGAGCGGCGGGGCGCTCGCCACGGTTGCGGCCACCGCGTTCGGCGGGAGCAGCCGGGTCGGCGGCGGCGCCGGAGGTCTCATCGCTATAGCGCGGGGCGCGCAGGAAGTCGTCTTCGGTCAGTTTGGGCGTGGATGTTTCGAGCCCGGCGCGGCCACCGCGGCCACGCTCCCGGGGGCGGGGCGCATCACTGCGGGGGGCGTCGCCGCGGGGAGGACGGGGCCCCCGGTCGCTGCCACGGTCCATGGGACGGGCATCGCGGCCGCCGCGCTGGCCACGGCCCTGGTCGCGCCCGCGGGCGATGCGCGTATCGATGGCGCCACGATCCATTTCGGCGGGCTGGGAGTTGCTGATGCGCTCAACGCGGACGACGGCCGCCCTGGCGCCGCGCCCGAAAAGCCCGCCCTTTTGGCCTTCATCGAGGACGACGAATTCGACGTCTTCGCGCCGCGCGTTGAGCTGTGCCAGCGCCCGGTTAAGGGCGTCGTCGACGGTTTTGCCGCTTGCTTCGGCCTGGTCCATTAGCTGTCCTCAATTCTCGAGCTGGTTGGGAACGGCCGCGAGCGGGCACGGTGGCCGCGCTTTCGACCAGTGGGACGGCGGGGGTGGGCGCCGGCCGCTTGAACAATGGTTCGATTTTCAACAATGGGAAGCCGTAGGTGAGGATGTTGAAGCCGATGCCCACGAGGCTGTTCACGATCCAGTAAAGGCTCACGCCCGCCGGAAAGCTGAGCGCGAAGAACGCGATCATGAGCGGCATCATGTACGCCATCATCTGTTGCTGGGCGCGGGCGCGTTCGTCCGTCGTCACCGTCACCGTGGTCTTGGTCTGTACCCATGTGGTCAAGCCCACCAGGATGACCATGAGCCATTCCAGGCTGAGCAGCCCGGCGTCGTTGGGGCTGGAGCGCAGGTCCAGGCCGATGAAGTGCTCTCTGAGGGGCACTGCGTGCTGGATATAGCTCCACGAATAGAGGTGGCTGGCGAGGCCTTCGAGGGCCTCGGGGGATTCCGGCAGCGTCTTCCGGATGGCGTAAAAAAGCGCTATCAGGATGGGAAACTGCAGCAGCATGGGCCCCAGGCAGCCGAGCGGGTTCACGCCCATCTCCCGGTAGGCCTTCATCGTCTCTTCCTGGCGGCGTTTGGGGTCGCTGAACTTCTTGTTGATTTCCTGGACGCGCGGCTGTAGGCCCTGCATCGCGCGCGTCTGGTGCAGCTGGCGCAACGTAAGCGGGAAGGTGGCCACGCGGATGATGATCGTGAAGGCGATGATCGCCAGCCCGAAGCTGCCGAAGAGCACGTTCGTGAGGATGACCAGGAAGTTGATCATCGGGTCCATCAGGGCGATGCGGAACACGTCTCCGATCACGGCGCGCCCGCCACGGGTATTTCCACCACCGAGCCACGGGGGTCCGCTTCAAAGAGCTTGCCTTTGGTGGTGGCGATGAGCGCCTTGCCCGCGAAGGGGCCGCCGGCCTCGCCCGCGGTCACATCTGCGCGCACGGTGCCTGCGCCGAGGATGGGGACGGTGTTGCGCAGGGCACCATCGAGCGTCAGGAAATGCACCACCGGTTCGCGATCGACGAGCACGAGTACATCATCCACGATTGCCGGGCCCGATTTCACCTTGCCGCCGGCCGAGGTAGTCCACTTTACTCTTCCAGACGTTATGTCGAGTGCGTAGATAGTGCCGCTCAGGTCGGCGAAGTAGGCCACTCCCTGAGCGAACGCTGGCCGCGTCCAGACCCAGTCGGAGGCACGGAATTCGCCCGAGGGCGCCTCACCGGTCGCGGTTTCGACGATGAAGACCTTCTTCGCGAGCGTTGGCACGAACAGGTGGCCGGCGTCGAGCAGCGTAAGGCTGGGGATTGCGCCCTCGGTCTTGAAGGGGCGGGCCCACTTTTCGCGGCGGTCGGCGGCGCCGAGGGCGTGCAGTTCTCCGTCCATGGTGGCGATATAGAGCGTGCCAGCGGCCACGACCGGGGGCGCCCAGACGCCATCGCCGAAGGACAGGGGCTTTTCCCAGCCGGGAGCGAACTTTCCCGTGGCCGCAGTCACGGCGTAGACCTTGCCCTCGGTGGTGCCGAAGTAGAGGACGCCATCGGCGAG
>JBPCLM010000086.1:0-13469 GCA_051003295.1 Tepidiformaceae bacterium | reverse complement strand
CCTTTGCGTCTCCTCGTCGCAGAGCATCAGGCGTTTTTCTAACCACACGCCGGGTTGGGAGGTGTAGTGGGGGCCGGAGCGCTGGGCCCTGGGCCGGGGGACGGCGCCGCGCATGCGGTAGGTCATGTCGCCCCCGCCGCGGGCGGCATCACCGTAGCGTCCGGCGTTTATTTCCTTGAGGGTCAGCCCCCTCTTGCCCGCTGTCGCGGACGACGCATCCTCGTAGAGGTTGAGCCAGGAAAGGTCGAGGCCAGGTTCGGTTATGGGATTGGCGGCCATGAGCACGGTCCTCCGGGGGATCAATAACAGCGCTAGCTTAGCGCCGCCGCAGGCGCATGGAAAGGGAAATCCTACCGCGGGGTAAGTTCGTGCGCCGCGCGGTAATGGGGTCACCGGCCTGCGGCGGCGGCCCGCAGCGACTAGGCGCTTGAGCCTCCCCCGCCCTCGCCCATGATGAACCGCGCCAGGAGGAGCCATGAGCACGAAATGGACAGCGGCGCAGATGCCCCGGCAGGACGGCCGCACCGCCGTCGTGACCGGCGCGAACAGCGGCATCGGCCTCGTCGCGGCCCGTGAGCTCGCCCGCGCCGGCGCCCGCGTGGTGCTCGCGTGCCGCAACACGGAGAAGGGCGACAACGCCGCAAGCGAGATCCGGCTCGCTGCGCCCGGCGCCTCAGTGGAGGTGGCGGCGCTCGATCTCGGTAGCCTCGGGTCCGTCCGTGCCTTCGCCGAGCGCTATCGCTCGCAACACCAACCGCTCGATCTGCTCATCAATAACGCCGGTGTGATGGCGCCGCCACGCCGCGTCACCGCCGACGGCTTCGAGTTGCAGTTTGGCACCAACCACCTTGGACACTTCGCGCTGACGGGTCTCGTCATCGGCCTCATGGACGGCCGCGATGACGCCCGCGTGGTCAGCGTGAGCAGCGGCGCCCACCGCTCGGGCCGAATCAACTTCGATGATCTGCAGGGCGAGCGCCGCTACGGCCGCTGGCGGGCCTACGGGCAATCGAAACTCGCCAACCTGCTGTTCACGTTTGAGCTGGACCGGCGGCTGCGCGCGGCCGGCTCATCCATCCGGAGCGTGGCGGCGCACCCCGGGTACGCGGCCACGAACCTGCAAACGGCGGTCGCGCCGATGCCGGACCGGCTGTTTATGTCGGTGACGAACACGGTCTTCGCGCAGAGCGCCGAGATGGGGGCTCTGCCGACGCTCTACGCGGCGACGCACCCTGATGTCGAGAGCGGCACCTATATCGGCCCCGATGGCATGTTCGAGATACGCGGGCATCCGAAGGTCGTTGAGGCGACCGCAAGAGCGCATGACGAGACGGTCGCCCGCCAGCTGTGGGAGGTTTCCGAAGCGCTAACGGGTGCGCGGTTCGCGTTGCCCACCCCGGCGCCCGCCTGACGGGAGGACGCCACGAGGACGAACAGCAGCAGCGAAGGCGCGCGCGCCGGGGACGAGCCACATGCGGTCTGGGACCGCTATCGCGCCCGAGCTTCGTGGATTACGCCGCCGGTTCATGGCACGATTCCGGGGCAATGCCCAAACAAGTCTCGAACGTCGCGAGCGACGACTGCCTGACGGCCATCTACCGGCTGCACCACGATGAAGGGCAGGACGCCATCGCCGTCCGCCTGGCGGACCGGCTCGATATCACGCCGCCGTCGGTGGCGGGTATGCTCAAGCGGCTGCAGCGCGACGGGTTGGTCGAGGTCGATGGGCGCAAGGTGATTCGCCTCACTCCCGAGGGCCTGAGCCGTGCCGAGCAGATGGTGCGGCGTCACCGCCTGGCAGAATGCCTGCTCACGAACGTGCTGGGGGTGGAGTGGTGGCGCGCCTACGAAGAGGCACACCTGCTAGAGCACGGCATCTCCGACATCACCGAGGGGCATCTCTTCGAAACGCTCGGCTGCCCCACGTGCAGCCCCTTCGGCTATCCCATACCGGGTTCGGACCACGCGCACCCGCCGCTACCCATGACCACCCTGGCCGACCTGCCCGAGGGTACGCGACTGACGATCGACCGCGTGTTCGAAGAGGACGAGCTGTTGCTGCAGTTCTTCGACGAAGAGGGCATCCGCCCGGGCGAAGAGGTGGTACTGGAGGCGGTGGCGCCCTACCGCGGGACGGTGACGGCACGCATCCACGGGCGCGCGGTCGTCATGGGGACACAGGTAGCGCGGCGCATCTGGGTGACGCCCGCGGCCTAGCGCCCCCTGCACGGCGGCCCATCCGTGGGCTACACTCCGGGCACTCTGCACCGGAGGATCGGCGATGCGACTGCAGCCCGCAACCCGCGAAGCGTTCCCGGAGAACCTGGTCTACGTTTACGACCGCATGGCCGGCGGTGCGCAGCCGGGCGGCGCGCCGGGCAAGCTAATGAACATCTTCGCGGCGCTGGGGAACAACCCGGAGCTTCTGCGCGCATACCTGCGTTTGGGCAACGGCCTCTGGGCGTCGTGCGGACTCGATGTGCCCACGCGCGAACTGGCGATCCTGCGGGCGGCCGTCCTTGCCCACAGCGCGTACGAATGGCATCAGCACGTGCGCATTGGGCGCGAGGCCGGGCTCAGCGACGAACGCATCCTCGCGCTGCACCAGTGGAAGCCCAGCGGCCTCTTCAACGACCTCGAGCGGGCGGTGCTCGCCTACGCCGACGCCCTGGCCGCGGGCGACCACCCGCCGCAGGACGTGCACGACGAGCTCGCCAAGCAGTTGCCGCCGGCGGCCGTGGTGGGCGTGAACCTGCTCGTGGGCTTCTACGCGATGACGGCACGGTTCCTTGCCGCCATGGAGGTAGAACCGGAGGAGAACTTCGTCGGCTGGCAGCTCGAAGGATGACGGCGCCGCAGGAGGCGAAGCCGATAGCGCCGCTGGCGGGCGCTTCCGCGCGCCTCGCCGGACCCGAACGCCCCGGCGGCCAGGGCCTCGACCACAACCAGGAAGAATCCGGGAACCGCGCCATCCATATGTTGCTGACGAGCGATGACGGCCACGCATGGACCGACTTCGTCGCGACGTACCGGGCGGCGCGCGATGGCGAGGGCGCATACGAAGCGTGGGCGGCACGCGGCATGGTGCGCTGGGTGCGGCGCTACCCTGAGGGAGGCGGCTACGAGTACGAGGTGGTCGAGGTCATCGGCCAGAACCCGCTGGAGCAGCAGGACACGCGGGCGCTCTCGACCCTCGCGGAGGAACTGGCGGCGGGGACGAACCCGGACGACCCGCAGGAAGCGTATGTGCCTCACGACCGGCTGACGTACCCATACGCATACGAACGCATCTCCCAGTTGTTCGATAGCCCGCACGCGCCCGACCTGGTGGTGAACTCCGAAAGCTACGCGTTCGGGCGGCAGCCCGGGCAGCACGGCAACCTCGACGTGATCCAGTCGCGGTCGCCGTTGCTGTTCAGCGGGCCGGGGGTGCGGCGGGGCGAGGTGGTCGAGGCAGAAGCTCGGCAGATCGACATCGCGCCCACGATCGCGCGGTTGATGCGGTTCCCGCTTGTTGACGGGAAGGACATCACGGGACGCACGAGCAGCGAGCGCGGCGTGGCCGCGGACGTGTACTTGCGGCGCCAGGATGGTCGCGTGCTGGAGGAGGTGCTCGATCCCGCGGCCGGGCAGCCCGAGCGTGTGTATCTGCTGCTGCTCGACGGGCAATCACATACCGAACTGCTGCACCGCCTCGAGACGGAGCAGGGCTCGATCCCGAACCTGCGGCGGCTGGTGGCGGGCGGCTCGTTGCTGCGCTGGGGCAGCATCACGAACTTCCCGAGCATCACGTGGCCGAGCCACAATGCCATCGGCACGGGCTGCTGGAGCGGCCACCACGACATCGTCAACCCGACCTACTACCTGCGCGAGTACCGCGAAACCATCTCGCCCCAGGGGCAACAGTTCGACACAGCTCGCTGCCTATCGCCGGATGTGGAGACGCTTTTCGAGGCCTTCCATCGAGTTCGCGGTGTGTGGCAGGGCGCGGAGGGCGCCTTCACCGCTTCGATCATCGAGCCGTGCACGCGCGGCGCAGACCACGCGACGCTCGAACACCAACTGGTCGGTGACCGCGCCCAGCTGATCGCGCTCACGAAGGAGACCGAGCACGAGATCAGCCCGCGCTGGAAGACGGAGCTCGAAGAGCAAGGGCACCGCCTGATGGGGGAGATCGACAACCGCGGGCTGGCGCAGGCGCGGCAATTATTCCTGGACCGGTCGCATCCGGCGCCGATCTTCGTGTACCACGAGTTCAGCCAGCCCGACGCGGCTGCGCACGACTACGGCCCGCACCACGAGGGCGCCAAACAAGCCCTCGATGAGACGGATCGGCGCATCGGGCACATGCTCACGCTGCTCGACGGGCAGGGGCTGTTCGAATCGACGCTGTTCGTGGTCACGACCGATCACGGCATGGCGATCCAGGATGTGAGCCTGAAGGCGAACGCGGCGCGCATCCCCGCGCGCGATGGCATGGAGGCCATCGTGACGGAGCCGTTCGTGTACCTGCGCGACATGGACGTGGAGATAGCGGTGGCGCCGGATGGTCGCACCGCGCAGGTGACCGTGCTCGATAACGACGCGGACACGACCGGCGCCAGACCCCCTCTGGCGGGCGCTGGCATCCTCGTGAGCGACCACCGGGACGGGCTGGTGGCGAAGGCGCAGACGAACGCGGAGGGCACGGCGGGCATCGCGGTGCCGGCGGAGTTGGCGCCCGCCGAATTGCGATTGGTAGTGCGGGCGGCCGGGTTCAACCCGCGCCACATGCGCCTCGATGGCACGAACCTGGCGCTGGACCTGCGCCAGGCGCTCTACGGGGGGCGAAGCTAGGCGGGCACTGCGGCCGTGCACGCAGAAGCTCGGGCTACTCAACCGGACGGATGGACTCAGCTATACGGAGCACCTCATCGACGCTCAAGAAATACGACTTAACGGCCCAGAACACCGGGCCCTCGAACCAGTTGAGGATGACCGTCGGAAAGCGGGTGCCATACATGTCCTGGCCCTGGCGCCCGCTCCACAGCCGCAGGATGCCGGGCTGTCCGCGGACGGTGACCTTGCGGATTTCGTCTTCGACCGCAGTCGCGGCATCGAGCGAAGGGGCGTTGATGGGGATCGGCCCATTGTGCGCCGTGAGGTAAAGCGGCCTCGGGGCACGCAGCGTCCACACGATCTTGAGCGTGGCGTCGTTGCCGTCGGCGGGGCGTGTGCTCCGGGACAGGCGAATTTCGCCGCGTGAGGGCTCAATGAATGCGAGCCACACCTCGGCCGGGCCACGCTCGTCGGCGAGGACGTTCGCGACAAGGAACCGCTCGGTGGCGGGCACATACGCCGGGAACGGCACCCTGCCGTCGGCACGGGCAGCCGCCTCGTCGTTGGTGATATCTGCGAGGTGGTGGTCCCAGGGGCCTTCGGTGTCATCCCACGGGAAATCGGCGCGAGACGCAGGGTGCTCAGTCACGCGGGGCAAGGTCTTGTCCGCCGTAAGGACAAAGTCGCCCCACCGCTCGGTGGCGGGTGAATCGGGAGCGGCCGCGGCCGCCGGTGCTGCGGTGCTTTCGGGGCTTACGGCGCCGTGGCTTACGGCGCCGTGTTCGTGGGTGGCCCCCGTCGGGGCTATTGGGGCTGACATGCCAGGTCCCTCCGTTTCATCCTGTCCGCAGGCGATTACCAGGGCCGCGGCCCATGCCGCAAGCGCGAGTGCCCTCACGGCGAATTCCAGTACCAGTAGGGCGTATTGCCGGCTGACGCAGACTGGGGGACGTCGGGGTCCTCCCACATGTGGGTCCCGTTGGCAGTCTGGTGAAGATGAGGGCCGGTCCAGCAGTCCGCGCCGGCGCTCTGGCTCCCACCTGCGACGTAGGCGACCTGACGATACGCGGACCCGATCTGACCGAGCGTCAGGCTCCACGGCACGACGTGGATGTAGCCAGCGTCGGCGAATTGGTTGAAATCTGAGCTGCCGAGTGCAAACCGAATTTTCTTGTGGTCATCGTAAAGCCAGGCCTCGCAGCTGTCCTCGAGATGCGTGCACTCATAGCGGCCATAGTAGGCGGTGTCGAGGATCCGGAAGTAGAGCGCTACGGCGGCGCCGGCCTGCGCGCCGATGTCGAGCGCACCCTCCGACCACCAGAAGTCGGAGTGCCACTCATCTGAGTCCGATCGTGTCAGCGTCCCGGACGATCCTGCCGCAACGATCCACACATCACTCGTCGCGGATCCTTTGCGGACGAGCGGTCCAACGACAGACAGCGTTGCCGCCCCGATCAGCGCTCCCCCGAGCACGCGTCTGCGTGTGAACGTCCCCCCCCCCCGCGTGACCCAGCGGGGCTGGCTGGCGTCAATTGGCGTGGGCTGCCTGGCATCGGGACCTCCCTATGGCGGCAAGATCGTTGCACCGTTGGGTCGCGATCGCTACTGAAACCACCGTGCAAGCCTTACAGAAGCATCCCGAACCCGCGCCACATGCACACGAACCCTGGCGCTGGATCTGCGCCGGGAGCTCTACGGGGGGCGAACCTAGGCGGGAACGGCGGCGAAGGCGTTCCGCAGAGCTTCGGCCGCGTCGTCGATGGCGGCGCGGCCCTGGTCGAGCGCGACGTTGCCGAAGAACCCGTGGATCATGCCGTCGTAGCGGCGGACCTCGATGCGGACGCCGGCTTCCTTGAGGCGGGCGCCGTAGGCTTCGCCTTCATCCCGCAGCGGGTCGAACTCGGCCGTTAGGACGAGCGCAGGCGGTAACCCGGCGAGACTCGGCGCGCGCAGCGGCGAGGCGAGCGGGTCGGCGCCATCCGCGGGCGAACGCAGGTAGTGGTCCCAGAACCACACCATGCCCCCCTTCGTTAGCAGGTAGCCTTCGGCGTTGTCGCGGTAGGAAGCGGTGTCGTAGGCGTGGTTGGTCACGGGGTACACCAGCAGCTGGAAGGAGATCGCCGGGCCGCCGCGGTCGCGCGCCATCAGGGCAACGGCGGCCGCGAGGTTGCCACCGGCACTGTCACCGGCGACGGCGAGGCGGCGGGCATCGATGCCGAGGGACTGCGCGTTGGCGACCACCCACTGCGTGGCCGCGTAGGAGTCCTCCGGGGCTGCCGGGAACTTGTGCTCGGGTGCGAGGCGATAGTCCACCGACACCACGACGCTAGCTGAGGCGTTCGCCAGCGAGCGGCAGGTGGCATCGTGGCTTTCGATGTTGCCGATCACCCAGCCGCCGCCGTGGAAGTAGACGATGCCCGGCTTGGCGCCGGCGCCCTGCGGCGTGTACACGCGCACGGGGATAGGGCCGCTGGCGGCGGGGACGCTGCGGTCCTCCACCTTCGCAACCTCGGGGCCTTCAGGGCGCGGGAAGGCGCCCATCTGGTCGCGCGCCTGCTGCGGCGAAAGGCCGGCGAAGTCGGCAAAACCAAGGGCGGCCAGCTGGTCAAGCAGGGTGCGGGCCTGAGGGTCGAGTGGCATGAGAGAACCTCCGATGTTGGGCCTGAGGGCGGCGGGCTAGCTGACGAGCGTGCCGAGGACCTTCTCGACGTATTCGGGCGAGCCCTGGGGCATGCCGATGCTGGGCATATCGACGCCCAGGCGGCGGCGCTCTTCCAGGCCAGCGGCCACCGTTTCCAGGTCGCCATAGACGGCGGTTTCTGCGAGCATGCGCTCGCCCATAGCGGCCATGATCTCGGGGTTGGTGCCGAACGGTGGCGGGCGGTGCTGTTCGCCGGCCTTGCGCATGGCCGCCACTTCCTCGGGGAAGCCGTTGCGCGTGAGCATCTCGTGGTAGAAATCGCCCATGTTCGTGACGTACCAGGAGACGCCCCCGGCGGCCTGCAAGCGCGCCTTCTCGGGGTCGTCGTTGATGACGG
The DNA here is from genome assembly GCA_051003295.1 of Tepidiformaceae bacterium. GTDB lineage: Bacteria > Chloroflexota > Dehalococcoidia > Tepidiformales > Tepidiformaceae. Next base: position 5,613 of record JBPCLM010000086.1, on the reverse strand, counting down.
TCGTGATGGAGGCGATGCATTCGACCGCATCCGCGGGACGGTCGGCCTTGCCGGAGCCTTCGCGCACGAGCGCCTTGCCTTCTTCGAACTTCGACTTGGGCCAGTAGATGGGCATCCAGCCATCGGCCACTTCGCCGAGCATGCGCATGCTCCTGGGGGAGATGGAGGCGATGTAGATGGGGATGTGCTTGCGCACGGGTTCGAAAAGCAACTTGAAGCCCCTCTCCAGCTTGAAGATTTCGCCTTCATAGAAGACTTTCTCGCCGCTGACGATGAGGTTGATGATCTCGCAGTATTCCTTGAGACGCTGGATGGGCTTCTTGAAGGGCTCGCCGTGCCAGTGTTCGATGACACGCGCCCCGGAGGTGCCCAGTCCGAGCACGACGCGCCCGCCGGAAAGTTCGTCGAGCGTGGCGGCCGTCATCGCGAGGACGGCGGGTGAGCGCCCGAAGACGGGCGCTATGCCCGTGCCGAGCTTGATGCGGCTGGTGGCGAGGGCAATCTGCGTGAGCAGCGAGAACTGGTCGCGCCCCCAGGTCTCGGCCGTGAAGACGGTATCGACGCCGACTTCCTCGGCTATCTTGATGCGCTCGATGATCTGGAGGTTCTGCTCGGGGTTGCCGGTGAAGCCGACGGTGACGGCCAGGCGACGGGGCATGGGTGCCTCATTTCGTGCGGGTGAGTAGCGGGAGGCTAGCAAACCGTGAGAGGCACGGCAAACGGCATCGCGGAGCGGGCTTCGCGGTCCTCAATCGAACCAGCGCATTTCGCCAGGGGCCAGTTCGATGGGGAAGACGCGACCGCGCGCCTCGATGGCGATGGTGCGCGGGAGGGCGGCGTCGTTGCGCACCTGGATGCGGCCGCTCACAGGCCGCTGGAAGAGCCCTTGATAGGCGATGTGGCCGGTATCCCCGACCACGCGCGGGCCAGGGCCGGGCGCAGCCACCTGCCAGAGCGCGCCTTCGTGGGGCCGCAAGAGGATATCCCCCGCGCCGGCGACGCGGCCATTCCACGCATCGAAGGCGACTTCCCCGGGTTCGAGGAATTCGCTGACGACCACCCAGCGGGGCGTGTCCTGCCAGTTGAGGATGCCGACGAGCGCGCGGCCACCGCCCAGGCGGGCCCGCCAGGCCGACGGCACAGGCCCTTCCGACGGATCGACGGGGCGCGCCGCCACCCCCGGCGGCGGGAAGAGCGCGAGCGCCATCGCGCGCCGCGCAGGGCTCAGAAGGGGGAGGTTGTCGCTGGCCACAACCATTCCGCCGCTGAGCACGATGGCGGTGGCGAGGAAGCGCACCTCGGCCTCTTCGAGCGCGCTGTTGGTATCGCGCACGATCAGGCAGTCGGGGTCGTTCGCCCACCAGCGGCCGTGCATCCAGTTGCGCTGAAGCACCATGCGCATGGCGTGGCGCACGGAAGGGTTCGGGCCGTCCTCCCAGTTCTCCTTCACGTCGGGTCCCACGCGCATGGCGTCGACCAGTCCCAGGGCAGGGCCGAAGTGGCAGGTGCAGCCAAGGACGAATGTCTCGCCGCCGGCCGCTTCGCGGATGATCTCCAGGCCGCGCCGCAGGTTGGCGGGCGCGGTTGTGCCCGGCTCGTGATAGCGGGCGCCCGTGGGAGCAACGGCCGCGAAGGCGAGCGCGTCGAGCTTCAGGTACTCATAGCCCCATTCGTGGACGACGGTGCGGATGACATCGCCGAGCCAGGCGGCGGCCGCCGGGTTCGTGCAGTCGAGCACGGCGCAGCGCCCGAGCCACGTGTCCACGAAGAGCAGGTCGCCCTCGTGCGTGCGCAGGGCAATCTCCGGGTGCGCGCCCAGCGTCTCGGAGGCTTCGTTCAGCAACAGCGGGGCTAGCCACAGCCCGGGACGGTAGCCCGCCGCGCCGATGCGGCTCGCGAGCGCGCCCATGCCAGAGGGAAACTTCGCGTTGGCGGTGAGCCAGTCGCCCGTCTGGGACTGGTAGCCGTCGTCGATCTGGATGTATTCGGCCGGGTGCGCGCTGCGGGCCATCTCCTCCAGGTTGGCGATGACGTCAGCTTCGGAGACAGCCCCGTAGAAGTAGTACCAGCTGCACCAGCCCGTGGGGACGTGTGCCGGCATGCGCGCGCCCATTACGCGGCCAGCTTCGGCCGCGTACGCCTCCATCAGGATCACTGGGTCCCGGCCCGTGACCAGGAGTACCGGGGGCAGCGCGACGGCCTCGCCCGGTTCGAGGATGGCGCCCCTCAGGTCGAAGACGAAGGCGATCGAAGTGACCGTCTCTTCGTCCTCGTCCAGTTCCACTTCGATATCGAAGAAGAAGCGGTCCATGCGGAGGCAACCGGCGAGAAGGACGGGGCTCGCCTGGGCAGGCAGCACGAGCGCGACCTGTTCGCGGCTGATGTAGCGGCGGCCGCCCTCTTCGAGTTGGTGCACGGAAGCGCCCTCGTAGCCGCCGGGCATCGGTGAGCCGAAGGCGCGCACGAAGGCGTCGGCTTGCATGTAGCGGCCCTGTAGCCAGGCCCATCCTTCCGCTGCGGGCACATCGAGTTCGGCGGCGAGGCGGATCGCTCCGGGGTGGATGGTGGCTCCGGAAACGTTCGTCACGGCCGCCTCGAGGCGGCCCGTGCCGGGGTCGAATTCGACGCGGATATCGAGGCCGGCGACGGGATCGGGGGTGAGGACCAGGTCCCAGGGAAGTTGAGTCATTCGATGGGGGCCAGGGCGCGAGCTAGAATCGGGCAAGCGGGGACAGCTCGAAGCTCACGACGATAACCGGTTCGGGCGCCAGATCCAGGGCCGTTGCGTGAGCGTCCTCGAGCGCGAGTGCGACGACTTCGCGCAGGTTCTCGACTGCCTCATCGAGAGTCGCGCCCTGTGTCACGACGGAGAGTTCCGCACACTCGGCGACATAGCCCGAGTCCTCGCCCGGGCGCAGAGCGGCACTGATGGTATGACGCATCGTCCCGGCCTCCCACGACAGTCTAACCGGAACACGCCGCCGCTCGTGCTAGGGATTCCCCAGCGCGACCCGCGCGCGCTCCAATTCGTCGGGTGTGCCGATATCGAACCAGTAACCTTCGACAGGGACTGCACGCACGTGTGCACCGCAGGCGACGAGCCTGGCGATGGCACGCGGAAGTTCGTACTCGCCGCGCTCGGATGGCTGCAGTTGTCCGATTTCAGGCCAGATGCCCGGCCCGAGCACGCCGAAGCCGGCATTGTTCCATCGCGTGCCCGAGGTGCCCTTGGGCGGCTTTTCTACGATGCGCGTGACTGCCATCGTCGCCTTCTCGATGTACACGGCTGCACCCGCCCAGGGGTCCTCGGCTTCGTTGACCGCGATCGCGTGATCGGCGAAGCGGGCGGCGCGGAGCACACCACGGTAGTTAGCAGGGTCGACGAGGACATCGCCCCAACTGAAGAAGAAGGGCTCCTCTCCGAGCCAGTCGCGGGCAAGGGCGAGGGCGCGGGCGGTGCCGTCGGCACTATCCTGGCGGACGTAGCGGATACGGACGCCGGACTCGCCACCGTTGCCGATTTCCGCTTCGAGGAGCGAAGCGAGATGACCGGTGACGATCGTGATGTCCTCGATGCCGGCGCGGGCGAGGCCCCCGAGGATGCGGGCGATGACGGGGACGCCGCCAACTTCGAGCAGCGCTTTGGGGTAGTTGGCGGTGATCGCGCCAAGGCGCGTGCCGCGGCCGGCGGCGAGCAGCACTGCCTTCACGAAACCACGACCTCCAGGCCTGCTGAGGCGGCAACGGGGAAGGCGGGGCCCCCGGTCGCTGCGAGCGCGGCCGCCACAACGGCATCGACCCCGGCCGGGGCGACGGCAGCGATGGCGAAGCCGCCGAAACCGGCCCCGGTCAGCCTCGCACCGAAGGCGCCGGCCGCGCGCATTGCCGCACACAGGCTATCGAGTGCGGGCGTGCTGCAACGCATGTCCTCGCGCAGGCTCTTGTGGGAGTCGTTGAGCAGCGCCCCGAAGGCGATCAGGTTGCCGGCGCGAAGGGATTCGGCCGCAAACCCGACGCGCTCCGCCTCGGCGAGGATGTGGCGCGCGGGGCGTTTCACCGGCACTTTTTCGCGCGAATCGAAGCGGCCCGCGGTCAGCCGTACGATGCGCTCGACATCCACAGCGGCGCCGTGGGCTGCCTCCTGGGCGGACATGCGCTCGGGCAGTTCATCGACCAGGACGTCGACCACATCGATGCCGGCCACATCCGACAGGCGCGGGGGAGTGCCCGCATCGACACCTACCTGGTCAGCAAGCATGACGGCTGCGATGCGGCTGCCGATGACCCGTTCGTTGTAGCCAGCGCGCGCCGAGCCCCCCTTGGGCGCCTCTTCGCCGGAGGAGGCGGCGACCAGGGCAAGCCCGACGGGGAGGCGCACGAATTCGCGGCCGGGAGGGTCGAATTCGATGCGCAGGGCCGCGCCGGCGCGCGCGAAGACGATCGCCTCCTGATCCATGCCGCCCGACTCAACTCCTACGTGGCGCTCAGCCAAAATAGCGCGGCGCACAAGCTCGTCCGGTTCGAGCGAGATGCCCCAGATTTGGGCGAGGGAGGCCAGGACTCCAAGCGTCAGCGCCGAGGAACTGCTGAGCCCGCCCCACAGGGGAAGGTCGCCATCGATGAAAAGGCGCGCGCCGGGCTGCGCCTCGTCATCGGCCCTGGCCAACTGCAGCAGCGCACCGGCGAGGTAGCGTTGCCAGGGAGCGGTGACAGCCGCGGAAGGGTTTTCCCGTGGGAGGGCGGCAGCGCCGGCGATCGTTGCCGATTGCGCTTCCACCATCCCCGTGGGGCCATGACCAGCAGCCACATGAATGGCGCGGTCAATGGCGATGGGGAGGACGGGCAGGCCCGCGTAGTCCGTGTGTTCGCCGATGAGGTTGACGCGGCCGGGGGCACGGACGATGACCGCGGGCGGCTCACCGAAACGCGCTTCGAATTCGGCGGCGACAGAGGCAGCAGTCGGCGCTGGCATGGATTCGACTGTAGCACCGGCGCTCGCGCGGAACGCGGGCCGCTCAGCCGCGCGTACGCTCGCCGTAGCTCACGGCGAGGCCTGCGCGCGCGTCGGACTGGATGCCGTACTGCGGGATGGGATAACGCAGACCGTTGCCAGCGAGGCGCTTCATACCCGCGATGGCCTTGGGCAGATACTTGGGCGGCAGCGCCATCAGCAGCTCGTCATCGAGCACGCCTCCATAGCGGCGCTCGGCGAAGCAGGGGATCGCGAGGCTCGGCTCGCCCGTGGCGAGGGCGCGTCCCCAGGAGTCGGCGCAGGCGGATTCGCCCACGACGCTCCAGTCGAACTTGCGGTAGCCGCTCCACTGCAGGCCGTTGATGAAGATGATCATCTGCCCGGGGGTGGCGTAGAGGAGGCAGACATCCGGCGGGTCCAGGCGGCCGGCCGCGAGCGGCGAGACCGCCATCGCCGTGTAACGGCCGAACGGGACGACATCCATCGCGTGCTGGTGGGCGGACGACTCTTCCAGCGTTTCGAACCAGACGCCCGCCATGCTCTTGCCGGAGAGCCACGCCTCGTCCTGCGGGTGCAGGCCGATGACGGCCCCACACTGCGGTCCGACGAGGTCATCGTTGGTGATGCCGACGGTCCAGCCC
>JBPCLM010000085.1:0-11373 GCA_051003295.1 Tepidiformaceae bacterium | reverse complement strand
CCTCCAGGAAGCAGAGGCCCAGCTCCTGGTTGTGGGTGTCGTTGCCCTGCTTCGCGGCGCCCAGCGCGAGCGCGCGCACGAGCGGCCCGCGGCCGTGGCCAGCCGCCAGGTAGGCGCGCACGAAGGCGACGCTTTCGCCGGGGCTGCGCCGCACCATGGCCTCGTCGAGCCGCTGCAGCAACTGGCCCTGCGAAAGGCTCGCCGCTTCGCGCGGTGGCGTGGTGTTCTCCTCGCCATTACGGGGCGTGGCGCGCAGCCAGTTGGCTGCCTGGTTCAGGAACGAACCGGCCACGTACAGGAGCTTGAGGCGGTGCGGATGGTCGAAGCGGTCGTAAAACCAGCCGAGGGTGTTGCTGTATTCGTAGCAATGCTGCGTCATAGAGAAGTTCAGGGGATCGCCCGTTTCGAGCACGAGCTGGGCCGCCGCGAGCTGGATGACATCGACCAGCTGGCGCGCGTCCTTGCCGGCCAGCAGGAGCGCGCTGATGGCCTCGATGTAGGCCGGTTCGGGCGCGCGCGTGAGCGCGTAGAAGAGCATGTCGCCTTCGGCGCGCGTAAGAGGCGTTTCGTTAGCCAGGAGGCGCCGCTCGGGGGGCAGCATGGGAGTCGGGCCGATCGAGGAACGCTGGCGCTCGCTCTCCTCCGCCAGCTGGATCCAGGCCACTTCGCCTGCCATCTCGTAGGCGGAGTACCAGCGCGGCCCCACGGCGATATCGGGGACGCCCGCGTAGATGACCGCGTGCGCGTTTTCCCAGCCCACCGCCTCGCCCAGTTCGACCGCGGCACGCGCGCGATACGACTTATGGCCGGTGGTGTACGAGCGGTTGTAGAGCATGCGGTCCTGGACAGCGATGAGGCCGGCGAAGACGAGCTGCGCGAGCACGCGGTCGCGCTCCGGTTCTTCGAGCAGCCCGAGGAAGACGCGGTAGGCGCGCTCCACCTCGCCGCGCTGCACGAGCGTGAGCCACTCGTTGAGGCGCTCATCGAGCGTGCCTTCGGTGTAGAGCGGCTCCTGGTCCTGCCAGTGCACCTGAGGCGGCGGCATGTCGCCTTCGAAGCCGAAGCCCGGGCCCGCGCCGCGCCGGTTGTAGTGCCCGGGCATGTTTCCCAGCAGCTGGTTCCACGGGTCCAGCCCCGTTGGCACGTACCAGAGCGTCTGCGCCATGGGCAGGAACTGGTATTCGAGCCCCACGAATTCGCGCAGGCGCAGGGCAGCGCGGCAGCTCAGCAGGCAGTGGTCGTTGTTCACGAAACGGACGGTTCCGTTGTCGATGCGCTGGTGATAGGGCACGTGCGTGTAGGGGGCATGGATGCGGACTGTCTCGCGCAGCATTTCTTCCAGGGGCCGCCCGGAGCGGACGAGGTCATAGAAGACGGTGCTGGCGCCCACCTGGTCGCGCTCCAGGATGCGCTCTTCCAGCCGCGCGTAAAGCGTGGCCGCTTCCTTGCTGCGAGTACCCTGGGAATGGCCAGTAGTCGCGACCATAGTTTGACTCCGGGCGATTGTGCCGCCCGGTTGCCATGCTACTCCGCCGCTGCAAAGGACGCCCCCGGCGGTCGCTGCGGTCCATGAAGTATCGGCTGCTAGCGCGCCCGACCCAGATCCGCCCACGTGGCGACGCAGCCGAAGGCGCGCTCGAAGTGGAAGACGAAGGACTCCGCCACTTCGGCGAGGGGGACCTGCTTGCTTGCTTCGGCGCTCAGGCTCGTCATTTCGATATCGGACATGCCGCAGGGGTTGATGAGGTCGAAATGGCTCATGTCGGGGTCGATGTTGAGGGCGAGGCCGTGCATGGTCACCCAGCGGCGCACATTCAGCCCGATGGAGGCTATCTTGCGGCCGTTGACCCAGACGCCGCGGGCACGCGCGCGCAGCTCGCCCTGGATGCCCCAATCCCCTAGCACGCCCGTCACGGCCGCCTCGAGCCCGGCCACGTAATCGCCCAGGCTGCATTGCCAGGCCCTCAGGTCGATGATGCCGTAGGCGACGAGCTGGCCGGGGCCGTGGTAGGTGATGTCGCCCCCGCGCTCCGTCTGGACGATTTCGATACCGTGGTTGCGCACCGTTTCCGCGGGCACGCGCAGGTCCGGGATGGGATGGCCGCGCCCCAACGTTATCACGGGCCGGTGCTCGGTAAGGAGGAGGGAATCGAGGCCCGCGCCTTCGCGGCGCTCTGCCTGGAGCCGCTGCTGCAGGCAGAGCACTTCGGCGTAGCTTGTCGTCCCCAGGTCGCAGACGTTGACGTTGCGGCCTTCGTTGGCGGGGGTCTCAGCAACGGAAGCAGGAACGGCCGCCATGGTCCCTCCCCTGCTGATGGTGCCCGATGCGCCGCCGTGCGTCACCCGCTCAGGCTGCGAGGAGGGCATAGGGCGCTTCCCGCAGATCGCGCACGCGCGCGAGGAACACCGCCGCGGCCGCTTCGCCCACGACGGAGGGGTCGTGCGCGAGCGTCAGGGCAGCGACAGTGGCGACCGTGACGCGCTGCGCACCATCGCGCCATCGGGTACGAACCACTCCGTGATGACGGCGGCCGCGCTGCCGCCGCCGAGCCGGGGCACAAGGATGGACGAAGCCATAGCGAACTCCAGGGTCGAGTTGCGGCCAGGGCGCTTGCGCTGCCGGGCCTGCACTAAGAAACGGCTGCCAGGGCGCCCACGGCCAGCGCGCGGGGCCGGAATGGTCCGCTAAGTTTGCGCGCGACCCTAGTGCCACGGTCGGCCATAATGCGCTCGGCGCGGGAGGCCGGCAACGTGCGAGTACTCGTTTTTGGCCACAGCGACGCAGAAGGCAGCCGCCTCACGAACCCTGACCAGGCCTGGCCGTGGATCCTGCAGCGGGAGCTCCCGGAGCGCGCGGGCGAGGCGGTTGAGGTGGTGCACTGCGGCCTCTATCCCACTACGCCCAACGCCATCGGCTACATCGATGCGCGCCTGCACGAACATCAGCCCGATGTCGTGCTGCTGAACCTCTCCTCGCACCAGTTCGCGCTCCATGTGGTGGCGGGGCGCGTGCGCGAGCTCTTCGGCGCGCGCGCGAGCGACTGGGTCCTCCGCCGTCAGCGGTTCCTGGATGCGCGCGTGGCCCGCACGGGGCCGTTGGGCAGCCGGTCCCTCTACGGCGTCCGCCGCCTTACGCGCGCGATAATAGGGACGGCGCCCATGGTGCCCTACGAGGTGGTGGTCGAGGCCTATGCGGCCGTGGTCCGCCGCCTGGCGCGCGAAGAAGGGCTGCACATCGTCGTCGTCGGAGGCACGCGCTTCAGCGCCATGCACCAGCGCCTCAACAAGGGTCTCGTCGACCAGATCGACCGTTTCAAGGAGTCGATCCGCACGGTCGTCGAAGAGCACCGCCTCAACTGGGTAGACAACGAGACGGTGTTCGGCGCGGTGGACCGCGCGACGCTCTACCTGGCGGATGGCATCCACCGCAGCGAACTCGGCCACCGCCTGCTGGCCGATGCGCTGCTGCCGCCGTTGGCGGGCATGGCGCGCTCGGGTGCCGGGCCCCAGACGGCGCGGGCGGGATAGGCCGCCCATGCGCATCCTGGTGCTGGGCCAGAGTGATAGCGAAGGCGGCTTCATCGCAGACCGCAGCCTTGCGTGGCCATGGCTCCTGGAAGCGGAACTGCCCGCGCTCGTGGGCGAGCCCGTGGAAGTCGGGCATCGCCGGCTCTGGGGCGATGGAGCGCGGGCGCTGGCGCACTTGGAGGCGCAACTAGCGGAGCACCGCCCTGATTTCGTGGTGCTGATGGCCTCATCGAGCGGGTTCGCGCTGCGCACGGTAGCCAACCGCCTCCGTCAGCTCTTCGGGCGGCGCGTGGGGCGCTGGGCTCACCGGCGCCAGGAAGCAATCGGGGGGAGGGCCCGGGAAGCGGGCAGGATGCAGCGCATGGCCATCCGCGTGGCGCAGCGGGCCGCACGCCGAATCATCGGCGTCGCGGGGGCAATCCCGCCGGAGGTGGCGTTGGCGACGTATGCGAGCCTGATCCGCCGCCTCGCGCGCGAAGAACAACTGCCCGTGGTGATCATGGGCGGCGGAGGCTACGGCCAAGAGTTCCATCGTCTCAACCGGGGCATGGCGTCGGTCATCGAGGAGACCCGGAGTGCCATTCGCGAGGTCGCGCTTAGCTGTCACTTCGCCTGGATAGACCAGGAGGCGGCGCTGGAGGCGGCGGGCGACCGGGAATCGTTCTACGGCCCCGACGGGGTGCACCGCACCGTAGAGGGCCACCGGGCGGTGCACGATGCCCTCCTGCCACTGGCAGCCGAGATCTGGCTTGCAGGCCGTGTGCGCTCGCCGCTCGCGCCGGCGAAGGCGATGGCGCCCGCGGCCAAGGAACGGGTCACGCCCCCCGCCTGAAACCCGTAGAATCGGCAAGGTGGCGATGGATGCGGGGCGGCAACCTTACTTCTACGGCTGGACAATCGTCGGCAGCGCCTTCGTCGTCCTCTTCCTGGGCTTCGGCGTGGCCTATTCCTTTGCGGCCTTCTTTCACGTGCTGCGCGACGAATTCGATGCCACGCGCGGCGATGTCTCGCTCGTGTTCGCCATCACGGGCTTCCTCTATTTCACGGTGGGGGCGGTCAGCGGCCCCCTTGCGGACCGGCTGGGGCCGCGGCGCGTCGTCGCTTCTGGCGTGGTGCTCACGGCCGTGGGGCTGCTGCTCGCAAGCCGCGCGCAGGCGCTCTGGCAGATCTACCTGACGTTCAGCCTGGGCGTGGGGCTGGGCGTGGGGTTCGCCTACGTGCCCGCCGTGGGGACGGTGCAGCGCTGGTTCGTGCGGCGCCGGGGCTTCGCCTCAGGGCTGGCGGTGACAGGCATCGGCGTGGGCACGCTCGCCATCCCGCCGCTGGCAGCGGGTCTCATCGACTGGTGGGGCTGGCGCGAAACGTACTTCGCCATGGCCGTGGCGACGCTCGTGTTCGGACTGCCCGCCGCGCTCCTCTTCGAGCACTCCCCACAGCGCAAGGGACAGCAACCGGATGGCGCGCGCGCCTCCGCCTCGGCCGCCGTCACGGCGAGTGCGAGCGCTGCCGCGGCGTCTCTTTCTTTGCGTGAAGCGGTGCGTTCGCGGCCATTCATCCTGCTCTACTCGGCCTGCCTGGCGACGAGCCTGGGCCTCTTCATCCCGTTCGCTCACCTGTCGCCCTACGCCGAGGACCACGGCCTCTCCACCGGCTACGGCGCCGTGCTGGTGGGGCTGATCGGGGCGGGCAGCGCGACCGGACGGCTCGTGCTCGGCGGCTCGGCGGACCGGCTCGGCCGCCGCCGCGCGCTGGGCGGCACGTTCGCGGGCATGGGGCTGACGCTCCTTTTCTGGCTCATTGCCACGGAGACCTGGTCGCTCGCCATCTTCGCCGTCCTCTTCGGGATCTCCTACGGCGGCTTCGTGGCGCTCGTCCCGGCGCTAGCCACGGACTACTTCGGCGGGCGCAACGCGGGCGGCATCCTCGGCGCGCTCTATACGGGGGCGGGCGTGGGCGCGCTCATCGGGCCGACGCTCGCAGGGGCGATTTACGATGCACGCGAAAGTTACACGCTCCCGATCCTCTTCGGGGTTGTGATGAACGTGGTGGCGGTGGCGTGCATCGTGGTGCTGGCCGACCCGCTGCGCTGGCGCGCGCAGCGCTTCCCCACCACCCCGAGCGCGAGCGGCAGCCCCGCCAGCTGAGGCAGGTGGCCCCGGCCTCTCGCGACGCTCTGGCCCTAGCGTGCGCGCCGACTGGCCCGCACCATGCTGTCACCGCCGCAGGAGGCACCCCATGGGCGATGAAGCGATGGTGCTCGAAGGCGCGCACGTGCGCCTGGAACCGCTGCAGCTCGCACACGTAGCGGCGCTGCTCGCCGTCGCCACCATCGACCGTGCGACCTACCGCTGGACGACCGTCCCGGCCACGGAAGGCGAGATGACCGCGTATGTTGCCGAGTCCCTGCGCCTGCGCGCCGCGGGCAGCGCCATCCCCTTCGTGACGCTGGCGCGGGAGAGCGGGGACGTCATCGGCACGACGCGATTCGCCAACATGGAACGCTGGCCGTGGCCCGCCGGGAGCGCGAACGTCCGCGCCTGGGACGCGGTCGAGGTGGGCTGGACGTGGCTGGCGCCCGCGGCCCAGCGCACGGCCGTGAACACGGAAGCGAAGCTCCTGATGCTTGCGCACGCTTTCGAAACCTGGGGCGTGCACCGCCTGACGCTGCACACCGATTCGCGCAACGAGCGTTCGCGGCGGGCGATCGAACGCATCGGCGGGCGCCTCGACGGCGTGCTGCGGGCCAACCGCGCGTCCTCCATCGGCGACGTGCGCGACACGGCCGTGTATTCGATAACGGCGGCCGAATGGCCGGGGGTGCGAGCGGCCCTGGAGGGGAGGCTGCGGGGGTAGCGCGTGGGCTGCGGGTGCTTGGGCCGAAGGTACAGGTTCGACTCCTGTCGGGGTACCATTGTGGCGTAGTGCGCACAGGCCCCGAAGGAGAGGACGTCATGGCAACCACCACGAAGCTCGCCTTTCGTGAGCGGCTCGGGGCCTTCCTCGCCGGGACGGAAACGTCCGCGCACTTCCGCGACTGGTTCGTCGGCGCGGAATGGGACCTCGCTCACCTCGGTGGTTCCGCGCGCCCCCTTGCCGCTGGAATCGAGCATGCCTTCGCCGAGTATTCTTCAGGCGTGACCTCCGAGGCGGACCTGCGCCGCCAACTCGCGCAACTCTGCTCCGCTTCGTAGACCGGCGGCGCAGGCGACGCGGGCTGTCGGGCTGACGCCGGGCACGGTGGGCGGCTGCAAGAATCCGCTTGCTTACGCGCCGGTTCTGTTGGGTTGGGTGGCGGGCCATTGCCCAAAATCAAGCATAACGGCGCTGCCGCGGGCGCGGCAGGCGGTGTATCATCGGCCTTCCCGGATATGTTCACGCATCTACACACTCACACCGAGTTTTCGCTGCTGGATGGCATGACGAAGATGGCGCCGCTGATGGAGCGGGTGAAGGCGCTGGGCATGGAAGCGGTCGCGATCACCGACCACGGGGCGCTCTACGGCGCCATCCAGTTCTACCGCGAAGCGCGTGAGCGCGGCATCAAGCCGATCATCGGCGTGGAGGCGTACGTGGCGCCGGGCAGCCGTCACGGGCGCGAACGTGGCGATAGCCACCCGTACCACCTGGTGATGCTGGCGCGCGACATCGTGGGCTACAAGAACCTGATCGCGCTCGTCACGAAGGCCAACCTGGAGGGCTACTACTACAAGCCGCGCATGGACCGCGAACTGCTGGAACAGCACGCCGCCGGCATCACCGTGCTCAGCGGATGCCCTTCGAGCGAATTTCACCGCCGCATCCAGGAAGGCGACCGCGACGGCGCGATGGACGTGGCGCGCTGGTACCGCGAGGTGTTCGACGGCCACTACTACCTGGAGGTGCAAGACCACGGCGACGAAAAGTTCACGCGCCTGAACCCCGTGATCGCCGGGATCGGCAAGGAGATGGGCATCGCCGTGGTGGCCACGAACGACAGCCATTACACGCTCCCGGGCGAAGCGGAAGCGCACGACGTGCTGCTCTGCATCGGCACGAATGCGACGGTGGACCAGAAGGAGCGCTACCGCATCGAGGGGCAGGGCTACCACGTCAAGAGCGAAGCGGAGATGGCCGAGCTCTTTCCGCAGGAGTGGCTCGCGAACACGCAGCTGGTGACGGATGCCTGCGACCTGGACCTGCAATTCGACCGCCAACTGTTGCCGGAGCCACCGCTGCCGCCGGGGCGTTCGAGCGCCGAGCACCTTTCCGAGCTGTGCCTGGAGGGGCTGCAGCGGCGCTTCGAGGAGGTGACGCCGGAGCTGAAGACGCGGCTTTGGTACGAACTCGATGTCCTCCAGCAAACCGGCTTCACGGACTACATCTACGTGGTCAAGGAGATAGCGGACTTCGCGCACCAGCGTGGCATCCGCATGGGCGTGCGCGGTTCGGCGGCGGCATCGCTGGTGCTGTACTCGCTCGGCGTCACGGATATCGACCCGGTGGCGGACCGGCTCGTGTGCGAACGCTTCCTCAACCTGGAGCGCCGCGAAATGCCCGACGTCGACTTCGATTTCGCGGACGACCGGCGGGACGAGATGATCCGCTTCGCCTATGAACGCTACGGGGCGGACCGCGTGGCCCAGATCATCACGTTCGGGACGCTGGGAGCGAAGGCGGCGATCCGCGATGTCGGTCGCGCGCTGGGGATTTCCTACGCGGACACGGACCGCGTGGCGCGCCTGGTACCGAACTCCCTGCACATCACGCTGGCAGACGCCGTCGAGCAGTCGGCGGAATTGAAGGACGCCATCCGTGATGACCCGCGCGTGAAGCGGCTGGTGGAAACGGCGCGGCAGCTCGAGGGCGTGGCGCGGCATGCGAGCACACACGCGGCGGGCGTGGTGATTTCGCGGGACCCGCTGATCGAGCACGTGCCCCTACAGCGCCCCAGCCGTGGCGACGAAGGCAGCATCCCCACAACGCAGTTCGCGATGGACGACGTGGCCAAGATCGGCCTGCTCAAGGTGGACTTCCTCGGGCTTTCGAACCTGACCATCCTGCAGAACGCGGTGGACCTGATCCGCGACACGGTGGGCGTGGAGATCGACATCCTGAAGCTGCCCGACGGCGACCCGAAGACGATGGAGATGCTCGGCAAGGGCGAGACGTTCGGGGTGTTCCAACTGGAATCGAGCGGCATGCGGCGCTACGTGCAGGACATGAAGCCGACGGACACGGCGGACCTGTGCGCGCTGGTGGCGCTGTACCGCCCGGGGCCGATGGAGCACATCCCCACGTACATCAAGGGCAAGCACGGGGAGATCGCCATCCGCTACCCCCACCCGGACCTGGCCGAGGTGCTGAACGAGACCTACGGCGTGATCGTGTACCAGGACCAGGTGCTGCTTATCGCGCGGCAGTTCGCGGGCTACACGCTCGGGCAGGCCGACATGATGCGCAAGGCGATGGGCAAGAAGAAGGCCGAGATCATGGTCGCCGAGCGCGAGCGCTTCCTGAGTGGCGCCGTGGGCAAGGGATACACGGAGGCGGACGCGACGGCCGTCTTCAACCTGATCGAGCCCTTCGCGGGCTACGCCTTCAACAAGGCCCACAGCTGGAGCTACGGCACGATCGCCTACCAGACGGCGTGGCTGAAGGCGAACTACCCGGTGGAGTACATGACGGCGCTGATGCAGCTGGCGCGCAGCAGCGGAGACACCCATGAGCGCATCGCGGCGGCGGTGGCCGACTGCGCGCGGTTGGGCATCGCCGTGCTGCCGCCGAACGTGAATGCGGGCGCGCAGAACTTCGCGGTCGAACGCCGCCAGGATGGCTCGTTGGCCATCCGCTACGGGCTGGGGGTGGTGAAGAACGTGGGCGGAGCCGCCGTCGAGGGCATCATCGCGGCGCGCGACGAGGGCGGTCCCTACCGCGACATCGAGGACTTCTTGAAGCGCGCCGACCTTTCGGGGGCGAACAGCCGGGCGCTCGAGCACCTCATCAAGGCGGGCGCGCTGGACGACCTGGGCGACCGCGGGACGCTCAACATCAACGTCGAGCGGCTGGTGCTGTTCGCGCGCAAGGAGCGCGAACTGCGCGACAGCGGGCAGTCGACGATGTTCGATCTCTTCGGGAGCGAAGTAGACACGCCCATGGCGGCGCTCGAACTGGAGCGCGCACCCGTGGGGCCGGAAACGATGCTGGCGTGGGAGAAGGATCTCCTCGGGATCTACATCTCGGAGCACCCCTTCCGCGCGGCGGCCGTCGCGCTCGCGCGCTACACGACGCACAGCCTGGCGGACCTTTCGCTCGAAATGGCGGGCCAGACGGTGACCGTGGCGGGGCTGATCAACCGCGTGCAGGCGCGCACGACACGCGATGGGCGGCGCTTCTACGTGGTCGAATTCGAAGACCTCTCGGGCACGGCGGAGTTGACGGTGTGGAACGACACTATCGAGCAGACGGCCGAGGGGACGTGGGCAGAAGGCCAGGTGCTGGTGGCAGCGGTGGAGTGCCGTGAACGGGGCGACCGCCTGAACCTGAGCGTGCGCAAGGCGGCGCCGTACGACCGTGGCGGCGGCGCGGTGGTGGGGTTCACGCCGGAACAGTGGCAGGTGGAGCCCGCACGCGTGCGCCCCGGGCCATCGGCGCGAGGCGGCGAGGCGGGCCACCGGGGCGCCCCGGCAGGCGGCCTGCAAGTTGGGGCGAACGGGCACGGTGGGGCCCGGCCCAACGCGGCGCGCGCAGCCCAGGGCGCGCCGGCGCCGGCGGCCACGACGGAGGCGGCGGGGCCCGGGGTGGTTCCACCCGTCAGCGGAGATGCTGCGCGGCTCGTCATCACCATCTACGAAACCGAGGATTCGGTGGCGGACGAGGCACTGCTCAAGGCGGTGGCGGGGATGCTGCGCGATAACCCCGGCGGCGACGCGGTGCGTCTCGTCATCCACGACTCCACGGGCCAGGAGATGGAGTTCGACCTGCCCCACGCCGCTGTGAGCGACGCGCTTTCGCGCAGCGTGCGTTCGGTGCTGAAGACGCACGGCACGGTGTTCTTGTCGAACGCGCGCAACGGGCGCTAACACACCATTAACGAAGACGGACGAAGGTATTCGCCGATGCTCAGACCGCGGCCGCGGTTCGCCCCCTATCTCGCGGAGGCGCTTGGCACCTTTGCCCTCGTCTTCGCGGGCCCGGGCGCGGCTGCGGTGGACGCGGCTAGCGGCGGAAGCGTGGGCGGTGTGGGCATCGGCATGTCCTTCGGCCTGATCGTGATGGCGATGATCTTCGCGCTCGGCCACATTTCGGGGTGCCACATCAATCCCGCGGTCACCATCGCCTTCCGTGCCCTCGGCAGGATCTCGACCGGCCGGGCGGCGGGGTACGTGGCGATGCAGCTCGGCGGGGCGGTGCTGGCGGGACTGGCGATCATCGCGATCGTTGGCCATGGCGGCGACGCCGGTGCGAGCGCTCCCCGCATCAATGGCTGGGACGCCGCACTCTATTCGGAGATCATCCTGACCTTCTTCCTGGCGTTCGTGATCTTCGCCGTCGCGACGGACGAGAGGGCAGAGGGGGCGTTCGCGGCCATCGCCATCGGCGGCTATGTCGGCTTCGCGGCGACCGGCTGGGGCCCGGTCGCGAACGCTTCGATGAACCCCGCCCGAAGCTTCGGCCCGGCCATCGCGGCGAACACGTGGGAGGCGCACTGGGTGTACTGGGCAGGGCCGATCGCGGGGGCGTTGCTGGCGGCAGCGATTTACGAGCTGCTCAGAGAGCCCCGGAGGGGGGGTTGGCGGCGTATCGGGTGAGGTTGAAGCGGCGCGGCCGTGCGGCACGCGTCCAAACGTGGCGGTCGGCCTGCACGAG
>JBPCLM010000084.1:0-11080 GCA_051003295.1 Tepidiformaceae bacterium | reverse complement strand
CTTAGTGCTTAGTGCTTAGTGCTTAGTGCTTAGTGCTTAGTGCTTAGTGCTTAGTGCTTAGTGCTTAGTGCTTAGTACTTAGTGGCTCGGCCCGGTGAGGCGCTGTTCAACGCTCTTGCGGAGGCCGGCGATAATTCGCGTCACTTCCTCGCACTGAGAGAGCAGCGCCTCGAAGCTGGCCGTATCGAGGTATCCGACATCGACGCGGCGTAGAGGTGCGAGCGCACCTCCGCGCACGACGCCTTGGCGACGGAGAGGTGCTGGTGGAACTCACGATCGCGATTCCGCTCGAACCCTTCAGCAATGTTAGCCATCACGGAAACACTCGCCCTCTGGAGCTGCCCGGAGAGCCCGTGGTCGCGCGCGAACTGGTTGGCACGCGTGGCCTGGTAGAGAGCACTGTTCAACGCCCGTGCCTTCCGAAACGCCACCAGGTCTTCGAATCGATCCACCATCCGGCGATTGTAAGCCCGCTGTCAGCGACAAGGGATCCGGGTGCGCCAAGGAGCTCTCAAAACACAGATCCAAGCACCAAGCACTTAGCACCAAGCACTCGCTAGGGCTGGTGGACGGCTTCGATGCGGTAGTCGATGGCGCCGCTGGGGGCCGTCACCTGGACATGGTCGTTGGCGCGGCAGCCGAGCAGTTGCTTGCCGACGGGCGAATCCACGGAGATGCGCATTTCGGTGGCGTTGGCTTCGTTGGCCCCGACGAGTGTGTAGGTGACGCGCTTTTCGTTATCGAGCCGGAGAACGGTCACGAGCGAGCCGACAACGGCGCGATCACCGGAGCTGGCCCCGACGACGACGGCGTGCTTGAGAGTGACTTCGAGCTGTTTGCGGCGCTGTTGGTGGAAGGCGAGCGATTCGCGGGCAGCATCGAGCGGGGCGTTTTCGCGGAAGTCCTTGTCTTCGCGGGCGAGAGCAACCGCCTGGACGAGTTCGGGCTCGCGTCCGATGGCCTCGGCGAGTTCGCGCTGCAGGGCCTCGAGGCCTTCGGCGGTCATTTCCAAGGGGACTTCTTCGAGGCGTACCTGGCTGGCCCCGGGCGAACGGCCTGGCGCGCGGCGGAGACGGATGTGGACGCCGAAGTTCTGCGGGGTGTATTCCTTCTTCTTGAGGAAGGCGAACCAGTGTTTGAGCGCGGCCACCTGCTCAGGGGCCTGGGGATCCGACAGGCGGATGTACTCGACGGCATAGGATTCGACCTTGCTGCCGCTGAGGCTGTTGACGGTGGTTTTCTTGCCGTCGTTGCGGTCGACGTAGCGCTGGACGTAGAGGGCGCAGGCATCGCGGTGGCCGGGCTTGAGTGAGTCGAGGTATTGCTGGAGGGCGTCGTTGAGGGAGAACTGGGCTGCTGCGAGCCGGGGTTCATCGGACATACAACCAGCTTATCATCTTCTGCCCTGGAGGGGAGCGTTACGTGAAGCAGTCGTTGGACTGGGATGCGCTGGCAGGGCTGTTTCCGGAGTTCCAGGAGCCCGGCCGATGGCTGCCCCTCCTGCAGCGTCACGCGCAGTTGTTGGAAGGGGCAGCGCCGCGGGTGCGTGCGAGCTCGGTGCCGGCCGCGGAGGCTGTGCGGCGGCACTACGCCGAATCGCTGGAAGTGATGCGGTTGGCGCCTGGCGGGGACGGTGAAGGGCCGCTGGCGGATGTGGGCAGTGGCGGCGGGTTCCCGGGGATGGTGATGGCGGCGGTGGCGCCGGGGTGCGTGGTGCACCTGGTGGAGCCGCTGGGCAAGCGCGCGCACCTGTTGGAGGAGATGGCGGCGGCACTCGGCCTGGCGAACGTGCGCGTGCACCGGCAGCGCGCCGAGGAGGCAGGGCGCGGACCGCTGCGCGACGCCTGTGCCCTGGTGATAGCGCGGGCGGTGGCGCCGTTGCGCGAACTGCTGGAGTACACGGCGCCCCTGGCAGCTCCGGGCGGGGCGGTGGTGCTGCCGAAGGGGTCGGCGTTGGAGGCGGAATTGGCGGGTTCGGGGGGGGCGCAGGCGGCATTGGGGTGCTGGTTCGTGGCGGCGGCCGCAATGCGGGCGGACGTGAGCGGCACGATCAGCGTGGCGGTGTTCCGCAAGGAAGGGCCGACACCGGAGGCATACCCGAGGGCGCCGGGACGCCCGCGGAAGCGGCCGCTGTGAGAAAAAGAATGGATAATGCGCCAAAGCGCGTTCTCATTGCTTTACAAGTCTGCTATAGTTCGCGCGAACCGAGGCGAAACGCAGCTGTGCTGCCGCGCGCCGGCGGAGACGAAAGGGAGGACCTTTATGGACCCGAATCTCTTGATGAACCACATAGGACGGCTGGCGCGGCTGGACACCTCGGTGTTCGATGAGGTGCGCGACGACGCGAAAGAGCTGGTCCCATCGCTCGTGGTGGCGGCGATCAGTTGCCTGCTGGCCGGGCTGGGCGCGTTCCTCTACTGGCAGGTGATCCCGGCGGGGGACTTCAGTTCCGAGTTCGTGAACACCTTCATCCTGGGGTCTATCTTCCTGGCGGCGATGTACGCGGTCATGGTGCTCATCGTGTACGTGGTGCTGGTGCAGATGTACAAGGTGCAGGTGGACCTTAGCGCCTTGTTCCGGACGATGGGCTACGCCGCTATCCCGCTGGCGCTATCAGTGCTCATGTTCATCCCGGCTGTCTGGCCGGTGTTCGCGCTGGTGCCGCTGGCTCTGCTCTTCGTGATGTCGATCTACGCCGCGCAATCGGCCACGAACGCCGATTCGAAGCAGGTGGTCGTGGCGTGCGCCGCCGGGATGACCGTGATGGTGCTGGTGCTTGGCTTCATCGCGCTGAAGATGGCGGACCTCCCCGACGTCCCGATCGGCGCGGGCATCTTCGGCACGTTACTCGACATCTCCTGAGCGAGCACGGCGGCCCAGCCGCACGCCGCTGACGCCCACCGCGACCAGGGCCACCCCGCCGGTCGCGGTGGGCTTCGCTGTGCTTTCGCGGGGCTGGTGCCGACGATAGGCTGACGTGCATGCAAGCGGCGCCGTCCCACCTCACGCGCAACACGCGACTGTTCTACGCGTATGGGTTCTTCATGGACTTCGCCCTCTGGGCAGGGGTGTGGATCAAGTACCTGATCCAGGACCGCGGGCTGGAGCTGAAGTGGGTCCTGGCCATGGATCTGCCCTTCTGGCTGGCGGTGGCGGCCTTGCAGGCGCCGACGGGTGCGCTCGCAGACCACATCGGCCGCAAGCGCGTGATGGCGCTTGCGGGGCTGCTGTTTTCGGCGACGGTGCTCGGGTTCGGGTTCACGCAGAACTACTGGATGCTGTTCGCAGACTACATGTTGTGGGCCGTGGCAATGTCGATGCAGAGCGGGGCGGATTCGGCGCTCATCTACGATTCGCTCAAGGAAGAGGGCAAGGAGCAGCGCTTCCAGCGGGTGGCGGGGCGAGGTTTCGCGTGGCGGCTGGTGGCGTCGTTGTTGGGGGTGGTACTGGGCGGCATCGCGGCGGGCTGGGTGGGCCTCGCACTGGTGACGCAGCTGGGGGCGATTGCGCCGCTGCTGGCGGTCGGCGTGGCGCTGCTCATGCGCGAGCCGGCGGTGGTGCGCAAGGAGCGGAAATATTGGGCAGGGCTGAAGGATGGCGTTTCCTTCGCCTGGAACAGCAAGCAGGTGCGCTACACGCTGCTGATCGGCTCGGTGCTGCTGGCGGGTACGTTCGGGCCCGTCGTGCTGATCCAGCCGTTCCTCATCGAACACGATGTGGGGACGGCGCTCTTCGGCGTGTACCAGGCGCCGTTGCGGCTGGTGACGGTGGTCGCGGCTCTGTTGGCGTTCCGGGTGGCGATGCGCACGGGGACAACGCGGCTGTTGCTGACGGCGTGCCTGGGGGTGGTGGCGAGCTACGGCGGGCTGGCGCTATTCAACACGACGCCGGCGTTCGCGTTCTTCGCGCTTTCGGCGCTGATGGCGGGGCTGACGCGGCCGACGATCGATGCCTACCTCAACGACCGCATCCCGAGCGAGAAGCGCGCGACGGTGCTCAGCATCATGCAGCTGTGCTTCGCGCTGCAGGTGGCGTTCTTCGAACCGGCGTTGGGGTTCCTTGCGGACGACGTTTCGCTGACGGCAGCGTTCGCCTTCGCGGTGGCATACTTCCTGGTGTTGATGCCGCCGTTGCTGTTGCTGTGGCGGCGCGCGAACGGCGCGGGCAGCGCGGCGGGGCAGCCGGCGGTGGCGGTCAGCTATTAGCCGTTGGCCGTTGGCCGCTGGCTCTTAGCGTGCGGCCCTCGGGATGGCGAGGGATGATACGGGCGCACTGGGTGGTCCGCTTGCTTACGCGCGCGGCTCGCCACGATCGGAGGGGCGGAAAGTCGTAGGCGCCCTAACGGCTAATAGCGAATGGCCAACAGTCCGGCCCTAGTTCTGGTGTTCTTGCCAGCCGGCGTGGACGGCCTCGGCTTTGTTGGGGGCGACGGTGCCGGCCATGTGCAGCAGGTTTTCCACGCGGGTGACGCCGGGCACGCGCATCGTGGCCTCTTCGAGGGCGCGGATCTGTTCGGCGTCGTCGAGGGCGCCGCGCAGGACCACGACGCCGTGTTCGACGTTGATGTTGAGCCGGCCCTTGGGCACAGTAGGGTCGCGGAAGATCATGCTCTCGACGCGATGGGCGAGGGTGAGGTCATCGGCGGGGAGCTTGAGGGGGCGGCGAAGGCGGTGGACGGCGCGCAACGCCGTGCCCACGGTATCGGACCAGAGCATGCGGCCGAGGCGGCGACCGCGGCGCCCAGCGCGCTTGGTCGCGCCGACGCAGCGGTCGAAGGTCACCTTACGACGGCGACGACCAGCCCCCGGGTCGAAGACGAAGGCGAGGGCCGCGCCCGTGGCGATGCCGGCGACCCCGGCGACGATGGGCAGCAACGAGCCGACCGGGGGCCGCGGCGCACGGCCGGCGGCGCGCCGGATGGCGCTCTTCTTGCGGCGGCGGAAGTTCAGGAAGTGGGGTGCGTGCATGGCGGATCTCCCGGTCGACGGTTTAGTGGATAGCTGCGCTCATCATCCTCGCAGGGCGGTCGCAGGATGGTAACAGGCGCGGGCGAACACGCGGCGAGCCTGCGACAGGGAGGGGGCGGCTACTGCTGATAGCCCTCGACGGTCTTCTCGTCGCGGATGGCGGCAGTGGCGGGGTCGCGGCCGGCGGCGCGCGCGGCGCGGCGCTGGCGGAGGAGGTCCCAGCACTGGTCGAGGTCAACGCGCAACTCCTCGAGGCGCTGCCGCTCGCTTTGATCGAGGCCGGCACCTGTCTCGGTGCGGCCGTGGAGTTCGCGCTCGTCATCGACGAGCTTGCTGATGTGGCTGAGGATGGTGCGGTCGTCCATGGGTGGTGACTCCCGCGTGGGACGCGCGTCGTGCAATCCAGCGTAGGGCATGGGAGGCACAGGCGTACGGCTCGCCGCGGCGGGAGCCACGAACGTACACTGCTTCGACACAAGACGAGGGCGCGGAGCGAACATGGATTTCGAACTATCGGAAGAGCATCGCCTGATAAAGGAAACGGCGCGGCGCATCGCGCGCGAAGTGGTGGCGCCGCGGGCGAAAGAATTGGATGAGACGGGTGAGTACCCGCACGACTACTTCGAAGCGTTCCGCAAGGCGGGGCTGCTGGGCATGGCGATCCCCGAAGAGATGGGCGGCACGGGCAACGGCATCCTGCCGCTTTGCCTGGCAATCGAAGAGGTGGCGAAGTACGAATGCGGGGCGGGACTGATGCTCGTGCTCACGGGGTTGCCGAACCGGCCGGTGGTGTTCGGCGGCACGCAGGAGCAGCAGCAGCGCTGGCTACCCGATGCGGCGAGCGGCGCGACGAAGGCCGCCTTCTGCCTGACGGAGCCGGACCACGGTTCCGACGCAGCGAACCTGCAGACGCGCGCTGTGCGCGATGGCGACGATTACGTGCTCAACGGGAACAAGGTCTACATCTCCGGCGGGACGGTGGCCGATACCCTGACGGTGTTCGCGCGTACGGGCGGGCCGGGAGCGAAGGGCATCAGCGCGTTCGTGGTGGACGCGCACGCGCCGGGGGTGAACATCGACCGCACGGACGACAAGATGGGCGTGCGCAGCATCCCCACGGCGCACTTCAGCTTCAGCGACGTGCGCGTGCCGGCGGCGAACCTGCTCGGCGGCACGGAAGGAAACGGCTTCAACCACGCGATGCTCACGCTCAACAGCATGCGTCCGACGGTGGGCGCGCGCGGGGTGGGGCTGGCCGAGGGGGCGGCGAGCTACGCGTTGGAGTGGGCGCGCGAACGCAAGGCCTTCGGCAGCGCGATAATTGACTTCGAGGCAATCCAGTTCATGTTTGCGGACATGGCTATCCAGATAGAGGCGGCGCGCAACCTGGTGTACAAGGCGGCGTGGCTGGTGGACCAGGGCAAGTACACGCGCGAGTACGCGCACAACCTTTCGATAGCGAAGGCGTACGCGACGGAGATGGCGAACCGCGTGGCATCGGATGCGCTGCAGGTGCTCGGCGCGCAGGGGTACATGAAGGACCACCCGCTCGAGCGCCACTACCGCGACGCGCGGCAGTTGATGATCGTAGAGGGGTCATCGCAGGTGCAGCGCGTGGTCATTTCGCGGTCGCTGATCGACCGGGCGCTGGTGTACGGCTAGGGGTTAGCTGGCGGCGGGTTGGAAGATTTCGATGGGGTTGCCGTAGGGGTCTTCGGCGAGGATCTGCTGGCCGCCGGGGCCGGTGATGATGTCGTTGCGGAAGGCCACGCCCGCCTGTTTCATGCTGGCGACGGTGGCGGCGATGTCCGGCACTTCGATGACGAAGCGGTTCCAACCGCCGTGGACAGGCTGGCGGCCATCGGGCATGGGGCGGGCGGCGGAGGCTTGGGGGCCGGCGAGCCACAGTGTCAGGTCATCACGCGCGACCATCGCGAAGGCGGTGCCCATGCGCTGGGTAACGGTGAAGCCGAGGTGGCCGGTGTAGAACGCGACGGCGGCATCGACATCGTGAACGAGGTAGCGGACGGTGGACACGGGCAGCCTCCGCGCGCGAGATGCGAGCGCCCAGAAATGATACGCCGTCGCGCGCTCCCGTGCGGCTGCCGCCGGGGCGGACGCAGGGGTCGCACCGTCGCGCGCTCCCTACCGGTCGCGCCTCTGAAGGGACGGGTGGCCAACGGCCAATATCATCGCTGGAGGAGGATGCCCAGGTTCGTGCCGCCGCTGCCCAGGCTCGTCACGAGTACGCAATCTATCTTCTCCGGGCGGGCCTCGCGCACGTAGGCGAGGTCGAGGTCTTTTTCGGCTGTAGCGAACCCGGCGCAAGGGAACACGGTCTGGCGGCGCATCGCTTCGAGCGCGGCCACGAGGGCGAGCGGGCCGCTGGCGGCGAGCGCCTGGCCCAGCGCGCCGGCCGCGGCGGTCACGCCCGCGAAGTAGGTGTGCCGCCCGAAGGTGCGCTTCAGCCCGTAGCCTTCGGCGAAATCGACGGCAGGGCGGCCATCGGCGCAGGAAACAACGAGGTCGACCTGGTTCTGGAGGTAGCCCGCCGCGGCGAGCGCGGCCTGCATTGCGCGGCCCGCTTCGGCGGCGTCGCTGACGGCCAGGGGCTCGGCGCCGGGATCGAACACCTCGCCCACGCCGGCGATGCGCGCGTGCACCATCGCCCCGCGGGCGCGGGCGTGCTCCTCCGCTTCGAGCACGAGGTAGGCCGCTCCCTCGGCGGGGACACAGCCGGCGTGCGCAGCATCGAAGGGGCGCGCGGCCGCGGCCGCGCACTGGCCCTGGGCGGACAGGTGCTCGAGCAGCGGCGCCTGCAAGGCCTGCGCCGCGCCCGCGACGACAACGTCCGCCGCGTCCTGGGCGATGAGGCGCGCTGCTGCCGCGAGCGCCGCCATGCCGCTCGACTCCGCGCCCGCCACAACCGCAACTACCCCACGCACGCCCAGGGTGCGCGCCACCAGGTGGCCGTATGGCACGAAGAGCGCCGCCTGGCCGGGCGCACGGTAGGGCAGTCCATCAACGACGGCGAAGCGGCGGGCATCGCCCGCCCCCGCACCCAGCCCCGCGCCCTCCAACGCCTGCAGGGCCGCACCAAGCGCGATCAGG
This sequence comes from Tepidiformaceae bacterium, assembly GCA_051003295.1. Classification (GTDB taxonomy): domain Bacteria; phylum Chloroflexota; class Dehalococcoidia; order Tepidiformales; family Tepidiformaceae. The sequence continues at coordinate 3,002 of JBPCLM010000084.1, read as the reverse complement.
GAGCCACGATCGAGGAAGTGCACGAGGTTGCGGGGGACATCGGCGCGCGGCCGGTAGTCGTCCGGGAGCGGGGCGGCAAAGTAGCTCGCGCCAGCGTCTTCGGGGGTCCAGTTTCGTCCGGCCCCTTCGCCCGCTGCCAACGCCGCCCACACCGCTTCCACCCCGCTACCGCGGTGCGTGACGGCGCCGTAGCCGGTGATGACCGGCCGCCGGCCAGCGGGGTCAGGTGACGTCGTCAGTTATTCCAGTTCCTCATCGAGGAACTCGTCGTCATCCTTGCGCTTGCGCCAGAACATGACGGCCCCGCCGACGGCCGCAAGCAGTGCGAACAATCCGAAGAACTTCTTCACGGGGTACCCTCCATTGCGTCGAGGCTGCAGTCTCCGCCCCGAAACGCGAAGCGGCCAGCCGGAGCGGTAAGCATAGGGGACGTGAGCGCGTTCCGATAGACGCAAGCGAGCAGCGCGAGTCGTGAGCCGCGGCTACAGGCGCCGGCGCCCGGCAATCGGTTGGGCGTCTTCGATATCGGCGAAGAAGGCAAGGACGGTGCGGATGAAGGCGTCGGGCCTGAGCATGGGCACCGCGTGGCCCGTTTCCGCGAAGGTGACGATGCGCGCGCCGGGCAGTTCGGCCGCCATCACATCGCGCGCCGAAGACACGGGGTCGTCCTCGCCCCAGCAGAGCAGGACGGGCATGGTCAGCGCTTCCCGCAGCCGAGGCACCAGGTCAGGCCGCGTGGTGCGCGCTTTCTGCGCGCCGAGGAAGCCTTCACGGCTCATGGCCGCGTAGCGCTTGCGCATGGCGTCGGCAAGGAAGGGGTCGTTGACGCGGGCGGCCGCCTGTTTGCCGGCGTAGTCCGTGCCCTTTTCGGCGATCAGCTGCGCCATCTGCGCGATGACCGCCTCGCGTTCGCGGAAGGCCTCCGTGTAGGCCGGGTGGTCTGCGGCCGGCGAGGCATCGCTCACGACGAGGCCCGCCACGAGCGCCGGCCACGTCACGGCGAAGTGCAGCGCGATCATGCCCCCAAAGCTGCTGCCCACGAGCGCGCAGGCCGTGATCGCGAGGTGGCCCAGGAGCGCGTTGACGTCCGCCGCGTAGATATCCATGGAATACTCGTCGAGGTCTTCCGGGGCGGCGCTGCGGCCGTGCGCGCGCAGGTCCGGGGCGACAACACGGTAGTCCCGGGCGAAGGCTTCGACGTGCGGCATCCACATGCGCTGGTCGAAGGTGAAGCCGTGCAGCAGCAGCACCGCAGGCGCATCGGGGTCGCCCCACTCTTGGTAGTACAGCGCCACGCCGTCGCGTTCGAATTCGGGCATGGCGCGAGTGTATCAGCACACGCATCGCGCCCACGATGCGCGTCGGTTAGAGTTGCGCGAAATATCGACGACGCAGATCAGCAGGGGTAAGGCTCGATGCCAATCGTGGAGGTGCCGGCGCCCATGGCCGGTTCAATCAAGGAAGTGCTGGTGGCCGTGGGCGAAACGGTGCAGGCCGGCCAAGAGGTGATCATCATCGAGTCGATGAAGATGGAGATACCGATCGAAAGCCCGGCTGCTGCCTCGGTGGCGGAGATACTGGTGGCCGCTCCTCAGCCGATCGCAGAGGGCCAGGTGCTGCTGCGGCTTGCTGTTTAGGCGGGCCGATCGCTCACGGTTCTGCCATACTATCGGCCCATACCTCACCCCGGAGACCGAAATGGCTTTCACCGTCGAGCCCGACCGCTTCCGCTTCGGCCCCGAACTCGCCGCTGGCGTCAAGGGCAAGCGCGTGCTCATCAGCGGCGCGGGAAAGGATGGCGGCCTTGGCCAGTCGTTCGCGCTCGCGGCCGGCCTCAACGGCGCCGCGAGCGTTGGCATCCACTTCCACCGCAGCTACACCGATGGCTTCGACCTGGTGACCTACCTGCGCGACCAGGGCGTGAACGCCTTCCCGTTGCAGGCCGATGTCACCAACATGGGCGACCTCTGGGCGACGCGCAGTTACGTCATCGAACAAATGGAAGGCCTGCCGCCGAACCTTGTGATCTGCAACTCGGGGCTCACGGAAAAGGGCTACCAGTTTGGCCGCGCCCTGCGCGAAGTGGAAGGCGAACCGGCCGCCGTGCGCCGCGCACGCGTGCGCCAGCACTTCATGGAGAGCCTGGAAGAATCCCGCCAGGTGATCGATACGAAGGTCGATGGCTTCCTCGCGATGACGCACCTCTGGGCAGGCGAGGCGGTCTACCACAATGAGCAGTTGCAGCTCGTGTACATCTCCTCGCGTCAGGCGATAGATCCCGGCGCCAGCGTCCCCGGCTACGCCATCTCCAACTGGGCGGTGCTCCAGCTGCCGCGCGTGCTCGCCGTCAACCTGGGCAAGAGCGCCGGCCTCGTCTCCGCCTTCTCCGTGCTCTACCCCTTCGTGCGCACGGGGATGACCGATGAGTACGCGGAAAACCCGAAGGTGTTCGGGCGCTGGCAGCCGCGCATGCTCGAAACGCACGAAGCGGCCGAGGCCTTCATGCAGGTGCTCGCGCGCGCGCCCGCAGAGACCGACCAGGGCATGTTCGAAGTGAAGGTCGATGCCGACGCCTCGGCGGAAGGGGCGATGCGCGTGACGTGGGAGCAGGTCGAACTCGATTTTCGTGAAACGCCCGTTGCCTGGAGCGTGGAGGCGCCGCTGGTGTATCCGCCACCGGCGTGAGGCGGAGCTAGAACACGGCCACGGGGTTCACGGGGCTGCCCGTGCCGCCGCGCACATTGAGCGGGTTGACCGTCAGCAGGAATTCCCAGCGGCCCTCCTCGGCGCACGCTTGCGCGAGCGGCTCCAGGCAGGCGTTATCCAGCAGGGGCAGCCCCATGTACACGATAGCGAGGACGTGGACGGGCCCGCCCGGGCGCGGTGGTTCTTCGAACATGCGGTAGCCCGAAGGCCGCGCGTCCATCTGGTCCCAACCGAGCAGCGCGGCATCGTACTGCTTGAGGATGGGGCAGACATCGGCGTGCAGGCCCGGCGTAGGG
>JBPCLM010000083.1:0-16174 GCA_051003295.1 Tepidiformaceae bacterium | reverse complement strand
GGGGCTGTACCCCCAAAATAGGGTGTCGGCTTTGCCTTCACCGTTGGTGCGATCGATTGGTTACACGATGCCGCGGCTCCCCCCGCCACCGTCCTCATCACCGCCTCCGGCCCCTGGGAGCGCGCCGCCCGCTGGCACGCCCCCCAGGCCTACCAGTTCGCCGCCCTCGCCGCCACGCGCGAGAACATCTTCTTGAGGATCGCCGCCAAAATCGGCTACCCCACCGTCAGCCAGGGCTCCCCGCGCGCGCCCAGCGCCACGTGGACCAGCAATCTCCCCTCCTTCGCCATCTCCCCCGGCGAAAGCGCCCAGAGCGCCCTGACGAGGCTCCTGGAGCCCACCAGCGACCATATCCGCCCCGATGCCTCCGAGTTCCGCTGCCTCGGCAACCTTGTCGGCGATGCCTCAAGCGGCACCTACGGTGCCTCCGGCCAGCACCCCATCGCCCGCCTTACGGCGCGCTCCACGCCGCCCCCCGCCAATTGGCTGCGCCTGCAGGGCACAGCCGCCTACGCCGAAGGCGATAACCTCGCCTCCGTCTACGCCCACGGCGCACGGCTGCGCCAGCTCCGCAACCTCGATGCCGGCGCCGGCCAGGTCGGCAGCTGGTCCGCCGCCGCCTTGCGGCGCGATACCATGGCCCAGGAGAAAGGCACGCTCGTGGCCCCCTTCGATTGCGCCCGCCAGCTGCTCGATGTCGTCACCGTCACGGACTCGGCCCTCGGCCTCGCCGGCCAGACGTTCCGCGTCACGGCCCTCCAACTCGACTACGCCCGCGGCCCTTCCCCCAAGGCCCGCTACGACATCACCCTGACCCTCGGAGGCCTCTGAAACCGATGGTTACCAAAGCATCTCGCAGCACCGTCCCGCCCCGGCTCCCGCCGCGCCCTCACCTCGACCCGCCGCAACACACGGCACGGTCCGTCCGCCACCGCGATGAGGTCATCGCCTTAATACGATCGCAGCCCGCGCTAGCCGCGCTCGACCGCGCCGACCTCTCCAGCGTCTTGCTCGGCGTGCACCCAACGCTGCTGCGCTGGGCGCTCCGTGAAATCTCCCGGGAGGCGACCATAACGCCCCCGCCGCCGTCAACGGCGGCTCGTGAGAGCCAAATCTGAGCAAAGGAGCGCCGCCGATGCACCACCCCTGCGTCCACCACTGGCGGATCGACGAGCCACAAGGCCTGCCCACCGTCGCCGCCGCCTGCCTGCGCTGCGGCGCCTGGCGCACCTTCCGCGTCGCCTTCGAGCCACCCGCCGATTGGGGCGGCGACCACGGCTACGACCAGCGCGCCCGGGCCGGCGCCATAGATGCCCATACTTGGCGGCCCCCGCCAAGTATGCCGGCCGCCGATCCCCGGGCCTCGGCCGCCGGCCCCCGGAGCTCCCCATGATCCTTCGTGGCACCATCGTCAGCTTCAACTCGGTCACGTGGCGCGCCGTCATCCGCCTGGACGGGTCCACGCCCCAGACGCTCACTGACGTGCGCGTCAGCCGCTACGCCGCCGCTGACATCGCCGCTCCGCGGCGCTGCCTGGTCGATACCGGCGACCACGGCGACATCGCCGACGCCGTCCTTACCGCCGTCTGGACCGCCTGAAGCGCACCCCGCGCCTCCAGCGCGACGCCCTCCCTGGCGGTCGGGCCACGGATTGGCGCGCCAGCTTCGTGCCACTACATAACCAGCTCAGTTCCTGTCAGGCATCGAACAACGTCTTACGCACGGGCGTGCGACACTGGCAGACGGGAAAGCCGCACACGGCACCCGACTGTTACTTCCCAGTGATGAAGTCTCACAAACGATTGATGTGCGGGCGCTAAGGGCGCGCGGCAGCGGTCGTGGAGAACGGCTCCGCAGCCCCCACGGAGGCCGGCGTGGGTAGCCCAGCGGCGAGTGGAGGACTTGTGACCGAGGATATTACGGCGGCGCGAGGGAACGGCCTCCTCGCCGCATTGCCACACGCTGAGCTGCAACGCCTCCTCCCGCGCCTCACCCCTCTCGACCTGCCTCGCGGCACGGTCCTCAACGAAGCTGAAGAGCACGTCCATCGTCTCTACTTTCCCACCAGCGGCGTGGTCTCGGCGATCGTCGAAATGGAAGACGGCACCTCCATCGAAGCGGGCATGATCGGCCGCGAAGGCATCGCCTGCGTCTCCGTACTGTTCGATTGCACGGCCGGCCACCGCCTCGCCGGTCAGATCGCCGGCAGCGGCTTCGCTAGCCCCGCCGAGCCCTTCATGCGCGATTTCTGGGAGCGGCCCGCCCTGCGCGAACCAGTGCTCCACTACGTCGGCGCCTTTACCGCGCTCCTTGCCCAGACCGCCGCCTGTAATGGCTGCCACCCCGTCGAAGCGCGCCTCGCCCGCTGGCTCCTCATGGTCTGCGACCGCGTCGACGGCGACATCCTGGCGCTCACGCACGAAACGATTTCACAGATGCTCGGGGTACAGCGGCCGACGGTGAGCCTGGCGGCGAACACGCTGCAGCAGGCCGGCCTCATCCAGTACCGCCAGGGACGTATCTCCGTGCTCGACCGCGGGGGCCTCGAAGGCGCCGCCTGTGAGTGCTACCGCGTTATCCGCGATCGCTTCAAACGCCTGCTGCCGAACTGACGCACCGCCTGGCGCCCGCCCACCACCACCGGGGCACGCAAGCGCGCTTACATCGAACCGGGATAATTCGGTAACGAATCGAACAGCTTTCGGAATGGGCCCGTACGATAGTGCGCTTCCAGTGTCCGACGTACACGATCCGGAGACCAATATTTGGACGCGTCTGTTCCGGCAGGGCATGTTCGCCGCCCGTGCCGTCAAGGACGTCGAGAAGAACGCCTGGGTCATCAACTGCATCGACCACAACGGCACCACCATCGGCGAAGAAGAGCTGCCGCTGACGCTCACGGCCGCCGAGGCGCTGGACAAGGCTGAGCAGCTCTGCCCCTGACCGGGGTAGCCGTTAGCCGTTAGCCATTGGCTGTTAGCGCTGCGCGTAGCACGCGAAGCATCGCGGCAGCGCACGCAAGCCCTCCTGTCGGTCGGGCTGCGGACGGTCCGCCTCACTCCTGGGGTGTCCGACGGGAGCCCCGCGAGGCGTCAGGGCCTACGAGGGACTAGGGGCCAGGGACCAGCGACGAGGGACAACCGCAGACACCAGGCACTCACTCCGCGTATCCTCCTCTCCCACACTCCCCGGAGGCTCGCCATGCCCGAAAACGTGCTCTACGAAACCCGCGGCCCGGTCGCCATCGTCACCATCAACCGCCCGGAAGCGCGCAACGCCATCGATGGGCCCACGGCCAGCGCGCTCGCGGCCGCCTTCCGCGTCTTTGATGCCGATGATGCGCTCGCCGCGGCCGTGCTCAGGGGCGCCGAGGGCGCCTTCTGCGCGGGCGCCGACCTCAAGGCCGTCGCCCTGGCGCGGGGCAACCGCGTGGGCGAAACGGGCGATGGGCCCCTCGGCGTGACGCGCATGCTCCTTTCCAAGCCCGTCATCGCCGCCGTGGAAGGCCACGCTGTCGCCGGTGGGCTCGAGCTCGCGCTCTGGTGCGACCTGCGCGTGGCCGCCCGCGATGCCGTATTCGGCGTCTATTGCCGGCGCTGGGGCGTCCCCCTTGTCGATGGCGGCACCATCCGCCTGCCGCGCCTGATCGGCCACAGCCAGGCCCTCGACATGATCCTCACGGGGCGCGGCGTGGGCGGCGAAGAGGCATTGCGCATGGGCCTCGCCAACCGCCTGGTGGAGCGCGGCGAGGCGCTGGAAACGGCCGTCGCCCTCGCCGCGGACCTCGCGCGCTTCCCGCAGCACTGCCTGCGCTCGGATCGGCTCTCTTCGTACGAACAGTGGTCGTTGCCGTTCGATGGCGCGCTCGTGAACGAATACCGCCACGGCATCGCCACCATCAATTCGGGCGAAACGCGCGAAGGCGCCGCTCGCTTCGCCGCCGGCGAAGGCCGCCACGGCGCCTTCAGCTGATCGGGTCCCTGGTCCCTCGTGCGACGCTGCGTTGCGGGGCGGGCCAGGACCCTTGGCCGAGCCCCGAGCGTTAGCGAGGGGTCCGTGGGGAAGGCGTCGTCCGTCGCCGTCCCCCCGACGCCTGTGCCACGGCGGGATGGGCGTTCGGGCGGGCGCGTGCTGACCATGGGGGCAACCCACTCGTGGAGGCTCCCCGTGCCGCTCACCCTCGTCGAAGCCAGCAAGCTCAGCAACGACACCCTCGTTGCGGGCGTCATCGAAACCATCGCCACCGAAAGCCCGGTGCTGCAGCGCCTGCCGTTCATCGAAATCGCCGGCAACGGGCTCACCTACAACCGCCAGAACACCGGCCCCAGCGCCGCCTTCTACGATGTCGGCGATACCTGGACCGAGGACACGCCCACCTTCACCCAGATCACAGCCAACCTCAAGATCCTGGGCGGCGATGCTGATGTCGATAACTTCCTCAAGTCCACCCGTTCGAACATCCAGGACCTGGAAGCGGCCGTCGTGCAGCTCAAGGCGCGCGCCGTGCAGGTGCTCTTCGATGACACCTTCCTCAACGGCAACGAAAGCACCAACGCCAAGAGCTTCGAAGGCGTCGACCGCCTCGCGGTGGCCGGCCAGACCGTGAGCATGGGCACGAACGGCGCTTCGCTTTCGCTCGACAAGCTGGACGAGCTCATCGACCGCGTGCGCGGCGGCAAGCCGGACCTGATGTTGATGAGCCGCCGCAGCCGCCGCAGCCTGAACGTGCTCGCGCGTTCTTCGGGCACCTTCCTGGAAGCGGATCGCGACGAGTTCGGCGGGATGCTGCAGTTCTACGATGGCATCCCCATCGGCATCAACGACTACATCAGCGACGCCAAGACGCAGGGCACGAACAGCGACTGCAGCACCATCTACACCATGCAATTCGGCGAAGGCGCCGTCAGCGGATTGAACTCCGCGGGCGGCCTCACGGTGGAACGCGTGGGCAGCCTGGAAACGAAGGACGCGAGCCGCATCCGCGTGAAGTGGTACGCGGGCCTGGCGCTCTTCAACACCCTCAAGCTGGCGAAGCTGACGGGCGTGCGGGTCTAGCCTTTAGCCGTTGGCCGTTGGCTGTTGGCTGTTGGCCGTTGATTCCCGCCCCTTACCCGGCCGGCCCCTTTGCTGGCCCGGTAAGGGGCTCGGTCTTGTCCTGACGCTCGGGGAGTCCGGCGGGGCCAGTCCGTGGCCCGACCGCCAGGGAGGGCGTCGCGGACGGTCGGGGCCACGCCCCCAGAGCGACCGGTTGGCCGGGAGCGACGGACCTGGCCGGATCGCACAGCGCGAAGAGGCCCGCGACCTCGGCTTCGCCACAGAACAAGGATTCCCAGAACTCAACGCGGCAGGGTAAGCCTGGCGCCTGGCTACGGTGGTCAACCACCAAATACGTCCGCCCCTCACGCTCAAGGGCGGCTACCTGTACCCCATCCATTACCGCGACGGGGCGCACCGCCCTGGCCCCAAACGGAGAGAGTTCGACCGTCTTCAGGCGAAAGATCAGGGGTCCCAGTTGCGCGATCGGTTCCATCGCTCACAGCCTGTGCCCGCGTCATTAACGCGATGTGATCGTCGCCGAAAAGCCGGTGGCCCGACCGTTAGGGAGGGCGTGGAGCTGACGCGATGCTGCGATGGCCGCCCGGAGGTCCGCTCCCTTACGGTCGCGGCTCGGGCCGAGGGCGGGCGGAGCCCGCCGAATCGTGGATCGCTAGTCGTGAATCGTGAATCGTCAGCCTGGCCGCGCGAGCACCAGGTGGAGCACGCCCGCTGCCGCCAGCACCAGCGCCCAGAACCACGCATCCAGGAACATGCCGTATGCGAAACCAAGGTAGAAGGCGACGCCACCGAACGCCATCACGGCGGCCGTGCCCATCACCGCCGTCGCGAGGTCGATCTCCAGCCGCGTGCCTTTGAGCAGCACGAGCAGCGCGATGCCGATGGCCAGTGCCACGATGAACGCCGGCGCCTCGCGTTCATCGGCGAGCGGCCCGTGACGCACCAGCAGCACAGCGATGCCCCAGCTGGCGAGCGGTAGCGCAGGCCCCGGGAAGCGCCCGCGCACCACCCCCGCCGCCATCATGGCGATAGCCACCAGCAGCGGCGTCGCATCGAAGGTGACGCCCAGCGCTTCGACTGCGACGAAATAGGCGATGGCGGCTGCGAGGTACACCGGCCCGGCGGCGCGGCCTCCTGTGCCCAGGGCCAGCGGCTCTGGGCGCTGCCAGCCACCCACGGTCATACACCGGCCTCCGGCGCGAGTTCTGCCCCAGCTTGCATAAGAACGCTCGTCCCTGCCCGCGCGCTGCTTATACTAGCGAATGTGAACAATGGCAGTGGCGCCGCCGTCGCGTTCCAGCACGTCGATAAGCACTTCGGCCGCAACCACGTGCTGCGCGATATTTCCGAGGAAGTGGCGCAGGGCGAAAAGGTCGTCATCATCGGCCCTTCCGGGTCGGGGAAGAGCACGCTCCTGCGTGCCGTGAACCGCCTCGAGACGATCGATAGCGGCGAAGTGGTGGTCAACGGCGTGCCCGTGCACGCGCGCTCGACCGATGTGAACGAACTGCGTTCGCGCGTGGGCATGGTGCAGCAGCAGTTCAACCTCTTCCCGCAGATGAGCGTCATCGAAAACATCACGCTGGGGCCGCGCAAGGTGCGCAAGGAAAGCACGCGCGTAGCTGAAGAGCGGGCCAGGACGCTGCTCGAACGCGTCGGCATCCCGGAAAAAGCCGACGCCTACCCTGCACAGCTTTCCGGCGGGCAGCAGCAGCGCGTCGCCATCGCGCGCGCGCTCGCGATGGAGCCCGAGATTATGCTCTTCGACGAGCCCACATCCGCCCTCGACCCCGAAATGATCAAGGAAGTGCTGGATGTGATGCGTGACCTGGCGCGCGAAGGCATGACCATGCTCGTGGTCAGCCACGAAATGGGGTTCGCGCGGGAAGTGGCCGATCGCGTCCTGTTCATGGCCGATGGCGTAATAGAAGAGAAAGGTACGCCCGCCGAACTCTTCGCCAACGCAAAGAGCGAACGCACGCAGCGTTTCCTCAGCCGGATCATCTCGCATTGAACGGGACAGCGATGCGGGTGCGGCGCCAACCAACCAACGCCCAGCACCAGGGGCCAGGGGCCCCGCCACAGGGAGGAACAATGCTCAAGCGATCGCGAATCTTCTACCTCTTCATGGCGCTCTTCGCCATGACCGCGTTCGTCGCCATGGCCTGCGGTGACGACGACGACGATGATGACGACGGCGGCAAAACCACCACCGCCCCCACTACCGCCGCCGCCCCAACCTTCGCCGCTGGCTCCACGATGGCGAACATCCAGGCGAAGGGAAAGCTCGTCGTCGGCGTCAAATTCGACCAGCCCGGCTTCGGTCTCAAGGATGCCACCACGGGCAAGGTCGATGGCTTCGATGTGGCCATGGCCAAGGAAATCGGCAAGGCCCTCGGCCTCAAGGAAGAGCAGATCGAATTCGTCGAAGCCGTCTCTGCGAACCGCATCCCCTTCCTCGCCGAAGATAAGGTCGACCTCATCCTCGCAACGATGACCATCAACGCCGAGCGCAAGACGCAGATCGAGTTTTCGCGGCCGTACTACCTGGCGGGCCAGTCGATCCTCGTCAAGAACGACAACACCACCATCAAGACGGTCACGGACCTCAACGGCAAGAAGGTCTGCTCGGTGCAGGGCTCGACTTCCGAAAAGAACGTAGTGGCCAAGGCCCCGCAGACAGAACTGCTTTCGCTTGCCACCTACTCAGCGTGCGTGTCATCCATGAAGGACGGCCGCGTCGAGGCGGTTACGACCGACGACATCATCCTCGCGGGCTTCGCCGCTGCGGATAAGACGCTCAAGCTCGTGGGCGGCCAATTCACCCAGGAGCCGTACGGCATCGGCATGAAGAAGGGCAAGACGGACATGACGCAGTTCGTCGATGCGCTCCTCGCCGACATGTTCAAGGATGGCCGCTGGGACAAGATCTACGACAAGTACCTGGGCGCCGTGGCAGGCCTGCCGAAGGCTGCGGAGCTGCGCGCCAAGCTCCCGCCCACCAACTAGCGGGCGACCGCGTGGACGACGGGCGCAGGGGGGAAGCCCGGCATGCCGGCTGACGGCGTGCCGGCGCCCCATCGCCCGCCGCACCGTATCCAGGGGTGCCGCCGATGACGGCGATGACGGCGGCGGCGGGCGGCGCCAGCTACGGGCTGCGCGCATGGCTGGGCGTGGCCGCCGTGCTCCTGCTCGGCGGCATCGTCCTTGGCCTCAGCGGGCTCCGCGGCGGCGTTGTTGGCGTCGCCGGTGTCTTCATCTTTTCGCTCGTTCCCGGCGTTATCGCTGCGTGGCTGGGGTGGCGGCGGGGCGAGCGCGCGCAGTGGGCCGCCGGGGCAGGCATCCCCGAAGCGCGCGCCCTGCAGGTGCTCTCCTGGGCCGGTGCCGCGCTCTACGCCCTCTCGTGGGCGGTCGTGCTCGCCATCGCCGCCTGGAACCTGCGCGGTTTCGCCGGCGATGTGACCGACCAGATACGGGAGCACTATCCCGAGCTCCTGCGCGGCTACCGCACCACCATCATCCTCACCCTCTTTTCCTTCGCCCTCGCGACGGCCCTCGGGGCGGCAGTCGCGCTGTTGCGCACCACCGAGGTCTGGGTTCTGCGCTTTGTCAGCGGCCTCTACGTCGAATTCTTTCGCAACACGCCCCTGCTCGTGCAGCTCTACTTCTGGTTCTTCGCGTTGCCCAAGCTGCCCTCGCTCGATACGCACCTGCCCCTCATCGGCACCATCGATTGGCTCCTTTCGCCCATGCAGGCGGCCCTCCTCGGGCTCACGCTCTACACCGGCGCCTACACCACCGAGGCCCTGCGCAGCGGCCTCCTCTCCATCGATAAGGGCCAGGCGGAGGCCTCGCGTTCGCTCGGGCTGAGCTACCTGCAGACGCGCGTCTACGTCGTCATCCCCCAGGCCTTCCGCGTGGCCGTGCCGCTCCTCACCTCGATATTCAGCGCGCTCTTCCGCAACAGCGCCCTTGTCGCGGCGATCGGCGTCACCGAACTGCTGCAGGCCGCCGACAACATCCAGCAGGACAACTTCCAGACCTTCGAGCTCTTCACCGTCGCCGGGGTGCTCTACCTCACGCTCACGCTGCCGCTGGCGTGGGCTTCGGCGCGGCTCGAAAAGCGCGTCGCGAGGTCCCGCTGATGGAACAGGCGTGGAACGAATTCATCGATTTCCTCCCCGGCAACTGGGAGGTGTTCAGGACGTGGCCCATCTGGCGCTTCCTCCTCCTCGGGTTGTGGGTGAGCGCTCGCATCGCCATCTACAGCATCATCCTCAGCATCATCGTGGGCATCATCATGGCGGTCGCGCGCCTGGCGCCCCTCGCGCCCCTGCGCTGGGCCGCCACCACCTATATCGAGATCTTCCGCGCGACGCCCTTGCTGCTGCTCATGTTCTTCATCTTCTTCGGCGCCGGGCGCTTCAACACCGGCTGGGCGCAGGATGTGCCCATCGCCCAATGGTTCGTCGATAGCAATACGGGCGACCTGACGGCGACCGCTTCGGCGGTGCTCGCACTCACCTTCTATAACAGCGCCGTCGTGGCCGAGATAATGCGCGCGGGAATCCTCTCGATTTCGAAGGGCGTCATCGAAGCGAGCCGCGCCCTCGGGCTCAGCTACTTGCAATCGATGGGCTACGTGGCCGTGCCGATGGCGCTGCGGCGCATGGCGCCGGGGCTCGTCAGCCAGCTCATCACGCTCTTCAAGGATACGTCCCTCGCGGGGCTCTTCCTTGTCTTCGAACTGCTGCGGCGCGGGCGCATCCTCTACGACGACCCTTCGCGCGGCAACCCGACGATAGAGGTGCTGACGGTGATTGCGCTGCTCTACTTCATCCCCTGCTACGCGCTCTCGCTGATCGCTCAGCGCCTGGAGCGCGGCCCCGAATCGCGCAGCCGCGTGGCCCGCGAAGCACGCGTCGCCGAGGTCCCCGGCCCCGCGGGGGCGTAGCGAGGCCCGAGGCCCGAGGCCCGAGGCCCGTGGCCCGAGCGCCGAGCGCGGGGACCCGAAGTCCGTGGCCCCACCGCCAGGGAGGGCTTCATCGCGCACCGCCTGAGCACGGCCGAGCACGCGGACCGCGTCATTGTCGTGGACCATGGGCGCGTGGTGGAGGACGGGCACCACCTGGAACTGGTGCGCAAGGGCGGCTACAACAGCGCGCTGTACACACAGTGGACGGCCGGGCGGGAGCTACCGGCGTAATCGCGGCGGGGGCCGGCAGGGAGGGCTGGGTCCGGGAGCGTGACGCTGAACCCTCCGCGCGGCATGCTTACGCGCATTCCAGCAGCGCCGGCGAGGTCCCCGTGACGAGCAATACCGAACGAAGCCACCGCAGTGTACGCCGCGAGATGCGCCAGGCGTTCTCCGAGTTTCTCGGGTTGCCCGTGGCGATTATCGCGGCATTCCTCGTGCTCTCCACTGGCACGTACGCGCTCGATAGCGCGGCGAGCGGGCCAACGGCTCCCTTTCGGCGGTTCATGGAGGTTCACGTACTCGGCGACGCCGCCTCGACCTCGGAACTGCTAGGGACGATCGCGGGCAGCATCATCACGGTCACCTCAATAACGTTTTCGCTGCTCCTGATCGCGGTCCAGCAAGCCACGAGCTCGTTTTCGCACCAGGTCATCGACCAATTCCTTCGACGGCGCATCAACCAGGTCAGCTTCGGGTTTTTCGTGGGCCTTGCGCTCTACGCGCTGATAGCCGTCGCAACGGCCTCCGACGAATTCAAGCCCGTGTACGGGGCGACGATTGCGCTGCTTCTCACGGTGGTGGCGCTCGTGCTGCTCCTCGTGCTGCTTTATACGACTATCGCCCAGATGCGCCCGGAGGAGGTGATCGGCTCTATCCACGACCGCATCGTTTCATCGCGCACGAGCCAGTTGCAGCTACTCGCGATGACGCGGCGTGCATCCGTGTATGCGGCGGAGCCTGATGCGCGGCGCAGGGTGTTCGCGCCGGTAGAGGGGTACCTCGTGGACATCCACGCGCGCCAGGTGGGCACGCTGGCGCAGGATCTGGGCGATGGCTGCGAGGTCGAATTCTTGCTGCCCGTCGGCGGGTACATGGCCTGCGGCGACCCGATCGCCGCGATCGCGGCCACAAACGAAGATCACGCGACCCAACTCCACGAGGCCGTCCTCACTGGGGTTGAAGCGCAGCGTAGGCGCGAAATCCAGAATGACCCCGGCTATGGCATCCAACAATTGTCCGACATCGCCTGGACGACCGGTTCAACCTCGAAACAGAACCCTTCGCCTGCACTCATCGTGGTTCGCAGCCTCCGCGACCTACTCGCCCGGTGGTCGGATGAGCGCGATGCGGCTCCGCGCGCAGAGGTGCTTCCAGTGGTCTACCACGATGACGTGCCGGAGGAGCTTTTCGGCGCCTTTGAAGCGCTGATTGTGGTGTCATCCGAATCGATGCAGGACCAGGTATTCGCGGAGGTAATGGGCGGGTTCGCGATCGCTTTCGACCGCATGCCGGCGGCCGAGCAGGCGCGAACGGAGGAGACGGTGCTGCGCAGCCTCGCGGCCCTGGGCGACCTGGTGCTGACGCGCCGCCTCGAGACCGCCCTCATGGCCCTCGCACACACGCTGGCCGCCGCCGGGCGCTATGAAACCGCGGCAACGATGACTTTCGCGCTTGCGGAGCTGCGGCAATCCGTGGGCAAGCTGAATTCGCGAGCGACGCGGGTGCCCGGGGCCACTCAATAGCGGGTTGGGGCCCGGAGATGGCCGCGACGTCAGGGGACCAACTCCGGAGAGCGTTCGGTGCGTGCGCCTGCCCCGATTCCGCCCTGCGTCCGCGGGTGATGAAGCACCTCGCGGCGCGGGGCATCGCCACTCGCCGGGGTGTAATGGCGATTCACCTCGAACCGGCCTATCGATCGCGCTTCCCGTCGGTGTCGCTCTTCGAAACCGAGCGGGCCGCCGCGAGCACCATGCTCCTCCCTCTCTTCCCCGGGATGGAGGACGCCGCCCAGGACGAGGTCGTCGCCGCGCTCATCGAAGCCCTCGGCTGACCCACTGCCGCCCATTGCCTATTGCCTATTGCCTGCTGCCTACCCACCTACCGCGCCTCCAGCCGGTACAGTTCGCCCGCCTGGTCGGCCACCAGGTAGAGCTCGCCCTCGTCGTCTTCGCCGAAGGAACTGATCGCGCCCACCGTTTCGAGCAGGTCTTTCGCGCGCCATGTGCCCCCGCCATCCTCCCGCAGTGAGCGCAGGATGCCTTCGCAGTAGTCGGCGAAGTAATAGGCGCCCGCCAGCCCCGGGAAGCGCTTGCCGCGATAGACGTAGCCGCCCGTCACGGAACAGCCGTCTTCGCGCCCATAGGCGAAGACGGGCAGCGTCAGTCCCGTTCGGTCACAGCCAGACTTCGGTTCGAAGCAGGCATCGCCTTCCATGCGGTTCCAGCCGTAGTTTTCGCCGCCTCTGCTCGCCGCCGGCTGCAAGTCCACCTCTTCGAAGGCGTTCTGGCCCACATCCGCTATCCAGAGGTCGCCCGTTTGGCGGTCGAAGCTGAAGCGCCAGGGGTTGCGCAGGCCGTAGGCCCACACTTCGCCGCGCGCGCCCGCCTGGCCCGCGAACGGGTTGCCGGGAGGGATGGAGTAGGGCGCGCCGCCGCCCGCGTCCACATCCAGGCGCAGGACCTTCCCCAGCAACACGCCGAGGTCCTGGGCGTTGCCGTCGGGGTCCCCACCGCTGCCGCCATCGCCCATAGCGACGTACAGGAAGCCATCGGGCCCGAAAGCTACCATGCCGCCGTTGTGGTTCGAAAACTTGTCCGGCACGGCGAAGAGCACGCGCGCGCTGGCCGCGTCGGCGCGCTCCGAGTCCCCGGAGACGCGGTATTCCGCCAGGGTGTTGGCGCCGCCCCCTTTCGCGGTGTAGGTGACGAAGAAGCGGCCATTGGTCTCGTAACCGGGGTGGAAGGCGAGGCCCAGCAGCCCCCGCTCGGATGCCACGCTATCGACCAGCGCGGTGATATCCAGGAACGGCGGCGCCGGCGCGAGCTGGCCATCGCGCACGATGCGTACGCGCCCCGCCTTCTCCACCACGAACAGGCGGCGGCTGCCATCGCCTGCCCCGGTGACATAGACCGGGCGCTGCAGGCCCTGAGCCGCGCGCACGAGCAGCGGGTCGGTGGCGGGCGGCGCGGTGGGTCCGGCAGGCGAACGGGTGACGCCCGGGACGACTGCCGTGGTGGCGCCTGCCAGCGGGGCCTCGGTGGCCCCGGCGGGCGAATCGTCGTCTCCACAGGCGCCGCCCAGCAGCCCCGCCGCCAGCAGGAGACATCCCCAGGACATACAGAGAAAGAAGCGAAGGATAGACGCGCGCATGTGCCCCCGGTGAGACGACCATCGCCGAAACGCGGTCAAGAGGGGGAAAGGCTGGGGTGGCTGTTAGCCATTGGCCGTTAGCCGTTGGCCGGCCGCCCGCGTCTGTGGCCCGACGTCCGTGGCCCGACCGCTAGGGGGGGCGTCCGTGCCGTGCTACGGGAGTCGCGCGGGAGCCAGTCCCTCCGCCCACTGCGAGGCGAATCGTGAATCGCAAATCGTGAATCGTGAATCGGAAGGGGCTCCGCGACAACATCTGACGCGATCTCGCCGTATCCTCCACGCCATCGGCACCGGGCACCGCCCCGCCGCCCGGCCCGCTACCCATATCCCCGGAGGTGACAGAGATGGCGACCTGGTCCGAGTTCGAAGCCGCCAACCCCGAAATGGCCGCCCGCGGCCGCAGCCTCTTCTACCAGTTCGGCATCGGCCTCGGTTTCATGGCCACCATCCGCGCCGATGGTGGCCCGCGCTTGCACCCCTTCTGCCCCATCGTCGCCGAAGGCGGCGTCTTCGGCTTCATCATCGATTCCCCGAAGCGCCGCGACCTCCTGCGCGATGGCCGCGTCGCCATCCACGCCTGCGGCGGCGACGAGGTCGATGACGAGTTCTACTTCACCGGCAACGCCCGCCGCATCGATGACCCGAGCACCATCGAAAAGGTGCTGGCCGCTTACCGCGCCAGTGGCGGCGACGACGACGGCCACGCCCTGCTCTTCGAATTCGATATCGAACGCGCCATGCTCGCCACCTACGAAAAGCGCCCGAGCTGGCCGCCCGTGTACACGAAGTGGGCGGCGCCGGAGGTTGATTAGCCGTTGGCTGTTAGCTCTTGGCTGTTGGCCAGCCGCCCGGAAGGCACCCTCCCAGTAGCGGACGAGTGAGACGGACGGTTTCGATTTCTCTCCCCCTCGCCCGCGACGCAGGAGTCTTCCAGGGGGGCGGGAGTGAGGGCCGCTAACGCTCCCCTTGACGACGCCGGGCACCTTCCCCACGCTCGGCCACATCCACACAGGGGGGAAGGCCATGCGCTGGGAAGAATTCGAACAGGCCGCACCGGAAATGGCGGCGCCCGGGCGAAAGCTGCTCGCCGAAAACGGTGGCGTCGCCTTCCTCGCGACGGTGCGCAAGGATGGCTCGCCGCAGTTGCACCCGGTGATGCCCTATCTGGCGGGCGGGGTGCTCTACGTCTTCATCGTCGAATTCAGCTCCAAGTTCGGGGACCTCGAGCGCGATGGGCGCTACGCGCTCCACACCATCCCCTGCGGCGCCAAGAATGAAGAGTTCCTCGTGCGCGGCCGCGCCCGCCGCGTCACCGATCCCGCCCTGCGCGCGGCCGCGGTCGCCGCCTGCGGCTTCCCCAAGCAGGATTGGGAAGCGCTCTTCGCGTTCGATATAGAAAAGTCGCTGACCACCGAGCGGGCGGGCTGGGGCAGCGACCACCCCACCCCCACCTTCCGCCGCTGGCGCGCGGGCGGGCCCGTGGAGGTGATGGGCGCGGCGGGATAGCGGCAGCGCGCAAGTCGCGGCTGTTGTTAGAATCGTTCCTGGCCATGGATTTCGAACCGACCGAAGAGCAGCAGCAGGTCCGCCTGCAGGCGCGCGCCCTGGCAGCACGCTTCGATGATGCTTACTGGCGCCGCTGCGACGGCGACCACGCCTTCCCCTGGGATTTCTACCATGCCTTCGCTGAAGCCGGCTGGCTGGGGATCGCCATCCCGCCTGAATACGGCGGCGCGGGCCTCGGCATCACCGAGGCCTCCATCCTGCTGGAAGAGGTTGCCGCCTCGGGAGCGGCGATGAACGGCGCCACCGCCCTCCACCTGACGATCTTCGGGCTTAACCCCGTCGTCCGCCATGGCACCGAAGAGTTGAAGCGCCGCGTGCTGCCCGAAGCCGCCGCCGGCCGCCTGCATGTCGCCTTCGGTGTCACCGAGCCCAACGCCGGCTCCGATACCCCCTCCATCACCACCTTCGCCCGCCGCGATGGCGACCATTTCATCATCAGGGGCCAGAAGGTCTGGACTTCGAAGGCGAAAGAGTCCTCAAAGGTGCTGCTGCTCGCCCGCACCACCACGCTGGAAGAATCGCCGCGCCGCACCGACGGCATGACCCTCTTCCTCGCTGACCTGGACCCAAAGTACGTCACGATCCGCGAAATCGAGAAGCTCGGGCGCCACGCCGTCGATTCCAACGAAGTCTTCTATGACGACCTGCCCGTCGAGGCCGGCGATGTCGTCGGCGAAGTGGGCCGGGGGTTCTATCACCTGCTCGATGGGCTGAACCCCGAGCGCATCCTCATCGCCGCCGAGGCCCTCGGCACCGGGCGCGTGGCGCTGCGCAAAGCGACCGCCTACGCGAAGTCGCGCGTGGTGTTTGGGCGCCCGATCGGCCAGAACCAGGGCATCCAGTTCCCCCTCGCGGATTCGCACGCCAAGCTGACCGCGGCGGAGATGGTCATCCGCAAGGCTGCGTGGCTGTACGACAAGGGCCTGCCCTGCGGCGCCGAAGCGAACATGGCCAAGTACCTCGCCTCCGAGTGGGGATTCGAAGCCGCCGACCGCGCGCTCCAGGTGCACGGCGGCTACGGCTACGCGCGCGAATACGATGTCGAACGCTACTGGCGCGAAGTGCGCGTGATGCGCATCGCCCCCATCACCCAGGAAATGGTGCTGAACTTCCTCGCCCAGCACGAGCTCGGCCTCCCCCGTTCGTATTGAGGGCAGCCGTGGGCGCGACGGAGGCGGATATCAGAGGCGCGACCGGTAGGGAGCG
>JBPCLM010000082.1:0-3754 GCA_051003295.1 Tepidiformaceae bacterium | reverse complement strand
TTCGCACCCTTAGTGGATGCGCCCCGAGTAGTCGATCTCTTCCTCGTCCTCGTCCGTCTCTTCAGCGAGTCGCGCCGCCCGGCGCGACTTCTTCGCCGCGCCCTTCTTGGCCGGGTCTTCGGTCTCTTCCGTGCGCTTCGGCAGCACATCTTCCGCGAAGCGAATCGCCGTGGGACGCAGTTCGGGTACCACCATTGTCGGCACCTCGTATTCCTCGTCGTCCTCGGTTTCCTCGCCGTAGTCCTCCGCCTCGCGTTCGTCACGGTCCGGCACGGGCATCGTCGCCAGCGCCGCCGGGAAGTTGACGTCGTCCTCCGCCGTACGCTCTACCGCCGGGCCGGCCACGGCCGCTACCGCAGGCTCGCCTTCCTCCGAGGCCACCAGCGGTTCGATGCTCGCCGCCGCCGCTACTTCCTCTGCTTCTTCGATGATGTCGATGTCCGGCACTTCGCCGGGGGCGTACGGCTCGAAAGTCGATGGCGCCTCTTCGATGCCCTCTTCGCGCCGCGCCGCCGCCGCCTGGCTGTGGATGTCGATGCGCCAGCCCGTCAGCTTCGCCGCCAGGCGCGCGTTCTGCCCTTCCTTGCCGATCGCCAGCGAAAGCATCTTGTCCGGCACAACCACCGTCGCGCGGTGCTCATCCACATCGATTGCCACTTCCAGCACCTGGGCCGGGCTCAACGCGTTCGAAACGAACGTCGCCGGGTCCGGGTCCCACTTGATCACGTCGATCCGCTCGCCCGAAAGTTCGTTCACGATGTTCTGGATGCGTGCCCCGCGCATGCCCACGCACGCCCCGATCGGGTCGATGCTCGGCACGCGCGTGTGCACTGCCACCTTGCTGCGGTGCCCGCCCTCACGCGCGATCGACTTGATCTCCACCGTGCCCGCCAGCACCTCCGGCACTTCCATTTCAAAGAGCCGCCGCAGCACGTTGCGGTGGCTGCGGCTTACAAGAACTTGCGGCCCCTTCACCGCCTTCTGCACTTCCAGCACGAGCACTTTCACGCGTTGCGCGGGACGCAGGTGCTCGTTGCGCACCTGTTCGCTGAACGGCAGCACGGCCTCCGTCCCCTTACCGATTTCGATGATCGCCTGGCGCGGCTCCACCCGCTGCACGGTGCCCACGAGGATTTCGCCTTCTTTGCCTGCGTACTCGTCGTAGACGGCGTCACGCTCCGCCTCGCGCAGGCGCTGCAGCACCACCTGCTTCGCCGTCTGCGCCGCGATGCGGCCGGCGTTATTCGGGATCTTGATCTCAAAGTCGAGCACGTCCCCCTCGGCAGCGTCACGCTTGTAGCGCCGCGCTTCCGAGACGGAAATCTCCAGGTGCGGTTCCAGCACCTCTTCCACCACCGCCTTCTGCATGTAGGCGTGGATGTCTCCCGTCTCCATGTCGATACGCGCGTACACGTTCGGCTGGTTCTCGCCCTCACGCCGGTAGGCCGAGGTCAGCGCCGCCTCGACCGCCTCGACGACCACGTCCCTCGGGAGGTTCTTTTCGGCCGCCAGTTGGCCGAGCGCGAGTAGGAATTCGTTCTTCATAAACCCCAATAAAAAAGTGGGCCGAGAGCCCACTCCTTCAGGAATGCCTTCGCTTCGCACTATAGCACGCGCACGCAAGGGGCGAACCGCTGGTTTTCCCCGCCTTTGCTCATTTCCCAGCATCCGCGCACGGTCGTCCCCGGAATCGTGGAGGGCACGGGCTAGCGCGCCACCGCCGCCACAGCCTCCTCCAACCCCACGACTGACGTCTCCCCCGTGCGCCGCACGCGCACCTCCACCCCTCCCCGCTGCAGCGAGCGCGGGCTCACCGTCAGGCGCATGGGCATCCCCAGCAGGTCCGCATCCTTGAACTTGATCCCCCCCGAGTCCTCCCGGTCGTCTACGAGACTGCTCAGCCCCGCGCCCTCTAGCTCCCGCTCCAGCTGCGCCAGAGCCTCCCGCACCGGCTCCTGGTCGAGGTTG
This sequence comes from Tepidiformaceae bacterium, assembly GCA_051003295.1. Lineage (GTDB taxonomy): Bacteria > Chloroflexota > Dehalococcoidia > Tepidiformales > Tepidiformaceae. The sequence continues at coordinate 1,786 of JBPCLM010000082.1, read as the reverse complement.
AGCGCGACCACGTGAACGTCGTAGGGGGCCACATCCGCAGGCCAGATGATCCCGTCCTCGTCGTGGTTCGCTTCGATCACCGCCGCCAGCATCCGTTCCAGCCCGATGCCGTAGCAGCCCATCACCGCCGGGTGCCGCTCGCCCGCGTCGTCCAGGTACTGCACCCCGAGCGTCTCCGAGTACATCGTCCCCAGCTTGAAGACGTGCCCCATCTCCATTCCCCGCCGCGTCTCCAGCGGCGTGCCGCACTCGATACAGGCGTCGCCCTTGCGCGCCAGCGCGATTGCCACCACCTCGTCCGCCTGCCAGTCACGCCCGTGGTTCACATTCAAGAGGTGCCGGTCGGGCTCGTTCGCGCCTGCCACCAGGTTCGGCGCGTCCACCGCACTCTGGTCCGCGACCACGCGCAGGCCCTGCAAACCCACCGCTGAAGCAGACCCGGCCACCAGCCCCGCGGCGCGCACCGCCGCTTCCTCGAGCGCCTCCACTTCCTTCGCCCGCAACGCGTTCTTCAGCTTCACCTCGTTCACATCCAGGTCTCCGCGGATGGCCACGAACACTGGCTTGCCATCGATCCGGTAGAACACCGCCTTGCACGTCTGCCGCGCCTCAATCCCCAGCGCCGCCACCAGATCCGCGATCGTCCGCTGTCCGGGCGTCTCTATCCGTTCCAGTGGCCGGGGCGCGCCGCCCAGGGCCTCCGGGATGCGAAACTCCGCCTTCTCCGCGTTTGCGGCGTACCCGCAGCCCGGACACAGCAAGATCTCGTCCTCGCCGCCCTCCGTCAGGAAGATGAACTCCTGGCTATCCTTCCCACCGATTGCACCCGAGTCCGCCGCCACGGGGATAACGGGCACGCCCGCGCGCTCGAAGATGCGCACGTAGGCGTCGAAGGCATCCCGGTAGGAAGCGTCCAGGGCCTCCCAGTCGGCGTCGAAACTGTAAGCGTCCTTCATCGTGAACTCGCGCAGCCGCACGAGTCCGCCCCGCGGGCGCGGCTCATCCCGGAACTTCGTCTGGATCTGGTACAGCGTCACCGGCAGGTCCCGGTAGCTCTGGATGTTTCGGCCTGCCAGGAGGCTCATCACCTCTTCGTGCGTGGGGCCCAGCGCGAACCCCCGTTCCTTGCGGTCCGACAGCCGAAACAGCGTCTGCCCCATCGCCTCCGCGCGTCCCGTCTGCTCCCAGAGTTCGATCGGGTGCAGCGCGGGCAGGTGGACCTCCTGCGCGCCGCTACGGTCCATCTCTTCCCGGATGATCGCCTCGATGCGCCGCATCGCGCGCCAGCCCACGGGCGTGAACGAATACAACCCCGCCGCCAGCGGCGCCACGAGCCCTGCACGCAGCAGGAGCTTGTGGCTCGGCAGCTCCGCCTCGGCGGGCGCCTCGCGCAGCGTCTTCAGCAGCAGCTTGCTCATGCGCATGCCGGTACGTCTTCCCCCGAAAGCTCGATCGAACGTTGCGGCGCGCCACCGGTTCCGGTCAAGCGCGCGGCGGTCGTTGCAGTCCTGCCGAGTCGATGATCAGGGTGACCGGCGTGTCGTTCCGGCCGCCTCGAACGCCCTCAGAACGACTCGTACCACGCCACGCGGGAGGGGCAGCCGGGTCCCTCTACGAAGCCGCCTCCGCGCCCCCCGCGGGTGCGGCCGCCTGCCGCGCGGGAGCCGCGCTGGCAGCCGCCGCGCCCTCCCTGGCCTTCTTCGGGGCGGCATCCGCCGTTTCCGAAGCGGCCTCCGCCGGGCTCTCGCCCGCGCTCGCGCCATCCGCGGCGCCTTCAGCCGCACCC
>JBPCLM010000081.1:0-15875 GCA_051003295.1 Tepidiformaceae bacterium | reverse complement strand
AACACAGGCTCCGCTACGCTTACCCATTCGAAGCCGAAGGACTGCTTCGCGCCGCCGGGCTGGCGCTGGCCGCCGTCTACGGCGACTATGATCTCGGCCCCATGGCCAACGAAAGCGAACGCATGGTCATCATCGCCCGCGGCCCTGCCCCATGACCGTCCGCATCGCCCTCGATGCCATGGGTGGCGATAGCGCCCCTTCCGAAGTCGTCGCCGGCGCGCTCATGGCCGCCGGAGGCCTGGGCGTCGAACTCCTCCTCGTGGGCCAGCTCGAAGCCATCCGCGCCGAGTGGCGCGGCACCACCGAGAACCCCGGACTGCGCGTCATCGAGGCCCGTGACGTGATCGCCATGGATGACCATCCCACCGAGGCGGTGCGCGCCCTCCCCGGCGCCTCGATCAACGTCGGTTTCCGCATGCTTAAAGAAGGCGCCGCGGATGCCTTCGTCACGGCCGGCAACACAGGCGCGGCGATGACCGCTGCCCTGCTCACCCTTGGCCGCGTACGCGGCATCTCGCGACCCGCGCTGGGCACCGTCGTCCCCACCGGGGGGGGCGGCCTTACGCTTGCCCTCGATGTCGGCGCGAACGCCGATTGCCGCCCCATCCACCTCGTGCAGTTCGCCCACATGGGCTCCGCCTATATGCGCCGCATGTTCGATATCGAATCCCCCCGCGTCGGCCTCCTCTCCATCGGCGAAGAGGATTCCAAGGGCAACCAGCTCATCGTCGAAGTGAACGAAATCCTCCGCCGCTCAACCCTCAACTTCATCGGCAACGTCGAAGGCAGGGACCTTCCCGGCGGGGCGTGCGATGTGGCCGTGATGGACGGCTTCACCGGCAACGTCGTCCTCAAGACCGCCGAGGGCATGGCCGAACTCATGTTCGGCGAACTGCGCAAAGCCGTGGAGCTGACCCCCTGGAATCGCGCCGCCGGCCTCATCCTCATGTCTGAATTGCGCAAGGTGAAGCGCCGCCTGGATTACGCGGAAACGGGTGGCGCCCAGCTACTCGGCGTCGATGGCGTCACCGTCATCGCCCACGGCCGCTCGAACGCGCGCGCCATCTACAGCGCTATCCGCGCCGCCCGCGATGCCGTCCAGAACGGCGTACTGGATGTAATGCGCGCAGTTGGCCGCGAGCACCCCGCCCGTCCTGGCACCGCCGCCGCCTCCGACGAAGACGACTAGCCGCCACCTCGCGTGACGTGGGATATGGAGTTGGGGACGAATCATGTTCCCTCGCCCGCCGGGTCGGGAGCGGGGGTCCGGCGCGTGAGGCTGGCTACCCCAGCCGCGCCCGCAGGGCGGCATCGTTGCCCAGTAGCTCCAGCCCACGGCGCGCCAGCCCCGGGATGCTCGTGCGGTCGCGCCCGAGCAGCTCCCCGATGCGCGCGTTGGTGCGGCCGCGTGCTTTCAGCGCCGCCGCCGTCGCCGCCCGTGCCTCCGTCACCGCCGGCCGCCGCGAAGGCCCCTGCAGTTCCGCCGTCGACAGTTGGAAGTGGCGCGCCGCGAGGTCCAGCAGCGCTTCGTCGCTCATGCCCGCGGCCGCCTCCGCCACGCTGATGAGCGTGAGTTCGGCATCCAGGCGCCGCAGCTCCAGTTGTCCCACGCGCTGTAGCATGAGTGCCTTGTTCACCGCCCCCACCAGGGCGCGCACGGAAGGCACCTCCGCCAGGGCGATGCGCTCCACGGCCCACGCCGGCAAGGCTGCCCCCTGCTCCGCCGCCATGCGGTCGATGAACGCGCGCCGCTCGTCACAGCCGAAGGGTTCGATGCGCGTCACGACGCCTTCCGCGAGACGTGATGCCAGGCGTTCCGGGAGGTCCATCTCGGCGGGGTGCCGCTCGCCCGCCGCCACCACGTGCCCGCCCCGGTTCGTGACGGCGTCAATGGTGTGCACGAGCTCGTCCAGCGTGCCCTTCTTGTGCGCGAGGTACTGCAGATCGTCGATGAGCAGCAGTCGCACCGAGCGCAGCGTCTCCTGGAAGTCCTCCACCTGGCCGCGCCGCATCGAACCGATGTAGCGCGTCGCGAACTCCTCAGCGTTGAGGCAGGCCACTCCCAGCCCCGCCTCGCAGGCCTCGCGCGCGAGCGCATGCAGCAGGTGGGTCTTGCCCATGCCCGGCGCCCCGTATATCACCACCGGACTGATGCGCAGCTCGCGCTCGCCGATGAGCGAAGCGCAGCACTCCATCGCGAGCCGGTTGCCTTCCGCCGGCAGGTAGCGGGCGAAGGTGTAGCGCGCGTTCAGCTCGCCGATGATGCTGCCCTCCGCGCAGGCCGCACGCCGCTCCCCGCGAAGGAGAGGCGGGGCTCCCTCCTCTGCGCGGCGGGGAACGAACCGCACCGCAAGGTCATCGCCCGCCAGAACGTGGCCCAGGGCGCGCACCACCACCACCGAGAACTGCTCGTTCAGCTGGTCCGCTGCGAATGCCGTTTTCGCCTCCACGATGAGCGTGCCATTCTCGATGCTGGCCGCCCGCGTGCCCTTGAGCCACGTAAGGTAGCTCTGCGGGCTCAGTTCGATTTCGAGCCGCCCGAGCACTGCCTGCCAGGTGCGCCCCAGCTCCCGTGCATCGGACATACAGTCGTTGGGCATGCGGGGGCTAACTCCTTCCTCCCACGAGGGAGTGGCGCTTCGCGAAAGCCGACGAGGTGGTGTGGTTGCCAGCGGTCCCGGATCCCTCTGGGGCGGTTTTGAAAGCCGTCCCGCCGTCGCTGGCGTGAGCCGTACGGTAGCCCCACGCCCGGCCCTGACACAATCGAGTTATGTTCCAACATGGCCTTTCTCTCACCACTTTTCACAGCCCGCCGGGCTTATGGAACAACCGGATTCGGCGAGGGAACTGACGCGCCTCTGGCTACCCCTGTGATGGTTTTGAAACGCCCCCGCTCTGACGATGGTGCCACCTACCTTGACGTTCGCGTTAACGTCGCTAAGCTGGGATCACGCATGGTCGAACCCACGCCAACGGTCGCTCCCTACCTCCAGATCGGCGAAGCCGCCGAGCGCGCGCGCCTCACCCAGCGCACCCTCCGTTACTACGAGGAAAAGGGCCTCCTCCAACCACCAACGCGCATGGATGGCGGCTTCCGTCTCTATTCGCCCGAGGACATGGAGCGCGTGGAGCGCATCAAAGAACTCAAGGACCTCCTCGGCTTCTCGCTCGCCGATATCAAGGGCATGGTCGAAGCCGAAGACGTCAAAGCGCAGGTGCGCGCCGAGTGGCGCAGCGACGCCGATGCCGCCGAAAAGGCCGCCCGCATCAACCGCGCCCGCGAAGCAACACTGCAGCAGCTGGCCCTCCTCGATGCGAAGGTGGAGCGCATGTCCGCCATGCGCACCCATCTCGCCGAGCGCCTGGCGAAGTACGAAGAGTGGCTGCGCCAATGGTCCGCCGAACCACAGCCCGCCGCGCCCGCCTCGGCCGGCTCGCGGGGCTAGCCCCCGTCCCACCTCAGCCGGCTCTTGGGGATGAGGCGCCGACTCGGGCCTCGGGCCTCGGGCCTCGGGCCTCGCGGTTATGGCTGTAGCCCCATCCCGCGCTACTATGTGCCGGGCGCCAGCCCTGGTGTTCGCCGGTAACGGCCCACCCCCTTCCTACCGGAGCAAGCCTTGACCAACACAACCCGGCCGGCAGGCAACCTCTGGCTCGCCGAAGAGCTCTGGAAGCTCAGTGCCATCGACTTCGGCGATTTCACCCTTGGCCGCACCGCCGTCCATTCGCCCATATACGTGAACCTGCGACGCCTGATCAGCAACCCCAAGGCCCTCGCGCGCTGCGCCCGCATCATCCGCGAAGAACTCGAAACCCTCCTGTCCATGCGCAACCCGCACGTGCAGCCGTTCACCCTCGTCGCCGGCGTGCCCTTCGGCGGGCTGCATGTGGCGACCGCCTTTTCGCTCAACATCAGCACGCCGATGATCTACATCCACCCGCCCGCCACCGACAAAGCAGACATCATCGAAGGCATCTACGTGCGCGGACAGACCTGCCTCATCATCGATGACCTCATCACCGGCGGCGGCAGCATCCTGCAGACCGCCGCCACGCTGAGCGAAGCCGGCCTCATCGTGCGCGACGCGGTCACCCTCATCGACCGCCAGGAAGGCGGCAAGGTCGCGCTCAAGGCCGCCGGCATCAACCTCATCAGCATCCTCACGCTGGAGCAGATAGCGACCTACCTCATGTCCGCCGGGCACGTGCCCGAAGATGCCTACCGGCGCACCATGTCCTACCTCGAGTCGCGCCCGGGTCGCTAGCGACGGCTGCCGTCCGACTCGGGAGAGGCAGAATCCCTACCCGGGGGGTGAGGGCTCGATGGCAAGACATAGCGCAACCACCCCGTGAACTTCCGCTATCGTTCACCCACCCTACCATTTGTTCGTGCGACAATAGCGCTCCGGCGCGGCCGGGAAGGGAAGCTGGTCTGACCTATGGCGATCCAGGTGACGCTCATTTCGCACAGCGAAAACCCCATGCGCTCGCTCTACATGGCGTACCGCACCTGCTACAGCCAGCTCACGCCCCAGCAGGTGCTGGCACGCATCGATGACGAGCGCATCAGCGACGCGCAGATGAAGGAGTTCATCGAAGAGCGCCTGAAGACCGGGCACGCGAGCCCCCTCGAGCAGGTCTGGTTCGAATTCGGCATCAGCGGCGTCTCGTGCGCCTTCAGCCACCAGTTCGTGCGCCACCGCGTGGGCATCTCCTTCGAACAACAGAGCCAGCGCTACGTCACCTACAAAGATGGCGAATTCCCCTACACCGTCCCCCAGTCCGTGCAAAAGGCCGGGCTCGCGGGCGCCATGGAAGAGCACTTCGCCGAAGCGGGCGCCCTGTATGAAAAGCTCGTCGCCTCGGGTGTGCCCGCCGAAGACGCGCGCTTCCTCTTGCCCAACGCCACGAACACGAACTTCAAGATAACCGTCAACTTCCAGAGCCTCCTGCACATCTGCGACCTGCGCCTGTGCACGCGCGCCCAGTGGGAATTCCGCAAGGTCGCCGCCCTGATGCGCGCCGAAGTCCTGCGCGCCGTCCCCCAACTCGGGCGCTACCTGCAACCCAAGTGCGGCGAACTGCGCATGGGCTATTGCGACGAATCGGAGAAGGACTGGGAAGCCTGCCCCATCGGCCGCGTGCGCCCCCACAAAGACGCCCTCTTCCGCCTCTACGATTCCTACCGCAAGGGCGAACTGCAGCCCCTCCGCGCAGAAGACTGGGACACCATCGAACAGCGCGAGAGCGCCGGCGCCGCGGAGCCCTTCTAGGGCCGGAGGCCCGAGAGCCGAGGCCCGAGGCCCGAGAGCCGGCGTGGGCCCTCACCCCTGCCCCTCTCCCGACCCGGCGGGAGAGGGGATTGTAATTCGGCACGTCCATCTCCCCCTCGCCCGCGACGCAGAAGCCGGGAGAGGCAGAATCCCTACCCGGGGGGGAGGGCCGTTGTGGCCAGGCCGCCCTCACCCCTGAGAACCTTTCATACTTGCCGGGCGAAATAGAAAGGCAGCGTTGAACGCTGTGGGATGGGAGGTTTGGGAGGATGGGCGCGAATTTTGGCGGGACGGGCGAGGGCAGCGGCGGCCCGACCGAGGCGATTGGTTCCCTCCTCGATTTAGGTTCGGGGCGAAAAAAAACATTGGTTGCACCAATCGGGTCTTTACCGGCCGGGCCTGGCCGAAGCGGGAGTTTTTCACAGGGGATCGCAACGGAGCGCAACGCGAGCGCAACGATGCGCAAGTTGCGTTGCGCAACGCATCGCAGGTTACGCATGTCGGGACGATGGAGCGCTGGCTCCTTCCGGTATGCGGGCATGGGGGGAGGGTGCGGGGCCGGGCGGGGAAGGGGGAAGGGGGAGTTGGCAGTGGGGGCCGTCAGATGCCGGGGCAGAGCGCCTCACGTTTCAGGATGCAGTCTCCGCAACGGGGGTTGCGATAGGTGCAAACCTCGCGCCCATGAGTGACCAAGCCGACGTGCAGTTGAAAGCGCAACTCGGGGGATACCACGTCGTGGATGGCGTCGTGGGCGCGCGGCCAGGATGTGGTGTGGGGCAAGAGTCCTACGCGTTTGCTCACGCGGAGGACATGCGCATCGACGGGCAGCACCGCTCGGCCGAGCGAGTACATCATCACGCACCGGGCTACCTTCTTGCCGACGCGTGGAAGGCTGAGCAGGTACGCCTCGGCCTGGTCATCCGGCAGTTCGAGGAGCGGATCCAACGTGACGCGCCCGAAGTCTGCCTTCAACTTTCGGGCGATGGCCAGCATCTGCGGCGCCTTCTGGTTGACGAGCCCGCAGACGGCGATCACTTCGCGAAGATTAGCCTCCGCGCCGCGCTTGAGCAGACCGTCCCAAGAAGGGAAGCGGAGCTTGAGCCGGTCGAAGACTTCCATCGGCCCGTACTGCGTCATCGTGGTAAGGACGATGAAGAAGAGTTCGTCGAGCGGATCCGGCTTGTTGCCGAGTGGGAGAGCGCCATAATGCGTTTCTGATTCACCCAGCGCTTTCGCGAGCCTACCATTTGGGAATCTGGCCATACCGCCCTCCAATCCGGAGATTATATGCCGCTAACGATCGCCACTGAGGATTCCATCGAGGCCTATCTTGTTCAAGAAGGGCGTCGATACATCGATGAGAACTTCGGGGGTGCTAAGTCCGCAGCCAATCAAAAGCCGTTCCACGCGAGGCTAATGCCAGTTCCGTTCGCAGCCTGGAACCAGTTGTCAGAGCGCTCATTCTCCACTCGATCGGGGTCATGGTTTCAGCAGATCGCCGTGAAGGTAGCGGGACAGTTCCACCGCGATGCTCAGTCCCCATACATCGTCAGGGGTCAGTTGAAGCCCGCGGCGAGAGCTCAGGTCGAGGAAATCTTGGGCCAGCTTGACGCGGCGACGGCGAGGCGGAAGCCGAACCGTGGCGCAGACCTGAATGCGGTGCTCTCTGCTCAGTTTCCGGGCGGCGAAGCGGCCTCGCGGCGGGCGGACCTCTTCGTGCTCCACGCGGATGGCACGGAACTCTTTTTCGAGATGAAAACGCCGAACCCTAACAAGGACACGTCGCGGGCGATGAAGCGAGCGATCCTGGAAATCATGGCGATGAAGCAGGGCCAACAGGCTGAGGCTTACGGGTCAATGGCCTACAACCCCTACAGTCCCGATGGGACACCGGCACCATATGCTTGGAACTACGCCGTCCAATTCCTTGAACCGGGGACGGACTTGCTAATAGCGCGGGCATTCTGGGAGCGAATAGGCGATGGGTCGACCTATGACGAACTGCTCGACATCGCGCAGAGGGCAGGCGCGAAGATAGACGGCTATCTTGAGCAAGTCGCGGCGCCGTAACGCGGGCTGAGTTGTCTGGAGCTAGGAGCCATCGGGTGAGGCGACTGCGTAAACCGGAGTTGCCTCGAACAGACGGCGTTGCCCTGCCTCGGGATCTTGGCGCCCGGCGGCAGCCGAGAGACCCAGTCCGATGGCCCTGCCGAGGCCGACGGGCACGGCGTTGCCGATCTGTTTGTACTTCTGTGCAGTCCCCCCGGCGAAGCGATAATCCGGCGGGAACTGTTGGATGGCCGCATATTCCTGGACACTCAGGGGCCGCGTCTCGGATGGATGGCAGAGCGAAGTGCTCTTCTGGATGGGGCTCGTTGGGAGCGTGGGGCTGGGCCTGTCCCATCTGAGCCTCCGGAAGAAGCCTACTCGGCCGCCATCCGCCTCCCAGGCCCCACCCATTAGTTCGGCCGCGCGCTCCGGACCGTGGTCTGGGTGGTCGCGAAAGTATCGCCAATTCATCCCTTCTGGCACTTGCCGGAGGATGGCTTCTCGCTCCGGCGTGTAGCGCAGATACTCGGGCGGGCCCCCGTTGAGGCTCAGCAACGCTTGCCGCAGCGTCACCCACCGCCCCCGGTGGGTGGGTACTACGATATGCGCCAAATCCCTTGTCAAGAATTCGGCATCGCGGCTCCCAAGGACAATGAGCCGCAATCGGTTCTGAGGCGCGCCAAAGTCGGCTGCGTACAGGAGGCCGTAGGTCAGTTGGTAGCCAAGTTCCTCCTCCAGCACGTTGCAGATCACTCGGAACGCAGAGCCCTGTTCTTCATCAGGCTGCAGCGGTGGCGCATCCGGGCCGCGTTCCAGTAATGGCCGGTGGCTAATCGCGGCCGATCGTAGACCCCTCACGTTTTCCATCACGAAGAATCGTGGCCGTGCCGCGTCAACCACCGCGGCGAAATTCCGGAACAGGCTGCCCCGCGGATCCCCCAACGAAGCCCGCCGCCCGGCCGTGCTGAAACTCTGACACGGAGGCCCGCCCGCCACCAGGAAGGCCTCTCCTGTTGTGAGGCCCGCCGCGTCAACGATCTCATCTGCGGAGTGCTTGGTGACGTCTTCGAGGATGGGGAAATCTTCTTTGCGGAAATGGCCACGGTTGCCGTGCAGTGTCTGGCGCGCCCACTTGTCCTTCTCAACCGCGACGCGCGTCGTGAACCCGGCTTCTTCCAACCCGAGATCCAGGCCGCCTGCGCCGGTGAAGAGCGAGATGATCGGGAGTTCGTCAGTGGAGTACATAATCTCGCACGTTTGTTCTAGTGGCAGCATTGTAGACCTCATGGCTGTAAAGCATCAATGGTGTTGTGCTTTCGGTCCAGTTCGGCCCGGCCCCTGCGGGGCGACAGGTCCTGCGCTTAGCGACGGCCGATTCGGCCTCGGCGCTCGGGCCTCGGGCCTCACTGCTAGCATGCAGCGGCATAGCGGCGGCAGCGCGGTGCGCGATGCGTGGCCGGGGGCGGCGACCCGCTCGCCATTCGCCGCCGAAGCATGAGCGGTGAGCGGCCACCCTCAGGACTCGGGCCTCGGGGCAGGCGTCTCGCCAGACGCGGCCCCCGGCCGTACAATCGATCGACCGTGCACTGGGGCCGGCGGCGGGGCCGCTTCGCTCTCCCAGCATTCCGCACCCAGGATTCCAAACGTGGAAGACGTTGTCATCGCTAGCGGCGTCCGTACCGCCATCGGCCGCTTCCAGGGCTCCCTCGCTGATGTGCCCGCAAGTGACCTCGGCGCCACCGTCATCAGGGAAGCCGTCAGCCGCGCCGGAATCGACCCCGAACAGGTCGATTCCGTCGTCATGGGCATCGTCGGCCAGGTCGCCGAAGACGCCTACCTTTCGCGCCATTCCGCCGTCAAGGCCGGGCTGCCCTTCAGCACGCCCGCGATGAACGTCAACCGCATCTGCGGGAGCGGCCTCGAAGCGATCAACACCGCATCGCGCCTGATCCTCAGCGGCGATGCCGATGTCGTGGTCGCCGGTGGCGCCGAAAACATGACGCGCATGCCTTACTACCTGCGCAAGGCCCGGGCCGGCTACCGCCTCGGCCACGACGCGATCGAGGACGGGATCATCCACCTCCTCAGCGACCCTTTCGAGGGCTACCACATGGGCATCACGGCGGAAAACCTCGCCGAGCAGTTCGAAGTCACGCGCCTCGCGCAGGACGAATTCGCCGCCGAAAGCCAGCGCCGCGCCCTCAACGCCATTGACCAGGGCTACTTCAAGGAACAGATTGTCCCCATCGCCATCAAGGCCGGCCGCGAAGAGAAGGTCTTCGATACCGACGAGCACCCGCGCGCCTCCACCCTCGAAGCGCTGGCGAAGATGCGCCCCGCGTTCAAGGAAGGCGGCGTGGTGACGGCCGGCAACGCCAGTGGCATCAACGATGGCGCTTCCGCCGTCGTCGTCATGAGTGCGTCGAAGGCGAAGGAGCTGGGCGTGACGGCGCGCATGCGCGTCGTCGCCCGTGCCGAAGCGGGCGTCGACCCCAGCATCATGGGCAGCGGCCCCATCCCGGCCGTGCGCAAGGCGCTCGAAAAGGCGCACATGACCATCGAACAGATGGACTGCATCGAGCTGAACGAAGCCTTCGCCAGCGTCTCCTGCGCGTGTGCCAACGAACTTTCGCTGGACCCGGCGAAGACGAACCCGAACGGCGGCGCGATCGCGCTCGGCCACCCGATCGGCGCCACGGGATCCATCCTCACCGTCAAGCTGATGCACGAGCTGGAACGCACGGGCGGCCGCTTCGGGATGGTCAGCCTTTGCATCGGCGGCGGCCAGGGCATCGCCACCATCTTCGAGCGCCTGGGCTAGGCGCCGCCCCCTCAGGCACATGCGAGAGGGGCGCCCCTCCGGGCGCCCCTTCCATCTTCGTCTCGATTTGTCGAATGGGCCGCCGTGGCCCCTAGTTCTGCGGTGCGGCCATGGTTTCGCGAAGGCGTTCGCCTTCGGTGCGCCGCAAGGCTTCCGCCTGGATGCTCGTGAACTCTTCGCCGCAGCCTTCACAGCGGAAGCGCGTGGCCTTGGCTTCGGTGCCGATGTCCTCCGCCCGGTCCCAGCCGGGAATGAGGGTGACGTGCGGGCAACGTACCGGCTCGAGTTCTTCGGTTTCGCCGCGGTTCTTCAGTTTGCCCAACCAACTCATGGTGTCCTCCTAGGTGCTGAGTCTGTCGCGCCGACTCAAAGGCGGGATCTATCGATCCATACATTCAGTGGTACGCCCCCGCCGGGGCGACGTCAACCGCGGCAGCGTCAATTCCACGTGAACAAACGCCCCAATCGCCCGCGCCAGACTCGGCGAAACTACCTTCCATGGGGGCGGAGGCCGCCGCAGCCGCTCCGCGCACCACCCACAGCGCCCCCGCCCCCGCGTGAAACGCCACACGTCGCCCCTTGCGCTGCGGGCCGCCCCCGCGGATTTTACGAAACTGAAACCCCGGTCATGCGTCCGGCGGGGGTGCCGGGCGCCCAACGGCGTCCGGGTTGCTTTGCCCCTACAATCCCACCACTGCCCGCCACGGAGGCCCGCCCCTGGACACCTATCACGCCATCGTCTCGAAGCGCGACACGCGCAGCTTCGATCCCCGGCCCCTTCCCGATGACCTCCTCCACCGCATCCTCCAGGCCGGGCGCATGGCCGGCAGCGCCAAGGCCGCCGAGCCCGTGCGGTTCGTCGTGCTGCGTGATGCCGGGCAGCGGGCGGCGCTCGCCGCCTGTGGGCGCTTCACGCCCCACCTGCTGAGTGCGCCCGTCGTCATCGCCGTCGTGCTCGTCCCCGAGCCCGACCAGCCCGAGGGCGAGTTCGCCATCTTCCGGGGGCCGTTCGATTCCGGGCGCGCGGCGCAGAACATGATGGTGGCGGCCTGGGCAGAGGGTGTCGCCAGCTGCCCCGCCTCCCTGCACGATGCGGACGCGGCGCGCAAGGTGCTGGGCATGCCGCCGGGGCACGTGGTGGCCAACACGATCGCCTTCGGTTTCCCCGCGGGCGCCGACCCCACGACCGGGCAGCGCCCGCGCAGCCCGCTCCCGGAGTACGTCCACTGGGAGCGCTGGGGGGGCGCCGGTTGACACTGCCCGGAGCGGGTCGCCACCCTAACCGCCATGCCAAACGTCACTGCTAACGGGATCCAGATCGAATACGACACGTGCGGCGACCCCGCCGCTCCACCGCTCCTCCTCGTCATGGGGTTGGGCGCCCAGATGATCGCGTGGGACGAGGGCTTCTGCCAGCTGCTCGCCGACCGCGGTCACTACGTCATCCGCTTCGACAACCGCGATGTTGGGCTGTCCACAAGGTTCGATGCCGCCGGCACGCCCGACCTGGGCGCCATGATGGCCGCGCGCGCCGCGGGCGAGCCCATCACCCACGCCGCCTATCTTCTTAACGACATGGCCGACGACGCCGTTGGCCTGCTCGATGCGCTCAACATCCCGGCCGCGCACATCGTGGGCGCGTCCATGGGCGGCATGATCGTGCAGGCGATCGCCATCCGCCACCCGCAGCGCGTGCTCTCGATGACCTCCATCATGTCCACTACGGGCCATCCTTCGCTGCCGCAGGCGAAGCCCGAAGCCATGGCGGTCCTGCTCAGCCCCCGCCCCGATGACCGCGAAGCCATGCTCGACCAGGCAGTGGCTGCCGCGCGCACGATCGGCAGCACCGGCTTCCCCTTCGATGAGGAACGGGTACGCGCCCGCGCCGCCCGGTCCTTCGACCGCGCCTTCTACCCCGCCGGGATGGCGCGCCAGATGGTCGCGATCACAGCCTCCGGCAACCGCCGCGATGCGCTGCGGGATGTGAAGTTGCCCACGCTGGTCATCCACGGGGCGGTCGACCCCCTGGTGCCGGTCGAAGGCGGCCACGATACCGCCGCCTGCATCCCCGGCGCCGAACTGCTCATCATCGAAGGCATGGGCCACGACCTTCCCACAGGCGCGTGGCCGCGCATCGCCGAAGCGATCTCGGCGGTCACCGCCCGGGTGGCCGTACGCGCCTGACCCGCGAGGTGCCCCTCTCCCGCCGCGCCGGGAGAGGGCAGGCTCAGGGCCGGTACTGAATTCAGAAACTACGCGTGTCAGTCCGCGGCCTCGGGCCCTCACCGCCAACCCCTCTCCCACTGCGGTGGGCGAGGGGAGTAACAGACCCCGGCCCACTTCGGAACTGGCGCCGACTTTCCTCACAAAGCACTAGACATCCCGCGCCAGCAGGTCGTCCATCGTCTCGCGCCGCACGAGCAGGCGCGCTTCGCCGTTGCGTACCGCCACCACCGGCGGGCGGAGCGCCATGTTGTAGTTGCTGCTCATGGCCAGGTTGTAGGCGCCGCTCGCAGGCAGGCCTACGAGTTCCCCCGGCGCCAGCCGCGGCACCTCCGCATCCTTGATCAGGATGTCGCCGCTTTCGCAATACTTGCCCGCCAGCGTCACCGTCTCCTCCGGCGGGGCGAGCGGCCGGTCGATGGGTACCGCTTCATAGCGCGAGCCGTAGATCGCCGGGCGGATATTGTCCGCCATGCCCCCATCGACGGACACGTACGTCCGCACTCCGGGGATCTCCTTGCGCGCGCCCACGGTGTAGACCGCAACCATCGCGCGACCCACCAGCGCCCGTCCCGGCTCGATGTGGAGGGCGGGCTGGGGCAGCCGGTGATCGGCCAGGCCGTTGCGCAGGCTTTCGTCCAGCCGCTGCGCGTAGTCCGCGATGGATGGTGCCCGTTGCTCACGATGGTAGGCGAGCGCGAACCCGCCGCCGGGGCTGTACTCCCGCAGCGCGAACCCGTGCGTATCGCCCATGCGCGCCGCGAAGGCGCACATCACGGCATTGGCCTCCTCGAACGGTTCGGTTTCGAAGATCGGTGACCCCAGGTGCACATGGAGCCCGCGCAGGTCCAGGTGCGCCGCCTCCATCGCCTGCTTCACGGCGCGCTCCGCATCTCCGGTGGCGATCGCGAAGCCGAATTTGCTATCGAGCACGCCCGTCGTCGTCTTGGCGTGGGTGTGCGGGTCCACGTCCGGTGAAATGCGCAAGAGCACGGGCTGCGTCACGCCCGTTTCCACCGCGACCCGCTCCAGCGTCTCCAGTTCGTGGAAGTTATCCACCACCACGCGGCCAATGCCCGGCGGCGCAAGTGCGTCCATGAGTTCGGCGGCCAGTTTGTTGTTGCCGTGGAAGTAGAGGTCTTCCGCGGGCACGCCGGCCGCGCGCGCCGCCGCCAGTTCCCCGCCGCTGACCACGTCCATGCCGAGGCCTTCCTCCACGAGCATGCGCGCGAGGCCCTGGCAGAGGAACGCCTTCGCGGCGTATACCACCTTCGCTCCCGGCCAGCGCCCTTCGAAGGCCGCCCGAAACTCCCGGCACGTCTCGCGGAAGTCGTCTTCATCGAACACGTACACGGGCGTCCCGAAGCTTGCGGCCACTTCGCGCAGGTCGCAGCCTCCGATGCTGAGCCGGCCCGCGGGCGAAAGAGCGGCCGTGCGCGGCAAGACGTGGCGGTAAGACAGCGAATCGAGCGTCCCGGGCATCTCCGCATCCTACCGGAGGGTGCTCTTTGGCGAACCTCGGCCGCTCCCTCGCAGCCGCCGTATACTCGCACCCATGAGCCGCGCCCTTCACCCCAACCGCGAGCGTTTCGAAACAGAACGCCGCCGCGCCGCCTTCCTCGCCTTTCTGCCCGCTACCATGGCCGGCATCATCGCGTTCGATACGTGGCTCTCGCCCTGGTCCGGGATCCCCGGTGGGCTCGCGAGCGGCGCGGCCGCCTACGCGCTGGTGTACTGCTACGAAACACACATGTGGCGCCGAAACCATGCCCGCTGAACCGCGCCCAGGACTCTCCCACATCGATGAGCGTGGCGCCGCGCGCATGGTCGATGTCTCAGGCAAGGCCGAGACCGTGCGCGAGGCTGTCGCGGAAGCATTCGTCGCCATGCGCCCGGAGGCGCTCGCCCTCATCCAGCAGGGCGGCCTCCCCAAAGGCGATGTCCTGGCCGTCGCCCGCACCGCCGGCATCATGGGGGCGAAGCGCACGAGCGACCTTATCCCCATGTGCCACCCGGTTGCCATCACCGGCGTCACGGTCGATCTCGCTCCCGCTGGCGAAGGCCGTCTCCAGATCCGCGCCACGGTCCGCACCACTGGCCCGACGGGCGTCGAGATGGAGGCGCTGACGGCCGCCGCGATCGCCGCCCTAACCGTCTACGACATGTGCAAGGCGGTCGATCGGGGCATGCGCATCGAGGGCCTGCGCCTTCTGGAAAAACGGGGTGGCAAGAGCGGCGAGTGGCGCGCTGGCGACGAGCCCCGGGGCTGACGCCATGAAGCTGTTGCGGATCCGCCGCCTGAGGGACGAGCCTTGCCCACCACCGCGCGGCGCGCTCGCGGGGCGGCTGGCGCCGCAACGCAGCCGGAGCGGCGTTCCTGTCACGCTCAAAGCTATCGGCTACATCCGCAACAACGTGCCGGAGCCGCGTCCGCGGGGCTGGGGGCGGGTGCCGAGCCGCATCGAATTGCTCCCCGAGCACGAGGCACGGCTCGCCGGCATCGACGGCTACAGCCACATCATCGTCGTTTTCTACATGGACGTGGCCGCCGAAGCGCCCGAAAAGCCCGCGGCTCTGACGCTCGCCAGCGGCAACGCCTATGGCATCTTCGCCACGCGCAGTCAATTGCGGCCCAATCACCTCGGCGTCAGCGCCGTACCGCTCCTCCGCCGCGAAGGGCGCACGCTCCACGTGCGCGGCCTCGACGCCATCGACGGCACGCCCGTGTTCGATGTGAAACCCTATATCCCCGAATACGACGCCATCCCCCACGCCACCATCCCAGGCTGATGGGCGCGATTGCGGGCGCCGTTACATCACAACTGCTGACTTTAGTCCTTCGCGTCCGAGGCGGGCCGCATAGGCCGCGGCCGCATCCGCCAGCGCGTACCTGTGCGTCACGATGCGCTCCAGCGCGGGCAGCTGCGAAACCATCGCCGCTGCCTTCCAGTAGAGCGTGAAGGGCGCGTTTTGTGTCCCAAGCAGGCGTACCTCGTCGTAGTGCACGCGGTTGAGGTCCAGCAGGTGGTTCGAAGCGGGTGGAAACCCCGCGAAGAGGTTGATACGCCCCAGGCGCCGCACCAGGTCCAGCGCGAGCGGCACTGCTGGCGCCAGCCCCACCGCGACGGCTACGGCGCGGAAGCCTTCGCCGCCGGTCAGTTCGCGCGCCACGCCGGGCGCCTCTTCGGGGGCCACGGCGGCCGCCGCACCGAGCTCGCGTGCGACCGCCCGCCGGGCCTCGTCCGGCTCCACGACCAGGATCGGCCCCGCCCCCATCGCGCGGGCGGCGAGCAGGTGGATCAGTCCCATGGGCCCGCCCCCCACGATTGCGAGCGCGGTCCCGGGGCGCACATCGAGCGCTTCCAGGGAGTTGAGAACGCAGGCCACGGGCTCCACGAGGGCACGGATGTGGGGTGGCGGGGGGGGGGGGGGGGGGGGGGGGGGGGGGGGGGGGGGGGGAGGAGGGGGGGGAGAAGAGTAGCGGGGGAGGCGCGTCCGCGGGGGCCGAG
>JBPCLM010000080.1:0-24111 GCA_051003295.1 Tepidiformaceae bacterium | reverse complement strand
TGGCCGTGCGGCGAGCCCCAGGCGTCCGCGCCCAGGTAGCGCCGCGCGCCGGGCACGCTGCCCTCGGGGTTCGGCGGCGGCGGTATGGTCGCGAGCAGGCAGAGGCAGGTATCACAGGCGCCCGCTTCGATCGCGGCCACGGCGCGCCAGACCATGCCCGCGCCCGTCGAGCCGCCCAAGTCGACGACCTCGGCGAAGTTGGCCGCCACGCCCAGGTATTCCGCCAGCGCCGACGGCCCGAACATCGTTGACTCCGGGATGGGCGTCGAAAGCAGGCCATCGACCTCGCCGATCTCCATGCCTGCGTCCGCCAGGGCCTCCCGCGCGAGCCGTGCGTACGCTTCGAGCATGAACATGCGGTCTTCCCAGTGTCGCCGCGGGGGCCACTCCGCGAGCCCCACAATCGCCGCCCGCCGTCCGTCGCGCATGGCGTCCTCCCCTGCCATCGTTGTCGTCCCGCCAGCCTAGCGGAGATGCGGGCGCGCTGTCACAGGGGCCCTCACCCCTAACCCCTCTCCCGACCCGGCCGCCCGTGGCCCGACCGATAGGGAGGGCGTGCGTCGGGCTGGCGCCGTCCATCTCCTCACCTCATGGAGCCGAACTTGGCACGAGCGACATCAGCCGATGGTGTGAAACCCGCAGCTACCGCGAAGGAAGCTTAGGTATCCCTCGGCACCACCCCATTTGTGAAGCCGCCTTGACGCTATCCGGCGATACCAACCTCTCGGGTCCCAGTCAGGGCTGTAGTCGACATCGTCGAGAAACGAGGACCACTCACGATAGCCGATTTCGGTTTTGAAGAAGAAAACGTGGGGAAACAGTCTGTCCCCAGGAGTGCTTGGCCAAAGCACCCGCGAGGCATCCCAACATTGCACCGGACACAAGGCCTTGATGACGCCGATTTGCTCAAGCGCACCGTTGACGCCTGCCTGGGGAAAAAAGAGAACCAGGTCACCCACGTTTGTCGCTCTGAACCGCGGCTCCGCGCCTGGTGGAACTCCCCAACAGTTGAAGCTCCCGCCAGGAAAAGCGTTTCGAAGCGACTGCCCCTCGAACCATGGCCGTTCGGGCGCGTC
Source organism: Tepidiformaceae bacterium (assembly GCA_051003295.1). Taxonomy (GTDB): domain Bacteria; phylum Chloroflexota; class Dehalococcoidia; order Tepidiformales; family Tepidiformaceae. The sequence continues at coordinate 23,035 of JBPCLM010000080.1, read as the reverse complement.
CGGGGGCAGAGATTGGGCCACGTCGTCGATATCACGCCTCTTGGTGACGGTGAACGCTATGTCATGGTTACCTGGCGAACCGACGTGCTGGAGAAATACTTCCATGTGCCGAACTATGGGGCGCGAGGGTTACGATTTCAACGCCCACATCCCCCATTCCACCCCTCCCCCCGCGGGGGTACCATGCGCGCATCTGGTCCTGCACGGGGGGAACCACCCCATGAGCGTCGCCCTCAACGGCTTCCGTATCCTCGACCTCACCCAGTACGAAGCGGGCACTTCCGCCACCCAGACCCTCGCCTGGCTCGGCGCCGATGTCGTCAAGGTGGAGCCGCCGCGCCACGGTGACCCCGGCCGCGGTCTCGGCGCCCGCTCCGAAGACGAGAAGCCCTTCGAACGCATCTACTTCATCAACCTCAACGGCAACAAACGCAGCCTCACGCTCGACCTCAAGTCGGCCGAAGGCAAGGAGATCTTCCTGCGCCTCCTCCCGCGCTTCGATGCCATCGCCGAAAACTTCGGTCCCGGCGCGATGGAAGCGCTCGGGCTGGGGTACGAATGCCTGCGCGCGCTGCACCCGCCGCTCATCTACGCCACCGTGAAGGGGTTCGGCACGAGCGGCCCCTACAGCGCCTACAAGAGCTTCGACATGATCGCGCAGGCCACGGGCGGCAGCATGTCCGTCACGGGCACCGCCGATACGCTCCCCCTGCGTTCGGGCGTCACGTACGGCGATACGGGCACGGGCATGCACCTGGCGATCGGCATCCTCGCCGCCTACGTGCAGCGCTTGCAGACGGGCGAGGGCCAGCACGTCGAAGTCTCGATGCAGGAAGCGATCGCCAGCTATTCGCGCATCGCCTTCAACGCCCGTGAACACGTGGGCGACCCCGTGCCCCGCTTCGGCAACAACCTGCGCGGCCTCGCGCCCACGAACACCTACCCCTGCAAGCCCTTCGGCCCAAACGACTATGTCTACGTGGTCACCGTCTCCGGGCGCATGTTCGAAAACCTCGCCCTCGCTCTTGGCCGCCCCGAACTGATGGACGACCCCCGTTACCAGAGCGCCGTCGCCCGCCGCGAAAACGAAGAGTGGCTGCAGGGGCTGATCACCACCTTCACGAGCGAGCGCACCAAGCACGAAGCGATGGCCGACCTCCAGGCCTACGGCATCCCCTGCGGCGCCGTGCTCGATAGCGGCGACATCTTCAGCGACCCGCACCTGATCGAACGCGGCTTCGTGCAGACGATGGACCACCCCGTGCGCGGCCCAATGCAGATCCTTGGCAACCCCATCCGCCTCTCCGCGTCGCCCACACAGCTGCGCCCTTCGCCCCTGCTGGGCGAGCACAACGGCGAGGTGCTGGGCGCCGAACTGGGCATCTGCGCCGAGGACGTGGATGCCCTGCGCGCCCGCGGGGTGGTGTAGTGCCGGCCCCCGAACTCTGCTTCCTGCCCGCCACGGAACTCGCCGCGCGTCTCCGCCAGAAGGAACTCTCCGCGCGCGAAGTGATGGAAGCGCACCTCGCGCAGATCGAGCGCGTCAACCCCAAGGTGAACGCCATCGTCACGCTGGTGGAGCCGGAGCAGGCGATGGCTGCCGCGGCCGCCGCCGACGAAGCGCTCGCGCACGGCGATGCCCCCGGCCCCCTCCACGGCCTGCCGATCGCGCACAAAGACCTGCATATGACGAAGGGCATGCGCACCACCTACGGCTCGCCCATCTTCGCGCGCTTCATCCCGGACCAGGACGACCTCATCATCGAACGGATACATGCGGCGGGCGCCATCACGATCGGCAAGACCAACGTGCCCGAATTCGGGGCTGGCTCGCAGACGTTCAACCCCGTCTTCGGCGCCACCACCAACCCGTACGACACCACAAAAACGTGCGGCGGGAGCAGTGGCGGCGCCGCCGTTGCGCTCGCCTGCGGCATGATCCCGATCGCCGATGGCAGCGACCTGGGCGGCTCGTTGCGCAACCCCGCGGGCTACTGCAACGTCGTCGGCTTCCGCCCTTCGCTCGGGCGCGTGGCGCGCTACCCCGCGCTGAGCGCCTACGGCGGGCTCGGGGTGCAAGGCCCGATGGGTCGCACCGTCGCCGACGCCGCCCTGCTCCTCAGCGCCATCGCTGGCTACGACGCGCGCGACCCTGACTCCCTGGGGGAAAACCCCGCGCCCTTCGCCGGCCCGCTCGAACGCGACTTCCGCGGCGTGCGCGTCGCCTGGAGCCGCGACCTCGGCGGCCTCCCCATCGACCCGCGCACGGCCGCCGCGCTCGCGCCCGCGCGCGCCGCCCTGGCAGCGCTCGGCTGCGAAGTCGAAGACGGCGAGCCGGACCTGGAGGGCGCCCCGGAGGCGTTCCAGACCCTGCGCGCCACCGCCATGGCCGGCGGCTACGCCGACCTCCTGCGCAGCCGCCGCGCCGACATGAAGGACACCGTCATCTGGAACGTCGAACGCGGCCTCGCCCTCAGCGCCGCCGATGTGGCGCGCGCGGGGGCCCTGCGCACGGGCGTCTACCACGCCATGCGCCGCTTCTTCGAAGGCTTCGACTACCTCGCCCTGCCTGTCAGCCAGGTGCCTCCCTTCGACCTCGCAACGCCCTACCCCACGAGCATCAACGGCGTGCGCATGGAGACCTACATCGACTGGATGCAGTCCTGCTCGAGCATCACCGTCACCGGCAGCCCCGCCATCTCCGTGCCGGGCGGCTTCACCGAAGACGGCCTCCCCGTGGGCCTGCAGCTGGTCGGCCGCGCGCGCGATGACCTGGGCGTCCTCCAACTCGCGCACGCCTTCGAATCCGCCACGCGCGTCGGCGAGCGCCGCCCGGTGGTGGCGGGGGTCTAGGCTACGGCCCCGCCAGCAACTCCCCAACCAGCTTGTCGATACGCCCCGCGATGCCATCCTTGACGAGCGCGGCGCGGATGCGGCCTCGCGCGGTGACGAAGTGCGCGCCGCTCACATCCACGGTGGCGGCCACTGTCTCGGCGGTCCCGGCCGCGTCCGCAAGTTCGCGATGCAACGGAATCGCGCCGTCGAACCTGGGGATCGGCAACTCGAACATGAGCTTGTCGAAGTCGCGCGCTCCCCACTGCCCGCGACTCTGCATTCCGGCGATCTTGAATCGGGAAGCCTCGCTGTTCAGGACGGCCGACAGGAAGTATGCCTCTGATTCGGTCTCAACAGGGCCCAATAAAGCTTGTGTTCAATCACCGCTTGGCCGTCGCGGATGAGCGCCGCGGCAGGAATCGTGCCAGACGCGGCGTAGAGCACGCGGAGGGCAGCTATCGGGAACTGTCTCGAAAGTTTGCCGAAGAAGTCCAGTTGTTCCCGCAGGGCAATCCCGTTTTTTTGTGACCGATGCATCTCCCAAAGGGGCTCCGCAGCCCCCATCCACTCTGCTAGCCGCGGCCAACCGGCTTGCTGCGCACTCCCCGCATCGAGAAGGCGAGAACCATCCCACGGCACCACCGCCAGCGGCACTGGCGAGAGAAGCCGGTACGGCGCCACCGACTCCCCTAGAAGCAACGGATGAAGAAACGTTGCTTCCACGCGGTTCCGAAGGGAAGGGAGACTCTTCCATGGTGCCTTCTCCAAAACGGAGCGACGACTCTGGACAAGCGGCTCCTTTGTGTTGCCGCCGAGCCCCCCGGCAACGGCCAGTTCCACCACCGTCAGCATCCGCGGGACCATCGTGGCCCCCTGGCGGAACACCTCGCGGTAGGGTGATCCGCCCGCCATCGTGGGCGTCTGCGGCCAGGGGCGTGTCTCTTGCCGCAAGGCCGCCGCCTCCGCGGGCGTTGCGTCGCGCCGGGGCAGCCTCCCGCTGAACGCAGTCACGGTCTTAGGCAGCCGCCCCTTCTCCCGGTTACTGGCGATGAGGACGCATGAGGGCACGGGAAAGAGCGGTTGTACGCCCTGGTCAAAGGTCCACGCCTCCGTGAATCTGGCTTCCTGGTGCACTCTGAGCGCGCGCCGCTCACTCGGCCGGGAGCGGCGTGCCTTGAACCACTGGCCCGTGCGGAATCCTTCGAACTGCTTGCGGTTCAAGGCCGCGTACGGCATCACGAATGCGATCGTGCCGCCAGCCTGGAGGTACAGCTCGACGCTCTTGGCGAAGAACAGTGCGGAGAGGTCCTGGTGCGTCGCGACATTGCCGCCCTCCCAGATGGCGCGCGCATGGCACTCCGCGCGGAAACGGGCCTGCATCTCCGGCGCCATGTAACGGTACGAGAGCCACGGCGGGTTGCCGATGAGGACGTGCGCGCGCTGGCCGGTGGAGGACAACCACGCCGGGCGGCTGAGGTTGCGCGCCACGTAGCCCCAGATGTGATCGCGCCCGCCGTCGTGAAGCCGCTTGAGGGCCACGTAAGTCTTTTCGAGCACACTGGCGTCGTCCTGCCCAATTCCGTACCGCCTCTCAATTGAGGCGCGAAAACCGTCGGGCGGGCTTCCCACCTCGCTCTGCCGCAACATTTCATCCACCACGGCGTCGAAGAGGCCGGGATCGCCGGCAATGCTCTTGGGGAAGTGCAGCAACTCGTCCGCCGCCTGCAACATCACTTCTCCCTCCGCCAGCCAGCCCTGCGTGTCCCATTGCAAGGAGTCCCCCAGGTAAACGGGTACGTGGATCTCCGAGCGCTCCTCCGTGCGAATACGGTCCCCCAGCGCCAGCAGATACGTGACCCGCGCGATGATCGCGGCTACCGGGTGCACATCGACGCCGAACACATGATTGCAGCAGCCCGCCAGCGCTTCTGCCGTGCCAATCCCCTGCGCGTCCGCAGCGTCCAGGTAGCGCCGCGCCGCATGGAAGAGGAATGTGCCCGACCCACAGGCCGGGTCCAACACTCGCTGGTCGAGAGGGTCGGTGATGACGCGCGTGCATATGCGTTGGGCCAGCCAGTCGGGGGTGTAGTACTCGCCAAGGTCATGCCGCTGCTGCGGGTCGATGAGCGACTCGTAGAGCCCCTTCAGTACATCGGCGCGCACAGCCGCGAGCTTGAATCGCGCCACCTGGCGGGCGATGTCCTCCACCAACGCCTCACTGCCCGGCGCCTCCAACACCCAGTCGAAGAAGTCGGATTCCACCGCGCCGTAAATGGCCGCGTCCTCGAAGGCGCGGCCGCTGAGCAGGTCGCTGGCCTTCGGCAGGGTAAGCCCCGCGATCGCGGTCGCCATCGTCTTGGCGACGATCGTCAGGTAAGTGTGCTGGAACCAGAGTTCGTCACTCTCGATCTTGGACCCGTACACCCGCTCCAGCTGGCGCGACCAGAGGTCGCGCTTCAACTGGACATCTGGGAGAGCCGCCACGGCAGTCCACAGCTCGCTCAACATCCGCCGCGCCACTCCGTAGGCGACGCTCTCGCGGTCGAGATGCAGGCGCACCGCCTCGGGCGTCGGCTCGATATCCGAATGGAAGGCGAGTGCGCCCTCGAGCCAGCCGAGAAGGGCGCGTGGCGTCTCGCGCTTTGGAACGTGGCGGGAGAGTTCGCGGAGCGCGCTGTGCGACAGTTCGTAGGCTATCAAGGTTGCTCCATCGGTCGCGATGCCCACGTAGTGGTGTCCGGTAACCGCCTCGCGTTGCGCCAGATAGGCCTCAAGCTGCGTTTCCGCGTCCTGTAGCTCCTTGCGCAGGTCGCGCTTGAACTCGAACACCGTACGCCCCGTGAGGGCGTCGCTTCGGCCGCGCACCTCCCGCTGTTCATGGAGGATCTCATCATTCGGGATTCGCAGCCCGTCGGTGAGCAGCTTCCAGACGAGCGTGCGGGTATTCTCGTGGCCGGGCCGCCGCATCAGGGAGCGGACGACTTCCGCAAGTTCGTCGCCAGTCATCGGCATGGCCGGGAGTATACGCGCGGGAGTGAGGCCGGCGGAGCGTACAATGCGGCCATGCTCGCGCCCTATCGCGTCCTCGACCTGGCCGGCGAACGGGGGATGATCTGTGGGCAGATGCTCGCGGCCCTTGGCGCGGATGTCATCGTCATCGAGCCGCCCGGTGGGTCGCCCGCGCGCGGGCTCGGGCCGTTTCTCGAAGATAAACCCGGGCCCGAACGCTCGCTCACCTGGTGGGCCTTCAACCGCGGCAAGCGCAGCGTCATCCTCGATTTGCAAACGGAGGCGGGGCGCGAATCGCTGCGCGCCCTCGCCGCCAGCGCCGACGTGCTCGTCGAATCCGGCGCGCCCGGCGCAATGGCTACCCTCGGGCTCGGCTACGACGACCTGGCGGCCCTGAACCCGGCCCTCGTGTACGTCTCCATCACGCCGTTCGGGCAGGATGGCCCGAAAGCCGCCTGGGCAGCCACCGACCTTACGATCCTCGCTGCGGGCGGGCCGCTCGCCCTCACCGGCGATGAAGACCGCGCGCCCGTGCGCATCGGCCTTCCCCAGGCGTACCTGCACGCGGGCGCCGATGCCGCCTGCGGCGCGCTCATCGCCCTTCACGAACGCGCCACCTCGGGCCTCGGCCAGCACGTCGACATCTCCGCCCAGCAGTCGGTGATGCAGGCCACGCAGTCGATGGTCCTCGCCCTTTTGCTCGACGAAACACAGCCCACGCGCATGGCGGGCGGCGTTAAGCTCGGGCCCCTGCGCGTGCGCCTCGTCTGGCCGGCCAGCGATGGTTACGTCTCCATCGCCTTCCTTTTCGGCACCGCCATCGGCCCCTTCACGCGCCGCCTGATGGAGTGGATCTGCGACGAGGGCTTCTGCGATGAAGCGACGCGCGACAAGGATTGGCTCGCCTACACCAGCCTCCTGCTCAGCGGCCAGGAGCCCGTCTCCGAATACGAACGCCTCAAGCTCGTGCTCGAAGAATTCACGAAGACGAAGACTAAGGAGGAACTGCTCGCCGCCGCCCTCCAGCGCCGGTTGCTGATCGTGCCCGTCACCACCATCGAAGACGTGGTGGAAAGCCCGCAACTGGCCGCACGCGACTACTTCGAGCCAGTCGCGCACCCGGAGCTCGGGCGCGCGATCAGCTACCCCGGCGCCTTCGCGAAGTTGTCCGCGACGCCGCTCCCTGCGCTGTCCCGCGCGCCGCTGATCGGCGCGCACACCCGCGCCGTCCTCGCCGAACCGCCTCGCCGCCTCACGCTGCCGGTCGCCGGTGGCGGCGGCGGCGCTCTTGCCCCGGCCCTTTCCGGCTTGAAGGTGCTCGACTTCATGTGGGTGATGGCCGGGCCCGCCGCCACCCGCGTCCTCGCCGATTACGGCGCCACCGTCGTGCGCGTCGAATCGGCCACGCGCGTGGAAACGGCGCGCACCATCCAGCCCTTCCACGGCGGCGTCGCCGGGCCCGAAAACTCCGGCCTCTTCCAGAACATGAACGCGGGCAAGCTCGGCCTCGCGCTCGACCTTTCGAACCCCGCCGCGCGCGCTGTCGCCCTCGACCTCGCGCGCTGGGCCGATGTCGTCACCGAATCCTTCTCCCCGAAGGCGATGCGCGGCTGGGGGCTCGACTACGAATCGCTGCGTGCGGTCAACCCCGGCATCATCATGCTCAGCAGTTGTCTTTTCGGGCAGACGGGGCCGCTCGCTACTTTCGCCGGCTTTGGTAACCTGGCCGCCGCCATCTCGGGATTCTTCAACATCACCGGCTGGCCCGATCGGCCGCCCGCCGGCCCCTTCGCCGCCTACACCGACTACGTATCGCCCCGCTTCACGATCGCGGCCCTGCTCGCCGCCATCGACCACCGCCGGCGCACCGGCGAAGGCCAGTACATTGACTTCGCGCAGGCGGAGGCGTCGCTGCACTTCCTCGCCCCCGCCATCCTTGATTACACGGCGAACGGGCGCGTCATGGGCCGCCACGGCAACGATGACGCCGCGATCGCCCCGCACGGCGTCTACCCGTCCGCGGGTGATGACCGCTGGGTCGCCATCGCTGTCCCCGGGGACGAAGCGTGGCGTGCCCTCTGCGGCGCCATCGCCCGGCCTGACCTCGCCGCCGATGCGGGCCTCGCCACGGCCGCCGGGCGTCTCGCACGCCGCACCGAACTCGATGCCGCACTCTCCGCCTGGACGAGCGTGCGCACCGCCGAAGAAGCGCAGGACCTCCTCCAGGCCCACGGCGTCCCCGCCCACGTGGTCCAGAACAGCCGCGAAGCGATCGAGGACCCCCAGCTATCCCACCGCGGCCATTTCGTCTCCCTGCCCCACCCCGTGCACGGCTCGACTACGGTCGAAGGGTCGCGCTACCGACTTTCGCGCACGCCCGCGCGCGTCACACGCGCCGCCCCCACGATCGGCTGCGACACGTTCGAAGTGCTCGAAACGATCCTCGGCTACGATGCCGCCCGCATCGCCGACCTCGCCGCCACGGGCGCCCTCGAATAGCCAACTCACAGCACCGCGCCCGCAATCGACCGGACCGCTGCCCCGCCCCCACAGAACCGCGCGCGTAAGCAAGCGGATGCCCGCGCCGGTCGCCATCGCCTCGCGGCAGCCCGGGCTAGTACGTCCCGAAGAGCTTGCCCCACTCGGTATCCATCATGCGCGCGATGCGGCGCCGCCCCAGCAGCGGGTACCAGTAGTAGTTGTGGTAGACGTTGCTCGCGAAATAGCTCCACGGCACGATTGGCGTGCGCAAGAGCGCCTTTTCGAAACGGTGCAGCTTACCCCAATAGATCTGCTTCTGCCCCCAGCTGACGAACGTATCCTCATCCCGCGTGAACCCGAAGTTGACGCCCGAAATATCGAGTCCCTCCACCGTGATCGCGGCCGGGTCGCCCACGCCCAGGCCCGCTTCGTGCGCCATGCGGATGAAGGGGATGCTCAGCGGGTCGAAGCCCATCATCTTCGCTGCCACCGCGTCGATCGCCACCTGGTCGGAGCTCGCGAGGATGACGTTCTTGACGTGCGGCCGCATCGCGCGCGGGCCAGGCCCATCACCGGCGATCGTGCCATCCATCACGGCGAAGATGCCGCTGTGGATCTCTTGCTGGATGCGCAAAAGGTCTACCAGCGTTTCGTGGATCACCGAGTGGGTCCAGTGCCGCCGGTTGTTCAGCAAGCCACCGAACGCGTTCTTCATCGCCCCCGTCATGGTGGTGAAGACGTGGGTCTTGAGCGTCGGCAGGTGGATGATGTTCGTGCCCAGGAACATTTCCGGGATTTCGATGCCGTCCGGGAAGATCTTGTCGAGCACGAGCATCGGGCCGCGCGGCGCGTAGGGGACCCAGCGCGCCCCTTTGTCCTGCAGGTGGACGCTCTGCAACCCATGCCGGGCGAGCACGCGGTCGTGCTTGTTGCGTCTTTCCCCATCATGCGAATCGACCACGACCGTGCCGTTTTGCACGGGCGTGATGCGGCCGTAACCGGCGTTTTTCAGCGTGGTGGCCACGCCGTCCAGCTGCCACGGGCTCGTGCTGCAGCCCGGGTAGTAGTGTTGCCAGCTGATGTTGACCTTGAGGATGGTTTCGGCAGCGGGCGGCAGGTGCTGACGGAAGTGCGCCAACTCCATCAGCTTGCCGAAGTCTTCGATGACGGTGGGGGCGCTCGTGTAGAGCACCGACACCACCGGTTCGCGCGTCGGGAGCCGCGCGGCGCCCTGCCCGGGTGTGGTTTCGAGTGTCATGTGGGGAGTGTACGACGGGTACGGCTGGGCGCGACCGCGTGGCCGGTGCTGAGTCCTGAGTGCGCCACGAACCCTGATCGACAGCCGCCGCCGCGCTGACTCACCCTCCCCCGCGACGCAGGAGTCGGGGGAGGGGCCAGGGGGGTGAGGGCCGGATGCCCGCTAACTGCTAGCTCGGGCCTCGGCCCTGGGCCTCGGAACTCCCGCCTACACGTACACCGCGAGCGCGCTGCGGGTATCGCGCGGCAGCTTGCCACGCAGCCTTCGCCCCAGTGGCGTGATGGAGACGAACGGTTCCAGGTCCTCCGCGCCGTAGCCGAACGCGATCACGCCCTGCGCCGCCAGCCCCCGCAGCGCGCCCTCGACGCTCTCGCGGTCGGCGAAGAGCGTCGCCCGTCCCTCCGCCACGATCACATCGACGGGCGCCGCCCGATGCCTGAGCAGAAAGCGCACGGCTACTGCCTGCACGGGGTCGAGCATCACCGCCTGGCGGGGGGGCCGCTGCCAGAACCGCAGGTTCACAGTGATCAGCATAGGCCTTCGCGGCGCGCCGCTATCCGGTGATGGCCGAGATGTCCGGACCACCGCTCGTGGCCACCACGCCGCGCGCTTCCAGGGCCGTCACCTCCGCGTCCTCAATTCCGAGCAGTTCGGAGAGCACATCGCCCGTGTTGCCGCCCATGTCCGGCGGCGGCCCCTTGATGCCGCTTTGGCTGCGGGACATGCGCAAAGGCGTGTCCGCGATGGCGATGGTGCCCGCAACCGGGTGCGTCACTTCGCGCACCATCCCGCGGTGCCGCACCTGCGGGTCTGCCACCGCCTGGGCGATAGTGTTCAACGGCCCGCAGGGGATGCCCGCCGCGCCCATCTCCTCCAGCCACTGCGCCGCCGGCCGTCGCCGGAACGCCGCCTGCAGTAGCGGCTCCAGTTCGGCGTGACGCTCCGTGCGCCGCGGCCCGGTATCGAAGCGCGGGTCATCGATCAGTTCGGGCAGTCCCAGCAGCGCGCAGAGCAGCCCCCACTGGTCTTCTTCGCCGAAGGCAAGCGCCACCACCAGGTAGCCGTCGGCGGCTTCGAAGGCCTGGAAGGGCGTGGCGCTGGGGTGACGCGTGCCGAGCGGCCCCGGAGCGCGCCCCGTCACGGAATAGCGCATCACCGCGTTCTCGAGCACGCTCAGCTGGCAATCGAGCATGCTGATGTCGATCGCCTGGCCGCGCCCGCTGCGCTCCCGTTCGTGCAGCGCGGCGAGGATGCCTATCGCCGTGTACAGCCCCGCCGCGATGTCGCCGTAGGAAGCGCCCGGCCGCACCGGCCGCCCGCCGGGCTCGCCCGTTATCGACATGATCCCGCCCATCGCCTGCACGACGATGTCGAGCGCCGGCCGGTCGCGGTAGGGGCCGGTCTGCCCGAAGCCCGAGGTGCTGGCAAAGATGAGGCGCGGGTTCTCCTTCGCGAGCGTCTCGTAGGCGAGCCCGAGCCGCTCCATGGTGCCGGGCGTGAAGTTCTCCATCACCACGTCCACCTTCGCCGCCAGCCGCCGGAAGAGCACCTTGCCCTCCTCCATCCTCAGGTTGATGGCGATCGAGCGTTTGCCGCGGTTGATGCTGAAGAAGTAGCCGCTCCAGCCGTTCTGGTAGGGGCCCGACGTGCGCGCCACATCGCCCCACGGCGGCCGTTCCACTTTGATGACGTCCGCGCCCAGGTCGCAAAGCACCATGGAGGCATAAGGCCCCGCGAGCACCCACGTGAGGTCCAGCACCGTCACATCGTCGAGCGGCCGTGGCATGTACCGGAGCGTGCGCCAACCCCGTCCCCCGCGCAATCGCTGGCGTCCGCACCCGCCGCCGCCCGCTGTTTCGCCACTCCCGCGGCGTCGTGTAGGCTGAGCCGGCCCCACAGGGCGCCCGGACACGCGCATGACCGACCCCGCATCCTCCCCCGGCCCCCTTGCCGGCATCCGCGTCATCGACCTGGCCAGCGAGCGCGCCGAGCTGACGGGCCGCATCCTCGCGGACCTGGGCGCCGAGGTGCTCAAAATCGAGCCGCCTGGGGGCGCCGCCGCGCGCCGCCTCCCGCCCTTCGCAGCGGGCGGCGAAGGCGATGCCGATCGCTCGCTCTACTGGGCGGCTGTTGCCCTGGGCAAGCGCAGCATCGTCGCCGATATCGCCACCGCGGCGGGCCGCGATTCCGTACGCGCGCTCGCCGCCGGGGCTGACCTCTTCATCGAGTCGAGCGACCCCGGCCGCATGGACGCCCTCGGCCTTGGTTATGCCCCCCTCGCCGCGGCCAACCCCGCGCTGGTGTACATCTCCGTCACGCCCTACGGCCAGGACGGGCCCGACGCCCTCAGCCCGGCGACCGAGCTCACCATCGAAGCCGCCGGCGGCCTGCTCGGCATGCAGGGCGACCGCGACCGCCCGCCTGTACCCGTCGGCTACCCCCAGGCCGCCTTCCACGCCGGCGCCCAGGCCGCCGCCGATGCCGTCATCGCCCTCAACGAACGCGCCGTCTCTGGCCTCGGCCAGCACCTGGATGTCTCCACGCAGGCCGCGATGGTGTGGACGCTCATGCACGCCACCGGCTTCCCACCGAACACCGGCGGCGACCCTCCCGGCCACGGCGCACAGCGCGGCGGGCCCGTGCCCGATATGGCGCCCGGCATCCCCGGACGCGTGCTCTGGCCCTGCAAGGATGGCTTCATCACCTGCGCCATTGGCCTCGGCTCCCTCGGCGCGCGCACGTTCGACCGCATCGTGCGCTGGATGGAGGAGGAGGGCGCGCTCGCGCCCGAAATGCACGGCAAGGACTGGTCGCTCTGGAGCGCCGAAGTGCTCGAAGGCAGGCTCCCCGTCGCTACCGTCCAGGCCGTCCTCGATGCCGTCGAGCCCTTCTTCCTCGGCCACACGGTGAGCGAGCACATGGCGCGCGCCGTGCGCGATGACATCCTGCTCGCGCCCATCTACACCACCGCCGATATCGCCGCCGATACCCACCTCGCGGCCCGCGATTACTGGGTCGAAGTGGGTGGCCGCCGCCACCCGGGCGTCTTCGCGCGCCTTTCGCGGACTCCCGTGCGCGTTTGCCGCCCTGCGCCGGCCCTGGGCGAAGCACAGGAGCTCCTCCGCACGCCCCGCCTTCCCGCTGTCCCTCGGCCCCCCACCGGCCGAACGCGCACCCTCGCCTTCGATGGCATCCGCGTCGCCGACTTCGCCTGGGTGGGAGTCGGGCCCATCACAAGCAAGGCCCTCGCCGACCACGGCGCCACCGTCGTGCACGTCGAATCCGTTTCGCGCCCCGATGTCCTGCGTCTCGTCCCTCCCTTCAAAGACGGCATCCCCGGCATCGACCGCGCGCAGTTCATGGCGAACTTCAACTCCTCCAAGCTTGGGGTCGCGCTGGACATGGCCACCGCCAGCGGCCGCGCCATCGCCCGCCGCCTCATCGCGTGGGCGGATGTGGTGGTCGAAAGCTTCACGCCCGGCACCATGGAGCGCTTTGGCTTCGACTACGCAACCATCAGCAAGGGCCGCCCGGAATTGATCATGCTCAGCACCTGCCTGCGCGGGCAGACAGGCCCCGAGCGCACCTACGGCGGCTTCGGCGGGCAGGGCGCGGCCCTTGCCGGCCTCCATGGCGTGACGGGCTGGCCCGACAGGCCCCCACACGGCACCTGGGGTGCCTACACCGACTTCATAGCGCCCCGCTACGGCGTCGCCGCCCTCGCCGCCGCCATCCTCGAACGCCGCCGCTCCGGCCTCGGCCAGCACATCGACCTTTCGCAGGTGGAGGCGGCGATCCACTTCATCGAACCGCTCATGCTGGACCAGTTCAAAAATGGCCGCACCGCGCCCCGCGCCGGGCACGATTCCGAGCGCGCCTGCCCGCACGGCGTCTACGCTGCCGCGGGCACGGAACGCTACCTCGCGCTCGCCATCGAAACACGCGCGCAGTGGCAAGCGCTGCTCGCCGCGGCGCCGCTCGCCGCCTTCGCGGACGCGAAGTACGACAGCCTCGGGGCCCGACTCGCTCACCGCGAGGCGATCGATGCCGCCCTCGCCGCCTGGATCGCCCCACAGGATGCGGAGACGCTCGCCCCCGCCCTGCGCGCCGCCGGCGTCCCTGCTTCGCTGGTCGCGCGCCCCACCGACCTCTACCGCGACCCGCAGCTGACGCACCGTGGCTTCTTCGTCACGCTCGACCACGCGGTCATGGGCCCCACGCCCTACGACGGGCTCGTCACGCACTTCTCCGCGACGCCGGGCCACCTGCGCAAAGCCGCCCCCTGTCTGGGGGAGGACACCACCCACGTCCTGCGCGACATCCTCGGCCTCAGCGAAGACGAAATCGCCGCCGCCGCCGCCGAAGGCGCGCTCTCGTGACGGCCGAGTCACAACCGGACGGTAACGCGGCGGCGGGCGGGAGCGAGGACGTGGTGGACGAGGGATTCAGCGATTGGCGGCACTGGGCCGCGGCGAGGCTAGCCGAGGATCTCCCGGCAGCTTATCCCGGCGGCCCTTCGCACAAGGCAGGGAGTGCCTTGGTTGTCACTTCACTCACCCACGATCAGCGTGGTGAGTTGATCGGATTCACGATGCCCTCCCCGACCGCGCTTGCGCTGGATATTGCGATCCAGGCCGCGAAGAAAGCCGAAATACTTCGGGAGCAGCTCACCCTCGTGCGTCAGGTCAGCCCTTACGGGCCCGTACGAGCGGTGCCGCTTGAGCAGTCCTCGACGACCTATGACTTCTTTGAGCAATGCATGCTCACCGTGACGTTCGGTTTTTAATGCCATAGAGATTTTCTGCAATCAGACGATCGCAGATGAACTGAAATCTGTATACATACGGGCGACAAAGAAGGGTGAGCAAAGTCTCACGGCAGATCAGGTACAACGACAGTTATCAACAGAGGAAAAAGTTTCTGTGGTCTTACCGGAGATCCTGGGCACAGAAAGCTTTCGCACATCATCTGTGTGGCCGGATTTCGCGCGACTCAAGAGGGCACGAAACACGACGATTCACATGAATGCGTCTGAAGCGTACCAAAGAGGAGAATTAGATCAACGTTCGTTGTTCCATGAATTCTTCGCGATGCCCTCGCTCATGACATTCCCAATGTTCTCAGTGCAGGTAATAACTTTCTTCAACAAGGCCGGGGAAACTGAACGAGGTTGGCTCACGGGAGCCAGGGACCTTGCGAAAACGCTCGCCGCCGCGCAGCGTGCTCCGAGGTAGGAACCTTCACCACTGTATTTTAAGGGCGTTGTCGCAGCCACGGGGTTGCGCGGGCTGGCCGCGAACTCGGCCGCTGCTGCCGCTAATGGCAAACAGCTAACAGCCAACCGCCAGAGACAGCCTACCCCGTGTAGCGCTCCCCGCTGATCGCCTGCAGCTTGCGCCAGTGGTGCTCCGTCTGGATCTTGCGCAAGGTGCCCGAACGCGAGCGCATCACCAGCGATTCGCTCGTCGCCCCGCCCGCGTGGTATTCCACGCCCTTCAGGAGCTCGCCCGTCGTCACGCCGCTGGCGGCGAAGAAAACATCGTCGCTGCGCACAAGGTCATCGATGCCGAGCACCTGCGAGGGGTCCATGCCCCGTTCGATCGCCTTCTTGCGGTCGGCTTCGTCGCGCGGCCAGAGGCGGCATTGGAAGTCGCCATCCATGCACTTGAGCGCGCAGGCCGCGATAACACCTTCGGGCGACCCGCCGATGCCGAGCAGCATGTCCACGCCCGTCCAACTGAAGCCTGTCTGCACGGCCGCCGGCGCGTCGCCATCGGTGATGAAGCGGATGCGCGCGCCCGCCGCCCGTATCTGGTCGACGACATCGATATTGCGGTCGCGGTCGAGGATGATGACGGTCACTTCGGAAACATCGAGGCCCTTCGCCAGCGCGACCTGCTGGATGTTCCAGGCGACGGGCGCCGCCAGGTCGATCTTGCCCTTCGCTGCCGGGCCTACGGCGATTTTCTCCATGTAGAAGATGTCGCCCGGGTTGAACATCGTGCCGCGCGGCGCCACGCCCACCACGCTCACAGCGCCCGGCCGCCCCAGCGATGTCAGGCGCGTGCCCTCCAGCGGGTCCACGGCCACATCCACCTGCGGACCCTGGCCGTTGCCCACGCGTTCGCCGTTGTAGAGCATCGGCGCCTCGTCCTTTTCGCCTTCGCCGATGACGATGACGCCGTCCATGTCCACGGTATCGAGCATCAGGCGCATGGCATCGACGGCCGCGCCATCGGCGCCGTTCTTGTCGCCGCGCCCCATCCAGCGCGCCGCCGCGAGCGCCGCCGCTTCCGTCGTGCGCACCAGCTCCATGGAGATGTTGCGATCCGGGACCTGTTCGTTTCTCGCGGGCATGCGCCGACCCTCAGCCTCGTGGTGCGCGCATCCTACCACGCGGCGGCCCTGGGGCCGGATTGGCGATTGACGATTCACGATTGACGATTCCGCCAATAGCTAACGGCCAACAGCTAACGGCTACTCGGGCCGTCCTGTGTCCTCCATGGGGAACTCCTCCAGGTACAGCTCGGTCGCTTCGCCCAGGTTGTCGATGGCCTTATCGATCGTCGTGCCCTGGCTGGCGGTGCCCGCCTCGGGACAATGCGCGACGAACCACTCGCCCTCTCGCTGGATCACCGCCGAAAACGTTCGTGTTCGCATCAGTTCTCCCCTTTGCCGCTACGGGTTGATCCCCAGTGTGTGCGCTACCGGCTTCAACGATTCGGCCACGAAGAGGATGTGCTCATCGAGCTCCACGCCCAGGTCCTTTGCGCCCTGCACCAGGTCGTCCCGGTTCACGGCGCGCGCGAAGCCCTTGTCCTTCATCTTCTTGCGCACGGAGGCCGCCTCTATGGTCGAAAGGGACCGCTCTGGCTTTACCAGCGTGCACGCGATCACGAACCCCGAAAGCTCGTCGCAGGCGAAGATCGCGCGGTCCATCTTCTGGCGGTACTCGAGCTTCAGGAACGGCGCATGGCACAAGATGGCGTAGCGGATTTCCTCGGGCACGCCCCGCGCCTCCAGCAGCTTCGAACCCTCCTTCGGGTGCAGCTCCTCCGTCGGGTGGATCTCCCAATCGAAGTCGTGCAGCAAGCCCACGATGCCCCACTTCTCCACGTCTTCGTGCAGCAGCTTCGCATACCCCTGCATGGCCGCTTCCACCGCTATGCCGTGCTTGCGCGTGCGCTCTTCGCGCGAATATTCGACGAGGATCTCCCACGCCTGGTCGCGGTTCATCGCTGCCTCCCTGCCCCCGAAACCTTGCGCCGTATGGCGCGAGCGGCAGGCAATCGTCAATCGTGAATCGTGAATCGTCAATCGTCACCAAGCGCCCCGCTCGCCGCCCGGATGTATCGCAACGCGCCCCTTCGGTAACATGCCGCGCGTGACCGTCCCGGCCGACCAGAGCACCGCGCGCGCCTTCGAACGCTACCGCGACGGTGGCTACCGCAAGGTGCCCGGGTGGCTCAACCGTGGCGGTTGCGAAGGGCTCATCGCCGCCGATGCCGCCCAGCGTGCCCTCGCCGTCGAAGGCCACATCGGCGAAATCGGCATCGATGGCGGCCGTTCGCTCTTCCTCCTCTGCCACCTGGCGCGACCCGGCGAAACGGTCGTTGGCATCGACCCCTTCGTGACGCGCGTGCGCATGCCCGGCGAAACACACGAACAGCGGGTGACTACCTTCGAACGCCAGCGCGCCCTGCATTTGCCGCCGGGCTGCGACCTGTGCGTCCTGAAGGCGAACTCGCTGGACCTGGCCGCGGAGGACTTGCTTGGCGCCGCCGGCGGCCCCTTCCGCCTTGTCCACATCGATGGCAGCCACAAGGCGGAGTACGTGCGCCACGACCTGGAAGTTGCCGGCGGCGCGCTCGGCCCGCGGGGCATCATCGTGCTGGACGACATCCTCGCCGAGCCCCACCCCGGCGTCGTCTCCGCGCTCGTCGCCTACCAGGCGGAACACCCCGAGGCGGCGCTCGCGCCCTTCGCCCTGGGGGGCGGCAAAGCATACCTTGCCCACGCCTCCTGCGCGGAGGCCTACCGCGAACGCTTCGCCGCCCTGCGTGCGCCGCTGGTGGATACGGCCAGCTTCCTCGGCCACGATGTCGTGCTCTTCGCCTACGAAAAGCTCGACGACATCATGCCCGCCTGGCTCTGGCGGCGCCTGCGCGGCCTGCCCGGCGTGCGCCAGTTCCGGCGCGAGGCCTGGCGCCGCTTCGGCTACCCTCCCACGAAGCTCATCTAGCCGCCGAACGCCGCCTCGTAGGCGCCGAAGAGCGCCCCGGAGATGCTGAGCGGCCGCAGCGCTTGGGCGCGCAGCAGCCCGGCCGCGCGCAGATTCGCCGCGCTGCCTTCTTCTACCCACGCGGAGCACAGCGCCCGCGCGAAGGCCCGCACCGTCTCCTGGCTGCGCGCCGGCGCTTGCGGGTCGAGCGCGACGACGAGCGCAGCACCGCCGGCCGTTTCAGGCAGCGCGCCGCCATCACTGCAAACCACGGGCGTGCCGCAGGCCATCGCTTCGGCCACGGGCATGCCGAAGCCTTCGTAGAGTGATGGTTGCGCCAGCACCTGGCAGGCGTTGTACAGCCGCACGAGCGCCTCCCGCGAGACGTGCCCGAGTTCATGCGTCCGCTGCAGGACTCCAAGCTCGCCGGCAAGCGATCGCTGCCCCTGCGTCAACGGCGCCCCGGCGCGCACGAGCGCGGCCCCTGCGCCCTCGGGTTCGGCCATCGCGCGGATGAGCAGCTCCAGGTTCTTGTGGTGGCTCGCATTGCCGATGCTGAGCACGCGCGGCTTCGGCGGCAGCGCGATGCCGTTGCCCAGCAGCCACTCTTCGGCGTCCGCCACGGGCACGAAGTCGTCGCTGATGGGCACGGGCACCAGGCTGATGCGCGAGGCCGGGATGCCCAGGCATACCTGCACGTCGCGTGCGGTAATTTCGGAAACAGCGATGATGCGCGTGGCCGCCAGCATGCCGCGCAAGCACGGCTTCAGCAGAGCTCGTGCGGATAGGCCGCGCAAGCGCCCCGTGTAAAACCCTTCGACCACGAACGGCATGAGGTCGTGACAGGTGACCACCGTGGGCACCCCGGCGAAGGTACGCACGTGATGGGCCAGGCCCTGGTCCGTGAGGTGGACGAGGTCGCTTGTGCCCGCGCTTGCGCGCTCCAGGCGAGGCAGCCCTCGCCGCGCATCGAGGAGGCGGCCGGCGGGCCACGGCGCCCACCACGATGCGCTCCCCCTCCGCATCGAAACCCCGCACGTTCCCGATAGCCCGACGACCTCGCCGGTGTAGTTAGAGATGCTGATCCAGCCGGCGCCGGCGTGGGGTCCGACCACATGGACGGAGTTCAGGGAGGTCACGACGGCGCATCATAAGTGGTCGCGGGCGCAAGCGCTGACACGACCGCGCAGCGTGCTCGTCCTGCGTCTTATGCTCTGCTCCGTGGAACTGCTGGCGACCCGTCCCCTCGTCCTGCGCTCCCTCCCACCCTGGCTCGTCCCTGAGCTGGAGCGCATCTTCGGCGAGGGCGTCGCATCGGCCACAGTCATCGGCCGCCGCGGCGGCGGAGCGGGGCAGTGTTACGTCCTGCGGCTCCGCCCGGCTGGTGGCCGCGTGGTGCTCAAGCTCGCGCACGACGGCGCTGGCCTCGAACGCGAGCACAGCGCGCTCCGTAGCGTCCACGCCACCACCGGCGCGGATGCACCCGTGCGCTTCCCCCGCCCGCTCGGGCTCGTGGGCGGCGGAGCTGGTTACCTGATGGAGTTCGTGGCGGGGGACCGCCTCCCCGACGTGCTTGGCCGTCTCCCCTCCCGCGGGGCGCCTCCTCCCGATCTCGCCCCCCGCCTCGCCGCCGGGCTTCGCGGCTACCACGCGGCCCTGGACGAAGCCTATGGCGACTTCCATCCCGGCAACGTCATCATCGGCCCCGGCGGCCGCCTCATACTGCTCGACCCGACAGCCTCGGACCCGTCCATCCGCGCGGCCTGCGAAGGGGCGCCCAGCTTCATGACCGCGGACCTCGGCCTCTGGGCGTTCTCCGCCGCCGCCAGCGCCTCGTCGCTCCTTAACCGCCCACTGCTCGCGCCGCGATTGGCCCCCCTCACGCTCGCGTTGATCGCCGCGGAGGGCAACCGCCATCCTGCATGGGAACGGGCCGCCGTCGTGCGCTCGGTATTCGATCTCGCTCGTGTCCACATCACATGGCTCAAGCGGAGCCCACGGCTCGAAGGCAGGCTCGCCGCCCTGGTTGGGGCCCCGGCACTTGCGATGCTGGAGGCCGCCTCCCTCCGCGCTGCCTCACAAGACCACCACGCACTCCGCGAGCAGTGAGGCGACGTGGTCCGCCAGCCGTAGCGCCATCGCCACGATGCTCAGCGTCACGGTCGTCGCACCCGCCGTCGGGAAGACGGAGCTGCCCGCGACGAACAGGTTCCCGAGGCCGTGCACCCGGCAGTCCCCATCGACGACGCCATCGCGGGCGTCGCGGCTCATGCGGGTGGTGCCAATGTGGTGGCGGGACCCGAAGACCCTCGGCCGCAGCGCCTCGTCGCGCAGCAACCGCGATACCGTGCCGGCCTTCGAGGCTGCCAGCGCCTCTGCCACGATCTCTTGCGTGCGCTCCAGGCTGGACCAGTCCAGCGGCGTCAGTTGCCAGTCGAGTTTGACCTTGCGCATCCCGAGCTCGTCCCGCTCCTCGGCGAGGAGCACGCGGCTGGCCGCGTTCGGCGCTTGTTCCGCCGTGAACACGAGCCGCGCCACCTCCAGCGGCTCCGGCCGGCGCAGCACTTTGACCAGAGAAGCGCGCAGCACCTGGTCCGGCCGCCGCGCCACGTTCAGCAGGTGGCGCGGGATGCCATTGGGCCGCGAACGCTCCCAGAGCCCCCAGCGCAAGTCCCCGAACGACCGCACGGCCGCTTCCGTGAACAGCGCGGAATGCGGCTGGAACGCCACGATCGTGTTCAACAGGCCTTCGTCGCGTTGCGTCTCGTCGGCCACGCGCAGTGCGCCGATTACCGCCTGGCCGCGTACCCGGCGCTGGCGATAGAACCCGAGGTCGGCAAAGAACGTCCTCGATGCCGGCGTGAGCAAACCGGATTGGACCACCACGTGCTCCATGAAGTGCCTCCCAACGTGGCCGTGCGTGTTGCCGATGCCCCCAGGGAAACGCGCGCTACTGGAGCTGAGCAGCAGCCGCGCGTTTTCGATGCCGCCCGTGGCGAGCACGAAATAGCGGGCACGCAGCCGGAAGCTGTTGCCGGCGAAGGTCACCACGCGCAGCGCTTCGACGCTATCCCCATCGTCCGCGGTCAGCATCTCCGCGACCGTGCCGTACAGGATGAGTGTGGCGCCGGGGTCCGCGGCCAAGTCCTGGCCGGCCTGTTGGAACACGTCCCGCGCCGCGAACTGGCAGACGGTGGTCGCGACGCGCGCATCGCTGATCGCCAGCGGCGCCGCGGAAGCTTCTGCCCAGGCTCCGGGCGAATACTCGACGGGCGCGAGGCCCAGCGCCTCGTGCGCTCGCTCGTAGTACAGCGTCAGCTCCGCGTGGCCGATCGGCCAGCCGCTGCCGGGCACGTGCGCCCGCACCGCCAGGTCGCACGCATCGAGCGGACGGCAGCGCAACCCGCCGTACGACGACCAGTAGCCCTCGTCGTCCAGCCAGTGGTTGCTGGAGCCTCCAACCATGCGCATGCGCGTGCGCTCCAGGCGGAAGTACGGCTCGCCCACGTTCTTGCCGCGCCCGAGCGCCTGTGCGCGCTCGTCCCGTCGCGTGCCCCCGCTTTCCAGCACGCACACGGCGAAGCCCCGCCCGCGCAGCTGCTTTGCGATCGAAAGCCCCGCCGGCCCCGCCCCCACAATGCAGACATCGAAGTAGAGCGCGCTCCCGTTCGGGACCGTGCGGCCATCAAGGTCCATCCGATGCCCCCCGCACAGGTTGTCGATTGTCGATTGACGATTGACGATTGGGCCACAGTACAGCCGCGGCCAGTGCGGGCCGATGCTACACGGGGGCCCGCGGAAACGGAACCGGACGGGACAGCCCGGGCGGCCGCGCGCGCCAATCGTGGATCGCGCCCCGCCCGCATCGCCGTTACCATCGCTCGTGAGCGGGCCGTGAGCGTCAATCGTCGATCGTGAATCGTGAATCGTGAATCGTGAATAGTCCCGCATGAACGTGACCTTCGAACTCCCCGGCTCCGCCTACGAGGCGCACACGTGGTACTACGAAAGCGAGCACGACCCGGCCTCGCACCCGCCGCTCACGCTCTCCAGGCCGGGTGCCATCGCCGCCCCCGCCGGCGACGGTCTGCCATCCAGTATCAAGGTCAACGGTTACAACTACTGGCGCCCGGGCGTGGGCCACCCCTTCCGCACGCCCCCGCCCGGCGACCCCACCCTTTCCCCGCTCGAACGCTGGCGCACCGTCTGGCTCCCCAGGGTAGAACGGCACCTGGCTGAGCTCGCAGGATTCGACCCGGCTGACGTCGCGGCGGGCGACTGGCGCTCCATTCTCTATGCGCTGGACGATGAGTACGAAGCGGTTGAGGGCGGCGTGCACGTCGGTTGCCTCTTCGAGGCCTACGGCGCCGTCGCGGCCTTTATTGCCGCCTACCGTGCCCACTTCGGGAGCGGACGAGAGGCAGATGGGCTCGCCCTCCTGCACGGCTTCGACAACGCCACCAGCCGCCGCGCCGGAGAACTCTGGGACCTCTCGCGGCTAGTGCGGGAGGACGAGGGGCTGCGCCACGAACTCGCAGCCTGGCAGCCCGGCGCCCCGTTCCCGGCCACCCTTGGGTTCGACGCCGTCTTCGCCGCCTTCCTCGAACGCTGGGGCCAGACCCTCGACCGCTTCGTCCTGGACGTGCCTTCATGGCGCGAGGACCCTTCGCCGCTGGTCAGGGGCATCCGCACGCAGGCGACCATGGACGATGGCGAAAGCCCGGAGGCCCGCCAGCAAGCGGCTGCCGGGCGCCGTGCGCGTCTCGAAACCGAGCTCGCCGAGGTAGCGGCAGCCGATCCCGCCGCAGGGCGCGCGCTCCAACGGCTCCCCGCCGCCCAGCAGTATCTCGTGGTCCTGGAAGACCACAACGTGCTCTCGGACCAGCGCCTGGCGGCGTCCTGGCGGGCCCACTGGCTGGCCATAGGCCGCCACCTGGTGGGACGCGGCGCGATCGCCGCTCCCGGCGACGTTTTCTACCACCGCTACGATGAACTCGTGGCTGTGCTCGAAGGGGGCACGCCGCTCGGCGCCGCCGAGGTCGACCATCGCCGCCAGCTGCAGGCGGCCTATCGTGCCGTCACCCCTCCGGTCTATCTCGGGTTGCCGCCCGCCGAGATCGCCGGCGAGCGCGGCGCGTCGGCCTAGCCTGAACTGTGAGGCCAGGGAGCCTCTCGTGGGGTCCACCGCGGCCGCGCCCGCACCGTCAACACCCTGCAACGGGCGTCCGCGC
>JBPCLM010000079.1:0-9797 GCA_051003295.1 Tepidiformaceae bacterium | reverse complement strand
GAGGAGGACAATTGCGTGCGCGATCGCTTCCTCGCTGCAGGAGACGACCTCATCGACGTTGTCACGGATGATGGCGAAGGTGCGCTCGGACGGGCCCGCCACGGCGACGCCGTCGGCGATCGTGCGGCGCGAGGGGGCGGTCGATGCGGTGCCAGACTCGAGGGAGCGGCAGATGCCGTTCATGGCGGCCGCCTGGACGCCGACGACGCGCACTCCGGGGCGGCGCGCCTTTATCGCCGTGGCGATGCCGGAAAGCAGCCCCCCACCGCCCGCGGGCACGAGCACTTCCTGCACGTCCGGGTGCTGCTCGAGGATTTCGAGGCCGATGGTGCCCTGGCCGGCGATGACTGCGTCGTCATCGAAGGGAGGGACGTAGAGGCGCCCTTCCCGCGAAGCGATTTGGAGCGCCTCCGTGCGCGCGTCTTCGAGGGAGGCGCCCTGGAGGATGACGCGAGCACCATAAGCGCGCGCGGCCATCACTTTCGCCAACGGCGCCGCTGCGGGCATGACGACCGTTACGGGCAGTCCCCGCGCCGTGCCCGCGAGCGCGACGCCTTGGGCGTGGTTCCCGGCGCTGGCGGCCACCAGCCCAGTCATCGATGGGCCCAGCTGGCGCACGAAGTTCATTGCCCCGCGCGCCTTGAAGGAGCCCGTGAGCTGCATCTGTTCGCACTTGAGCGAAACGGGCACGCCCACAAGGTCGCTGAGGGTGCGCGAGGGCCAGAGCGGGGTTTGGCGGACGCTGCCCGCTATCGCCGCGCGCGCGTCTTCGATTTCCGCGATGGAGACTGAGCCGGGAGTGCCGATGGTCACGATCCACCCCGGGGGGCCGTTGCCGCCGGCGGTATTGTCTCACTCGTGAGCGACCACCGCCGGGAACGCGGCATTAGCGGTGGCGCCAGACACGGCGGCGGTCCCAGCAGTGCCGGCAGATGCTCACCGGCCTGTCCACGGAGGACCAGCCATCGCGGAAGGTGTAGGTGCGGTTGGAAAGGTGCGCCCCACAGAACAAGCCAAGGCAAAGGGAACATTCGAACCCCGGGTGGGGCCCGCAACCTTCAACGCCGCAGAGCCCGGCGTGGTTGCGTTGTTCGACGCGTTCGCGGTAGGCGAGGTGGAGGGTGAGGTCGTCACGCTTTTCGGCGCAGCGCTTGCGGATGCACACGGCTTCGTGCGCTTCCACCCAGTGCGCGTGCTGAGGGCAGAAGTTGCGCCCGCAATACTGGCACACGTGGGCCGATTCGTTGGGGCAGCGGGAAAAGCGACTCCCAAGCTGGCAGGGTACGTGGGCCATGAGACCCCTTTTGCGCGGGCTGGCTGCCGGGATCCTTGCAAGCGAGGAGTGCTCGGTCAATCTGGCGCCCCCGGCTGGCGGCCCCGGCGGTTTACGCGCCGCTCTGGTTCCGATATCGTTTCGTGCGCAAACCGAACCCGGAGGCGCCATATGGCCGAAACTGCGGCACAAGAATCCCTCATCACCGACGAGATGCGTGCGGAGGTGGGCAAGAAGGGAGAACCGACAAAGCTGGAAGTGGACAAGCTATCCGTGCGCATGTTCGCCCGTTCGGTGGGACACACCGACCCAATCTACTTCGATGAGGCGGCTGCGAAGGCGGCCGGCTATCGCAGCCTGCCCTGCCCACCCGGCTACCTCGGCACGCCCGTGTTTGACCCGCGCACGAGCGACGCCACCTTCGGCGGCCGCCGGGGCAGCGGGCCAGGCCCACAGCCCAGCCGCCCGCTGAAGCGCATCCTCAACGGCGGCACCGACATCGAGTACTTCGGCGATATCTGCGCGGGCGACTCGTTGACGTCGGTGAGCTACATCTCCGATATCCAGGAGCGCAAGGGCGGCATCGGCGACATGCTTATCACCACGACAAGGACCGACTACACCAACCAGGATGGCAAGCTCGTGGCGACGGCGACGGGCACGGGCATCCGCTACTAGGCATTTGCCACCAGGAGAAGAGAGATGGCTGTGAAGTGGAACGACGTGATCGAGGGCCAGGAAGTCGGCCCGCTGAAGAAGAACTGCAGCACCCAGCAACTCGTGCAGTGGGCCGCCGGTTCGGGCGACTTCTATCAGATCCACTACGACAAGGACTTCGCCATGGGCACTGGGCTGCCGGGCATCATCGTTCACGGTGCGCTCAAGAACGCGTTCCTCGGGCAACTGGTGCACGACTGGATAGGGAACAACGGCCGCATCCAGAAGTACGGCTGCAGTTACCGCGGCATGGACTATCCGAACCAGGACGTCATCTGCAAGGGTGTCGTGAAGAAGAAGTACGAACAGGACGGCGCCCGGCTCGTCGATCTCGAGGTGTGGACAGAAAACCCCGAGGGGCAGAAGACGACACCGGGCTCGGCCACCGTACGGTTCAACTGATATGCCGGGACTGCTGGATGGCAAAGTAATTGCACTGACGGGTGCGGGCCGGGGAATCGGCCGGGAGTGCGCCCTGCTGGCCGCTTCCGAAGGCGCGCGCGTGGTGGTGAACGACCCGGGCGTGAACCCCGACGGTTCAGGGCACGACGACGGGCCGGCCGCGCAAGTGGTCGAAGAGATAAAGAAGGCCGGCGGCGAAGCTGTCGGCAACTTCGCGGATGTCTCGGACATGGAAGGCGGCGAGAGCGTCATACGCAGCGCACTGGATACCTGGGGCAGGCTGGATGGGCTCATCAACCTGGCCGCCATCCTGCGCGACCGCATGGTTTTCAACCTGAACGAGCAGGAATGGGACGACGTCATCCGCGTGGACCTGAAGGGGCACTTCACCACGCTCAAGCCGGCGGCCGTGCTGATGCGCCAGCAGCGTTACGGCCGCATCATCAACTACAGCTCGGTTTCGGGGCTGCAGGGAAACTCCGGGCAGGCGAACTACGGCGCGGCGAAGGCCGGGGTGGCCGGGCTCACGCGTGTCGCGGCGCGGGACCTGGGCCGCTACGGCATTACCGTGAACTGCATCGCCCCGGGAGCATCGACGCGGCTGACGGCGACGGTCCCGCAGGCGGCAAGGGAGATTCGCGCGAGCCGGGGGATCGGGCAGCCCGGGGGCGGCGGCGGCAACACCATGGCCAACCGCGCCGCCGAAGAGGCGGCCGGGATGCGCGGCCCTGAGATGATCGCACCGATGACCGTGTACTTGCTCCTCGATGAGGCATGGAACATCAACGGTAAAATCTTCGCCGTGGCCGGCGGCCAGGTAGGCCTCCTGAACGAGATTTACCCGCCCGTGCGCACGATCTACAAGCACGGACGGTGGACGCTCGACGAACTGCGCATGCTCGTGCCGACGCAGTTGATGGCGGGCATCGCCAACCCGGCGCCCCCGGCGGAGGATCTGGAAATCCCGGGGCGGTAGTTCGCGGCCCGGCGCGGAAGCGGCGAATGAGCGGCGCTCAGGGGACGGCGATCTCGCCCGTGGCTGTGGCCATGAACCAGTAGGCTTCGCCTTCCGAGAAGGTCGTGAGGTCGTTCAGGAACGGCGGGAGGCCGGCGCCGTAGCGCTTCCAGCCGCCCGTCGCGGCATCGAAGCCGTACACCACCTGCAGGGAACTAACGCCCTGCAGCGTCGCCGCGGGGCTCGCGTCGGGGCCGCTCCACGTCACCAGGTTCGCCCCCTGGTTGAACTTGATTTTGCGCTTCCCAGGCGGCGGCGTCTTCGTCGGTGTGGGCGTGTTGGCCGGGGTGTTCGTTGGTGTTGCGGTCGCTGCGGCGGCGAGTGTCGGCGTGCGCGTGGGGGTGGCGGTGGCGGTGGTTGTCGGGGTCTTCGTGGGGGTGCGCGTGGGCGTGCTGGTCGCGCCCGTGGTAGGCGCCGGCGTTGGGGTCGTGGTCGGGGTGAGCGTGGCCGTGTTCGTTGCGGTGCTCGTGGCAGTGGTGGTGTTCGTGGCGACGGCAGTGCTGGTCGGGGTATTCGTGGGGCCGGGCGCGGTGGCGCCGTAGATCGCCACGAGGCCGTTGATGTCGTCCGGGGTGAGGGCGCGCTTGCTGGTGCCGGCGCCGTAGGTGGCGTACATCACGGCAGCGGAGGAGGCGGAGTGCCCGAGGCCCACGGCGTGCCCGAATTCGTGCGTGATCACGCTCTGGACGTCGATGTTGCTGGGGGTGCCGGTGGTCCAGTTCCAGTCCGGGTCAATCTCCATATCGAATTCGGTGGCGGGAAAGGGGCTGGTGGCAGTGCTGTACCACGTACAGGTGACAGCGAGGACGGAGTTGCCCTGGGGCGCCCAGCCGACGGT
Organism: Tepidiformaceae bacterium; assembly: GCA_051003295.1. Taxonomy (GTDB): domain Bacteria; phylum Chloroflexota; class Dehalococcoidia; order Tepidiformales; family Tepidiformaceae. The sequence continues at coordinate 5,552 of JBPCLM010000079.1, read as the reverse complement.
GTTGCCGCCATCGGTGCTGTTGTTGCAGGCGCCCGTGCCTGCGCCGGTGGTGCCAGCGTTCGTGAAGGCGAAGTCGGCGCCGGCGTTGCCCCACGTGTCCGAGGCCGCCCCGATAGCAGCGCCTTCGCCGGAGAGTGACGCGGGCTTGCCGGCACTGTTGTAGAGCCAGTCCGTGCCGTGCTCGGCCCACCAGTAGCTGTTCTGCACGAACTGCGCGCTCACGCCGGAGTCGTCCGTTGGGACAGCCCCAGGGAAGCGGGCGATGATAGCCTCGCGGGCGGCCGCCACCTCGGCATCAAAATCGCGGCCGGGCCGCTCGCCCACCAGCATCAGGATTTCGACGTAGTAGATGCCGTCGGGGCGTTCGACAACCAGAGTCAGGTGCTGGTCGTGGAAGGCGATCCCGTCGGCCGCGCTGGCGCCCGACTCCGCGCCGACGGCGAAGGCTGCAGCGGCCCAGGGGAGTACTGCCACTGCCACGAGGCCCAGCCAGACCCGTAATCGCCTGGAGGGGCCCGTCGAGCATCCCGTGGCGCGCTGCACCGCCATTCGCCACGCCCGGCGTCGTACAATCGTAATACCACAGAGGGATTTGCGACGAGAACGCGAGACTATGCTGCAATGAGCATCGGCTGTGGGGAACCGCCGGGTTACCCGGCGGCGCCCGAAGCCGCTCCCGGACGGTTAAATTCCGGTAACCTGTCCGTGAACGGAAGGGCGCGCTTCACATGCGGGTGGGGACGGTACGTGAACGAAAGGACGGAGAGGCGCGGGTCGGGCTGACGCCGGAGGGAGCCCACGCATTGCGCGTCCGCGGCCACCAGGTGCTGGTCGAAACGGGCGCCGGAGCAGGCTCCGGGCACAACGATGCGGCCTATATCGCCTCCGGCGCTGAAATCGCGGGGGACGCCCCAGAGGTCTGGGGCGCCTGCGAGCTGGTCGTCAAGGTGAAAGAACCGGTGGCGAGCGAATACGATTGGCTGCGGGCGGAGTGCGCCCTGTTCACCTATCTGCACCTGGCAGCCGACCGGCCACTGACAGAACGGCTCCTGGCCTCTGGTTGCGCTTCGATGGCCTATGAACTGGTACGCAAGGCGGATGGCTCGCTGCCGCTGCTGGCGCCGATGTCGCAGGTGGCGGGGCGCATGGCGGCCGAGATCGGGGCGCAGTTGCTCAAGCACCCGGGGCCGGGGCGCGGGAAGTTGCTCGGCGGGGTCGCGGGCGTGCCGCCGGGGCGCGTGGTGATCATCGGCTCGGGGACAGTCGCGACAGCGGCGGCGCGCGCCCTCATGGGGCTTGATGCGCGCGTCGTGGTCATGTCACGTGATCTCGCGCGGCTGCTGTACCTGCAGGAGAACTTCGGCGGGCGCATCGCCACGCGTACGTCATCGCCGCAGAGCGTCGCGGAGGAGATAAACGGGGCCGACCTCGCGATCCTCGGCGTGCTCGTGCCGGGCGCGGCTGCCCCCAAGATCGTGACGCGCGAAATGGTCCGTTCGATGGGGCCGGGCGCGGTGATCGTGGACGTCAGTATCGACCAGGGCGGCGCGGCGGAGACGAGCCGCGCGACCACCCACAGCGACCCCATCTACATCGAAGAGGGCGTGGTCCACTATTGCGTGAGCAACATGCCGGGAGCGGTGCCGCAGACCAGCACGCAGGCGCTCACGAGCGCAACGCTTCCCTATGTCGAGTTCATCGCGGACAACGGCGTGGCGGCGGCGCTTGCGAAAGACCGCACGCTCGCTGCGTCGCTCAGCACGTACGAAGGAAAGCTCGTGCGCGGGCCGGTTGCCGAGACGTTCGGATTGCCTGCGGCGGCGAACCCATTCCTGGCCTGAAAGCGGGCCATTCACGCGTGCCCGCGAGCGGGGTATGGCTCTGGCGCAACGGCGCTCGCCGCCTCAGAATCGTGACACAACGAGGCGAAGAAGAGGGAAACAGATGGCTGACTGGTACGACCACATCGACGACGAGCGGCGCGCGTTCATCGAACAACAGCACATGTTCTTTGTGGCGACGGCGCCCTCGGATCGCTCGGGCGGTTTCCCGAACCTTTCTCCGAAGGGACGCACGCTGCTACGCGTGCTGGAGCCCAACCTCGTGGGCTACCTCGACTACCCCGGCAGCGGCAATGAAACGGCGAAGCACACCACAGAAAACGGGCGCATCACCCTTATGCTCTGCAGCTTCGATGGAACGGCGGGCATCGTGCGCATTTACGGGACGGGCCGGCGCGTTGACCTGGACGACCCTGCGCTCGCCCGCTACCGCGAGGCCTTCCGCGATGACCTCCACCCTTACGTGCGCCAGGCCTTCTTCATCGATGTGGAGAAGCTACAGACATCCTGCGGATACGCTGTGCCGCGGATGGAATTCGTGAAGGACCGTGACACGCTCGACAAGTATTGCGAGCGCAAGCTGGAGCCGCGCGAGATGGTGGACGGTATGCCGCAGCCCGGCGAGCTGGCGCCGCGGCGGGCCGTTACTGCGCGCGAATGACCTCCGCGTAGGACGGTGCGTCCAGTTGGCGGCCGGAGGACGAGATGGCCTTCGCTTCCACGTCCGCGTCGCGCTTCATTGAGCACCTGTTCTCTGTTCGGGACGGACGGACGGCCGGCCGCTGCTCGCTCGGGCTCCGCGCCGCGCCCGACTTTGGGCAATTCCCGGACGGGTCTTTCGGGGCCCCGGCTCGCGCCAACGCAGCCAGTTCTAACCGGGTTCTTATGGCCGCGGCCGGAGCGCCTCCCCTATCGTTACGGAACCGCCACCCCGGTTGCCGAAGGGTGGACGGACGGATTCCAGGAGTGGCACGAGATGTGCAAGCGTCACTGGCTCTTCGCGTTGGCTGTCATGCTTGCGCTCGTGCCGGCCGGGCTGTTTGCGCGCGGGTCTGTGGCGCAAGGCCCCTCAGGTCTCGGCGCTCCGATGTCCGGAGCCGCCTTCGACGCAGCGGGCGAGGACTCTCTGGCGGTTTCCATGGCCGGTGAGGGGGCGAGTGCCAGGCCGCTGTCGTTCGCTGGTGGGCGCGTCACGGTCAGTGCGACCATTTCGCCCGCCGCGGAGGCCGCGGGCCGCACCTGGCGATTCGAAGTGGTGGATGCGCGGGGCGCGGTCGTCGAGACGCTATCCCTCGGCACAAGCGCCGACGCGCCCGCGGGCACAGCCCAGGGCGCCCCACTCGCGCCCGGTTTCTACACCGTGAGGCAGGTGCTCGGCAAGGACACGGCACTCGCTTGCGCGGAGGGCGTTTTCTACGAAGTGACCAGCCCGGCGGGGGCACTCGAGCGCGTGGATCTGGGCCCCGGTGGCGTGCGCGTCGCCTTCAGCATCTCCCTCTGTCAGGGCTCCGGCGGGCTCGAAGGGAATCGCCCGATCGATACGCTCGCGCCCGCTTCGACGGGGCTCGACGGGGCGGGTGGAGCCCGCGTCAGGGGCGCCCCTCTGCCGCCGGCCACCGGCAGCGGCACGGCGCAGATCGCCACTGCCGCCCGGTACGAATGGGCGTTGCTGGTCGCGCTTATTGCGGGGCACGTGGCCCTGGGGGCTGCGGCGTTACGGCGGAAGCCATCGATGTACAGCCATCTCGGGTAGAAGCCTCTCCTCTTCCCGGTGGGACGAAGGGGCGCGCCGTGGCCAGCGCGCCCCTTCTTTCGTTGCAGGCGAGCGGGCGGCTCCGGCGGGTTAAGCGAAACTAACGGGTGCTGGTGCCTTTAGGGGGAAGGACGGCTACCCTCGCAGGAGGCCGTTGATACCAGATACCGGGTCGTTCACATGAGCACAACCAGCGTTTTTTCGTTCCGGCGGCTGACGATCGGGGCCGCGGCCCTGGCCGCGTTTGGCCTCGGCGTGGCCGCGGCACAGTTCGGGCCACCATCCACCGTCTTCGGCTCGATAACCGACGAGGCGGGCGTGGTCCCCGAAGGCATGGCCGTGGAGGCGTACGTCGGCGACAAGCTCTGCGGCAAGGGCAAGACGCAGTTTACCGGCGACGGCGATGGCCGCGTAACGGTGTACTGGGCCGACGTTGTTTCGCGCGAGCAGACGGCCGGCTGCGGCTTCACGAACGCTGAGGTTCGATTAAAGATCGGCGACCGCTTCGCAGAACAGACGGCGAAGTGGCAGGCGGGGCCGGTGCAGCTTGATATCACCTTCGGGAACGTGCAGCCAAAGCCGATCCCGACGTTCACGCCGGCGCCCTCGCGCACACCGGTGCCCGGCGTAACCGCGGCTGTAGGGGAAGCCACGGGGCACAGCACGCCGCAGCCTTCGGGGACCATCCCGGCGGGGTCGCCGGGGGCGGGCTCGCCTGTAGCGACGCTCTCCGGCGGCCTGGTGAGCTCTACCAGCGGCGGTGACGGCGGCAGCGGCGATGAAGGCAGAGGCGGCTTCCCGGTGTGGGCGGTGGTCGTGCTGGTACTGGGCGGGATCGCCGCCGTCGGCGGCGGCGTCGGCTTCGCTCTTTCGCGGGCAGGGGCAGGGGCGGCCGGCGACGACAATTTCCCCGGTGGCCCCGACTAACGCCGCGGCCACCCGGGGTTAGTCACTTAGCCCAGGAAGATCATCGTGTAGTAGTGGCGCCCATCGCTGAGCGACACTTCGCCGACGCCGATGCGGGAGAAGTCTCCGGCGAGAATGTTGGCACGGTGGCTGGGGCTGTTCATCAACGAAATCAGGGCGCGCTCGGCGGATTCGCCTGCTGAGTAATTGTTGAGGGCGATGTTCTCGCCGGCCCAGGCGTAACCATAGCCGAAGTACGCCAGTAGTTCCGTGTACATCGCATACCCATAGGGGTCGACGTGGCCGAAATACTGCTGGTCGGCCATCTGCCGTGAACGGATGCGCGCGATGTGGGCGAGGCCGGTGTCGTAGGCATAGGGTGCGAGGCCGGCGGCCGTGCGTTCGGCGTTGATGCCATTGACAAGCCGCTGTTCGAGGCTCGTGGCGCCTCCGCCGGGGACATCAGGAAGGTAGAAGTTCGGCGGGCCAGCGGCGGGCGGCGGTGCCGGTTCTTCGGCCACGGGGACGGGAGTGGGAACGGGCGCCGGGGGCTGCACCACCGGCGCCGGGGCGGGTGCTGGGGGCTGCACCACCACCGCCGAAACCGGCTGTTGCGCCCGACCTGCGGGCGCCGGTGCGGGAGTGATAGGCTGTGGCGCTGCCGCTGGCGCGGGGGCGTCGGCAGTCGCGACCTCAGGGAGTGCAGGGAGCGAGGGCACGGGGCTCCAGAAAGCGCCGTACTCCGACGGCAGCGCGACCGCCTGCTGGATGTGAATGCCGGCGGCGGGCCCGGTGGGAATGACCGCGGCTGTGCCCAACGGCAGCGACGGTGGGTCGACAAAGGCGGCGGCTGCGGCAGCGAACGCGGCCGGGAGAGCGCTGTCAGCAGGTGCGGTCGCGTCATCGCCTGAGGAAAAGGTGAGCCCGAGGGCGACGGCTGCGCCGGCGACGATGCCGGCGAGGGAGAGTGGTGCATAGCGCGACACGCGCAATTCGCGCGCCGCCTGGATGATTACAGCGGGCCGCGCGCCATCGAAGACTGCCATGTTCGC
>JBPCLM010000078.1:0-5710 GCA_051003295.1 Tepidiformaceae bacterium | reverse complement strand
GAGAGGCCAGCAGCGGGAGCGCGGCGCCGCCCGCGACGAGCAGGGGCGCGGCCGGGCCGCCTCCCCTGAAGCCCGCGGCAACGCGCGCCGTTTCCGCGCGGGCGCTCGCGAGCAGGCGGCGTTCGGGGCCGGGCGCGGCCTGCGTCTCGCGGCGTGCGTAGAGCGTCGCCAGCCGCCCCGCTATGGCCTGCGCGTACGACTTCACGATGTACTCGGCCACGAATTCGACGGCCAACGCGGCGACAGGCGCAAACGGGCCCAGGCGGCCCACCTTCGGGTCGCGGGAACCTTCACGGTCGAGCACTTCCAGGGCGGCCATCGCCAGGCGATGCGCCTCGGGGAAACGCGCCGGCTCGGCCAGGGGGACGTGGGCAGCGAGTGCGGCGGCGATGCGCGCTTCCGTTTCGCGTTCGCCGCCGATGCGTGCCAGTGCGCGCTCGGCCGCTTCTTCGGGGGTTCCGGTGAGGAGCCTGCGCGTGCGGTCCAGCTGGTCCGCCAGTTGGTCGAGCAGCAACTCATCGGGCCGCCGCGATGGCTCAGGGGAGTCCATTCGCTACAGCATCCTACGCCACCCTGCCGGGCTGCGAAGGCGCCTGGCGCTCAAGCGGCGGGGTGCAGGGTCTCGCGCAGGGCGGTACAGACATCGTCGATTTGCGCGTCCGTAATGTCGGGAAAGAGCGGCAGGCTAATGGCGCCCGCGAAGTAGCGTTCGGCGAAGGGGAAGTCGCCTTCCTTCCAGAGCCCGAGGCGTTGGTACGCGCTGAAGTAATGGATCGGGATGAAATGCACGGACGTGCCGATGCCCCGCGCCGCAAGCTGGCGAATCACCTCGTCGCGCTGGACCGGCGACTGCTCGTTGCGGATGCGGATGACGAAGAGGTGCCACGCCTGGCGGTTGTCTTCGCTGAACCCGGGCAGGATGACGTGCTCTTCATCGCGCAGGTTGGCGAAATAGCGCTGCGACGCGCGCGTCCGCAACTCCGTGAGGCGGTCGAGCTTCTTCAGCTGCACGCGCCCGAGCGCGGCGGCGATATCGGTCAGGTTGTCCTTGAAGCCGAACTCGCGAATGTCGTAGCGCCAGCTGCCGCCGGCGCCGTAGCGGTTCCAGGCGTCACGCGTCATGCCGTGCAGGGTGAGCATGCGCACGCGTTCGCTCAGGGCTTCGTCCCCGGTCGCGAGCGCGCCGCCTTCGCCCGTGGTCATGTTCTTGGTGGCGTAGAAGCTGAACGCCGTCGCGTCGCTGAGGCTGCCGATGGGGCGGCCCCGGTAGAACGCGCCCACGGCATGGGCGGCATCTTCGAGCACTCTGAGGCCGTGCCGTCCGGCGATCGCTCCGATGGCCTCCATGTCGCAGGGTTCGCCCGCGAAGTGCACGGGGATAATTGCGCGCGTGCGCGGCGTAACGACGCGCTCGATGGCGGCCGGGTCGATATTGGCGTCGGCTTCGCGGATGTCGGCGAGCACCGGCGTGGCGCCCGTGTGGACGATGACGTTGGCGGTCGCCGCGAAGGTGTAGGGGGTCGTGATGACCTCATCGCCGGGACCGATATCCCACGCCCGCAGGGCGAGATGAAGGGCCGCAGTAGCGGAGTTGACGGCGTTTACGAACGGGGCGCGACAGTAGGCGGCGAGCTCGGATTCGAGCGCAGCGACGTTGGGCCCGGTCACCAGCCAGCCGCTGCGCACCACATCCGCGACAGCGGCGACATCCTCTTCATCGATGGCGGGCTTGAAGAAAGGGATGCGCAACTCCGTCATCGGGCCATGGTAGCGGCGCGGGAGGCCCGGCGACAGGACGGCGCGCGAGGGGCTGCTAGAATGGGCGGCAGCATCATGGCCATCCGCAAACCGCAGCCCAGCGCTTTTCCCGCAGAGGAACTTACCGTCGATGACTGGTTCACGATGCCGGACGACGGCCGCCAGTATGAACTGCTGGAAGGAGTGCTCGTCCTCGTGACTCCGCCTTCACGCCTGCACCAGGACATCGTCGGGGAGATCTTCCTCGCGCTGAAGTTGCTCTGCCGTTCTAGCGGCGGTTACGCGGCAATAGCGCCGCTCGGGGTGGCGCTCGGTACGCGCATCGGGTTCGAACCGGATGTGGTCTACGTTGCGCCGGGGCGGGAGGAGATCTTGACCGCGCGTGGGATCGAAGGCGTGCCCGACCTGGTGGTCGAGGTGCTTTCGCGCAGCACGCGCGCGTTCGACCGTTCGACGAAGCTTCGGCAGTACCTGGAACACGGTGTGCGCGAGGTCTGGCTCGTCGACCCCGAACGCCGCACGATCACAGTGCACCGCCCCGAGGGTCCGCCGGAAGCAGTCAATTTCGGGGAGCGGGTGCCTTCGGTGCTGGTGGACGTAGGGGACGCGGGGCTCGGAGCGGTCGAGGACTAGGCCGCGGAGAGTGGGTTTCAGCTGTCCCGCGGGGGTCGGCTATCGCACCGGGAGGCATCCGCACCGCCGGAAGGGGCATGGGGCGGGGCACCACGTACACCAGTTCGCCGCAGAGGCTGCAGAGGAGGCGCCCGGGGAGGGGCGCGGCGGTGCCCTCGAAGACGCGGCGCCATTCTTCGGGTGGGTGCGGGCACATCCATCCAGTGTTTGCACCGGGGCGGCGACCGCGAAGGGGTCATTGTCAGCGGGCGGGCTGCTTCGCTCGGGTGTGGCCCGGGCAACCGGTCGCGCTGCCGCGGGGCGCCGCGTAGGCTTGGGCGCTGCACGGGAGGGGATCCATGGTCACGACAACGATCGATTGGAAGCCGCTCTTCGCGGAGGCGCTCGATATCTTCGTGCGCTACCTGCAAATAGACACTTCGAACCCGCCCGGCAACGAGAAACCGGCGGCACGCTTCCTCGGCGACCTGATCGCACGCGAGGGCATCGCCTGCGAATACATCGAGACCGCCCCCAATCGCGAAGTGCTGGTCGCGCGCCTGAAGGGCGACGGCAGCAAGCGCCCGCTGATGCTCTGCAACCACACCGATGTCGTGCCGGTGGAAGCGGAGTACTGGGAAGTCCCGGCGTTTGAAGGCGTCATCCGCGACGGGAAGGTGTACGGCCGCGGCGCGGTCGATATGAAGGGCTGCGGGGTGATGCAGCTGATTGCCTTCCTTCTGCTGAAGCGGCTGCCTGTGCCACTCGCGCGCGACGTCGTCTTCTGCGCCGTGCCGGATGAGGAAGCGGGCAGCGAATTCGGCATGGAGTGGCTCTGCAAGAACCGGCCAGATGTCGTCGATGTCGAGTTCGAACTGAGCGAAGGCGGCGGCGGCGCGGACCAGTTCGCCGGCAAGGAAGCGAAGCTCTTCGGCATCGCCACCAACGAAAAGGACATCTGCTGGCTGCAACTGACGGCGGTGGGCACGCCCGGCCACGGGAGCCGCCCGCACAAAGACAACTCGCTCGTGCACCTCCTTCGCGCGCTGCTGAAGCTGGAGGACTGGGACCGGGGCATCACCTACACGCCCGACACCACGGCCCACCTGGCGCGGTTGACGGAAGCGGGCCTGCTGCCCGATGACCGCGCGGCGATAGAGGCGCAGATCCTGCGCACGCCGGAGCTGCAGGCAGCGTTCATCAACACGCTCAACGTGACCATGCTGCAGAGCGGCATCAAGGCGAACGTCGTGCCGGCCAAGAGCTGGGCCGTGATCGACTGCCGGCTGTTGCCGGGGCAGACGAAGGACGACTGGATCCGACGCGTCAAGGAGCGCATCGACGACGAACGCATCAGCGTGGAGCTGTACCAGCCACACGAAGGCGAGCCCGTCGCGGTCGATTGGGACACGGAACTCTATCACACCATCCAGGCGGTGGTGAACGGGGCGATGGAGGATGCGGTGGTGGTGCCGAGCATGACCATTGGAGGCACCGATAACCGCTTCCTCCGCGCGCGAGGTATTCCCGCTTACGGGTTCATCCCGTGCCTGTTGAGCCGCGCGGAGCGGGCCGGCTTCCACGGCAACAACGAGTTCCTCACGGTGGAAAACCTGAACATGGGCACAGAGTTGATGTACGAAATCGTGCGGCGCATGTGCCAGCGGGTGTAGTGCCTCGTGGGTGGTGCTTGGTGCTTTGGTGCTGAGTCCTGTGTCCTGCGGCCCCAGCGTCCCGCGCAGCCCACACCCACGCTGCCTCCCCCTCAATCGTGCGCCGGACGGAGAGTCCTCCAAGAGTGCGGATGGAACCTAGCCGAACGCTCGGTCGATGCGTTCGAAGCGGCGCCGGATGAACCCCCGGCTCTCTTGGTGCGGGAGGATGTACAGTTCGCCCCGCCTGATCGCCCAGAGCACCTTCTCGGCCACCTCTTCGGCCGTGATCGTCCCGCCCGCGAGGTATTGCGCCACTTCCTGCTCCACCTGCTCGCGGGGTGGTGGCGCACCAGTGCCCCCCAGCTCCGCCGGCCGGTTGCGCGCGGACGAATCGATGTTCGTCTGCACGCGCATCGGGCAGAGCACGGAGACGCCGATCCCCTCCGCGCTCAGGTCGCGGAACAGGCATTCGGAAAGCGCCACCACGCCGTACTTCGTGACGCAGTACACCCCCAGGCCCGTGTTCGGCACGAGCCCCGCGAAGGACGCCGTGCTGACGATGTGCCCACCCTCGCCCTGCGCAATCATTCGGGGCACGAACGCCTCGATGCCGTGGATAACGCCCCAGAGGTTCACCCGGATGGACCACTCCCAGTCTTCGTGCGTCATCTCCTGGATGGGGCCGCTCACGGCCACGCCCGCGTTGTTGAAGAGGACGTGCGCGCCGCCGAAGCGTCCCCACGTGGCGGCCGCCAGTGCCTCGACCTGGGCGCGGTCGCCGACATCTGTGCGCACGGTCAGCACTTCGGCGCCCAGGGCCTCGATCTCGCGGCCAGCGTCTTCGAGCGGTCCTGCCTCGATATCCGCGAGTACGATACGCATGCCCTCGGCGGCCAGCCGCCTTGCCGTGGCGAGCCCGATGCCGCTCGCGCCGCCGGTTATCACCGCGACCTTGTCAGCGAACTCGTCCATGTGGCCCTCCCGGCCGCGGAGCCTAACAGAAAATCGATCCGCCAGCAGTGTTGCGCGCACTGTCGGGAAACATTAGGATCGCCTAATGTCCACGCAACGCCCGACCACGCGACCAGAAGCAGTGGGCCCACGTATTGGCCGGACGCTAGTGCTCCTGAGCCTTTCGCTCACGGCCCTCATCGGCTTGGGCTGCGCCGGTGACGATGACGACGGGGCGGGCTCGCCCGCTGGCGGTGGGGGCGCCGCGAAGGTGGGCGGCAGCCTCACCGTGTACTCCGGCCGCGCCGAAAGCCTCGTCCAGTCGATCATCGATGATTTTGAGAAGACGACGGGCGTCGATGTGAAGGTCAAGTACGGCGATACGGCCGAACTCGCGTCGCTCATCTTCGAAGAGGGAAAGAAGTCGCCCGCCGATGTCTACATCGCACAGGACGCCGGCGCCCTTGGCGCCGTGGCGAAGGGAGCGTTCTTCGAGCCTCTGGCAGCGGCCACCACGCGGCTCGTGCCGGCGGAATACCGCGCCCCCGATTCGCTCTGGGTTGGCCTGAGCGGCCGCGCACGCGTGATCGTCTACAACCCGGGCCTTGTGACAGCGGCCGAACTGCCCGCTTCCGTGCGGGACCTGACGGCGGCGAAATGGAAGGGCAAGGTCGGCTGGGCGCCCACCAACGGCTCGTTTCAGGCATTCGTCACGGGTATGCGCCAGATCGATG
>JBPCLM010000077.1:0-10869 GCA_051003295.1 Tepidiformaceae bacterium | reverse complement strand
GATCAGGCGTGTCCCAGTACATCATCCGGCGTCTCCTGCTCATGATCCCGACGCTCCTCGGCGTCTCCCTGCTGGTGACGGCCTTCGTGCGCCTGCTCCCGGGAGATGCCGTCGACATCCTCACGGCGAACAACGAGATCCAGGGCCGCGACGAAATCCTGAAGGTGGCCGTCGCCGAAGAACTCGTGAAGGAAGGCAAGGACCCGCTCACGGCCGCCTTCGTGGACCGCAAGCGCATAGAAGACCGCTTCGTGGACGACCAGCTGAGGAGGGATGGCCTGAACCCGGCCACGGCCACACCGGCCGAGCGCAATTCGGCCCTGAACACCTTCGCCCTCAACGCCTACAAAGATGAGATCCGCGGCCGCTTGGGGCTCGATAAGAACTACGTCGAGCAATGGCTCAGCTGGACCGGAAACGCCCTGCGCGGCGACCTGGGCGTGACGCTCGCCGGTGGCCGGCCAATCGGCCCGGAGCTACGCGACCGCCTTCCCACCAGCCTCGAACTCGGCGTGCTGGGCATGGCCATCTCCATCGTGATCGCGCTCCCGATCGGCGTGATCTCGGCCGTCAAGCAAGATTCGGCGATCGACTACGTCGCGCGCAGCAGCGCCATCGGCATGCTGGCGTTGCCCTCATTCTTCCTGGCGACGATCATCATCGCGCTGGCCTCGCGCTGGTTCAATTACTCGTGCCCGTTCTTCTTCGAGAAGCTGTGGGATGATCCCGCGGCCAACCTCAAGCTCGTCTGGGTGCCCGGGGTGATCCTGGGCATCGGCCTGTCGGGCACGATCATGCGCCTCACGCGCGGGCAGATGCTCGAAGTGTTGCGTCAGGACTACATGCGCACGGCCCGCTCCAAAGGCCTGGCTGAGTCGACCACCGTCATCCGTCACGGCGTGCGCAATGCGTTCATCCCCATCATCACGATCATCGGCCTGCAGATCCCTGTGCTTGTGGGCGGTTCTCTGGTGCTGGAACAGATTTTTGGGATTCCCGGGGTGGCGCGCTACCTGTTCACGGCGATCAACAACCGCGACTTCCCGGTCATCATCGCCGTGAACATGCTCTTCGCCGTCGTCATCATTTTCGCCAACCTTGTTGTGGACCTCACCTACGCTGTGCTCGATCCACGCATCAGGCTTTCATAGGAGGCTTTGGTAATGGCTGCTGCCCAGGTGGAGATCGCCTCCCTCGACCAGTTCTTCCGGCCGGCCCCGCCCCTGCCCCAGCGCTTGCTCCAGGGCACGCTGCACTTCGCGCGCCGCAAGCCGCTCGGGGCCTTCGGGGCATTCATGCTCGTGGCGATCATCGTCATCGGCGTGTTCTCTCCCTGGATTGCGCGTGACCCGCTCGCCACGCAGCACCTGAACGATTCGCTGCAGGGGCCCAGTTCGCAATATTGGTTCGGCACCGACGAGAACGGACGCGACCTCTATTCACGCATGGTCTACGCCTGCCAGGTGACGGCCCTTGTGGGGCTGGGCACGGTGTTTTTCGTCTCCATCCTCTCGCTGCTCGTGGGCGTCACCAGCGGCTACTTCGGGGGCAAGTTCGACTTCTTCGTGCAGCGCTTCGTGGATGTCTGGCTGAGCTTTCCCGCCATCTTCCTCATCCTGACGCTGCTCGCGGTATTGAACGTGCGCCCGGGCACATCGGGCTTTATCGGGCTGGGCCGGGGCCCCGACTGGGGGCCGCAGCCCGGCGGAAGCGAGTGGTTCTGGCACACCTTCCCACGCACGACGATCGTCATCCTCGCGCTGGGCCTGGTGCTCGCTGGTGGCGCCTCGCGCATCGTGCGCTCCGCTGTGCTCTCGACGAAGGCGAACCCGTATGTGGAGGCCGCGACCGTGATCGGCGCGCCCTCGTCGCGCATCATCCTCAAGCACATCGTGCCGAACATCATGCCCACGGTGATCGTGCTGGCGTCGCTGCAGCTCGGGATCGCGATCCTTGCCGAGGCCACCATCAGTTTTCTCGGGCAAGGGGTGACGAACTTCCCGACGTGGGGGCAGATGCTTTCCGGCCAGACGCGTACGTTCGCAGAGAACCACATGTACCTGGCCCTCTTCCCGGGGTTCGCCATCTTCTTCGCGGTCTTCGGCTTTAACATGCTGGGCGATGCCCTGCGGGATGTGCTCGACCCGCGCCTGCGCGGTTCGCGCTAGGGGAACGTCCCCTCTCGCCGCGTCACGCGGTGACGCTTGCGAGCCCGCTACGCCTGGCGGGGATGATTCGTGGCCGAGTGGCGAGCGCCCAGCGACAGCGAGCGGTCAATCTGTAGGCCGACCGCTAGGGAGGGCTCTCGTGCGCTGCCGCGGCTGTTGCGACAGCCGACGGCGCGACAGCCCTCACCCCCCGACCCCCTCCCACGGCACGCCGCCCGAGCGCTCCCTGCCGGTCGCGCTAGGGACTCCCAGCGCCAACGACTCGTCGCCACGCCTTCGGAGGTGTCCGTGCAGGTCGACCGGGCCGACGCCTCGGGACTCGGGCCTCGGTACTCGGGCCAACGGATGCCAGCGGCCACTTGGCCTTGCGTACCCGGCGATGGCAGCCTCGAGGCATGTACGAATGGCTCGCGATCACGCTGGCGGGCGCGGCCGGCGGCCTGCTCGGGACTCTCCTCCCGGCGGGGCTGGATGTGCCCTTCGCGGCGCGCATCGCAGGCGCGCTCCACGGCCGCGGCAGCCTGGAGGTGGCGGCCCACCTGGCACGCAACGTCGCCTGCGGGGCCGCTGTCAGCTTCCTCCTCTGGGCGGGCATCGATGGCGATGGCGCCTCCTGGACGGGCGCGCACCCGGGCGTCCGGCCCGTGGCGGTGTCGCTGCTCGTGGGCCTGACGGGCACGGCCACGCTGAACAAGGTGGTGCGCGATGCGCAGCTCCAGAAGGACGTGCGCGATGCCCTCGCGGCGCTGCTCGCACACCGTGGCAACCCCCCACCGCGGCAGGAGGGCCAGTGATGGAGACGCACGACCTGGAGGCCGCAAGGATGGACCGCGACACGGTGGCCGATGCCTTCGAAGAGCTGGCGTTCAGGTTGCTGCGCGCCCGCAGCGCCAAGGAGTCTCGCCTGCTGGTGACGGCGATGCAGCGGCTTGCGACATCGCAGACGGGCGAAGCGCCCGGGGTCTCGGCGGCCCGGTTACGTCAATGGTTCAGCGATTTTCGCTAGCTGGGCGGGCGCCGTCGCGATGGTTTTGCAACGGCTGTTGAGGCGGCTCGTGGTAGCGTCGAAAAACGCATCAACCGCTCGTCCCGGCGCCACGAAGCTGAGCGGCGGGGAGCGAGGACGCGGGGGCTGGCTTGGCGGCAGTACTGATCATCGAAGACGATGCCCCGCTCATGCGGCTGATGGCCTGGTTCCTCGGCGACGCCGGCTTCGATGTGCGCAAAACCACGAGCGCGAAGGAATCGCTGCGGCAGCAATGCGCGCCGGAGCCCGATGTCGTCATCTTCAACACCCACCTGCCGGAAGCCGAGAAGGCGGAATGCATCGGCGCCTTGCGCCAACACGCGCCCGAAGCGGTGGTGGTGGATATCGCCGGCCGCGGCGCTGCCCCCGCTGGTGCGATGGCGGCCGCGGGCGAACGCGACCCACGCGCGGTTGTCGCCGATAGCTACCTGGAGATACCGTTTTCGGGCGAGACGCTTGTCGACACGGTGCGCGCACTGGTCTAGGGGTGCGCCGGTGGCGCCGCTGGCGGGCAGCGGCGAGCGTGATACGATGGCCGCCCCCGGGGTGTAGCTCAGCCTGGCAGAGCGCTTCGTTCGGGACGAAGAGGCCCCCAGTTCAAATCTGGGCACCCCGACCAAACTGGTTCACTCCTCGGCTGCCACCAGAACCCCCCTCACGCCCGCGCGCCCGCGTCTCGCAGCAGGCGCATGAACGCCTTATCGCCCTGGAGGGTGGTGAGGCGCGGGTCCGCGGCCGCTTCGCGGGCGTAGCCGGCATCGAGTTCGAACGCGCGCGAGAGGGAGCGCAAGGCGCGGTCGCGGTTCCCGAGCATGGCCGCGGCCTGGGCGGCGCCGTAGTTCGCGGCCGCGTCCTGCGGGTCCGCCGCCACGGCGTCCTGGAAGTCGATGAGCGCGCTCGCGGGGTCTCCGCTGTGCACGTACGCCAGCCCCCGGTTCACCATCACCGTCGTATCGCCGGGGTCGGCGCGCAGGGCTTCGTTGAAGTCGGACAGTGCTTCGCGGTAGCTGGCGCGATAGAGGTGGAGCATGCCCCGGTTGTTCAACGCGTCGGCGTCGTCGGGCTGCAAGCGCAGGGCGGCGTCATAGTCTTCGAGCGCGAGGTCGTATTCGAGCGAACGCGTGCGCGCGTTGGCGCGGTTGTAGTAGGCGGCCACCAGGTCGGCGCTCAGTTCGATGGCGCGCGTGTAGCGTTCGATGGCGAGCCCGTACTGGCCGACGTTGAAGTACACGTTGCCCTCATCGAGGAAGGCCTCGGCGTTACGCCCGGCGAAGGTGGGGATGGGCGACTCCGGGACCTCCGAGAGGGCCTCTTCGAGCGTGGAGGGGAGGCTGGGAGGGGCATCGGCGGCGGCCTCGGGCTGCGGCGCCAGGGCGGGGACGAACTCGGCCACGAGCTCGGGTGAGGGCGCGCTCTCGGCGGGGCCGCCGGGCGCCTCCAGCGGAGGGAACGGCGGCTCGAGGCCCTCGTCCAGGCCGGTGGCGGGGGCATATTCCCCCGCCCGCGATTCCATCTCCTCCTCGGCGTCAACATCGGCGGCGGCCCACCGCGACGGCGGCTCTGCGCTCTGGGCGTGGGTCTCGGCGGCGGCGGTGGGGGCGTACTCCGTGGCCGCCGACTCCATCTCCTCCTCTTCATCGCCATCGACATCGGCGACGTCGTACGGCGACGGCCGCTCCGCGCTCCCATCGTGGGTCTCGGCGGCGGTGGGCGCGGGTCCGGCATCGACAGCCTCCGCCCTCTCCCCGCCGGGTTCGACTTCGGGGGCGGGAGCGACGGGGGCGGGAGCGACGGGGGCGGGGGCCATCGGCCAATCGGCGATGGCGGCGGGCTCGGGTTCGGCCGTGGGGGCCTTTGGGTCCGTGGGCGGCGCGCTCCTGGCTTCCGAGCCCGCCGATACACCGTCCGCGACCGGGACCGCTTCGGCCGGGGCCACGGGGGATGCCGCGGCCGGGCCTTCCCCCGGTGGCGACCACGGCCGCGGCTCATCCGTGAGTATGAGCGGGGAACGCACCGGCAGCCGCCGGATGACCTCCACGACGGCGGCGATCGCGGCGGCCGCCACCACGACTAGCAGCATGACAGCGAGGATGCGCTTTAGCTTCTTCATGGCGTCCCTTTCGCGGCTTCGCGTTCGAGCAACCGGTCGGTCACGGCGACGAGCGCGTTGTAGGCGTAGACGATGTAGTCGCGCGGGTGGAGGTCGAGCTTGCGCTTCGTCTCCTTGCGTGCCGTGACGGGGTCCCACGACCCCGTGAGCTCGATGGAATCGTGGTCGATGCCAAACTCGAGTTCGTACAATTCGCCATCTTCGCAGACCACGACACAACCGCGCTCGGGGCCGGCGCCGGGGCCGGGGTCGCATTCTATGGCGTTCGTGAAGAGCGCGTTAGGGAACGGCGGGAAGGGGTCGAGCTGGGCGCAGGCCTCCTGCAGCAACTGCTGGACCTGGATGGCCGCGCGTTCGAGCACGGCATCGGCCTGGGACTTGCGCGCGAGGAGTTCCCGTTGCATGGCTTCGGGTCACAAGTATAGACGGGAGGGCTCGCGTAGGCTCCCACAGCAGTCGCGCGGCAGCCCCCCCGACATGCTCCTCTCCCCCTCCCCCGCGAAGTCGGAGGAGGGGGAGAGGGGGTGAGGGCTGGCTCCCGCCGGGCTCTCCCCGCACCGCGCGTTGCCCGACAGCGCGCTCAGGGAACCAGGCCCAAGACCCCTCCGCCCCGCGCTGTGTGAAGCACATCACTTGACGCGCGTCGGAAAATGAATGAACATTCAGTTACTGAAACCGGGTTCACTTTACCGGCCGATGACTGGAGGGCCATCATGATCGAACGAGAACTGGCAGCCGCGCAGGAGCGCGAGTTCGCCGCCTACGCCCGCAAGAGGGAGTACCGCATGGAGTGGGAATCGATCCGCAAGGTCGAACGCCTCGAGCGCGCGCTCAAGATCGCGCGCGTGCGCCTTTCCCGCGTCACCGGCGACGTGCTCTCGCACGCTTAGCCATGCCAAAAGTCCCGGATGCCCACCTGGAAGCACGCAAACGCAGCATCTTAGAAGCTGCCTCTCGCGTGTTCTGCCAGGAGGGCACCCAGGACGCCACCATGGCGGCGGTGGCGCGCGAGGCGGGGATTTCCCCCGGCGCCATCTACCGTTATTTCGATAGCAAGGACGAACTCGCGCGCGCCTGTTTCGCGGGCGGCAGCGATACCGTGCAGGCGCACTGGCTCGAAATGGAGTCCTTCCTCGGGGACCCCATGGAGAGCCTCAACGCCCTTTCGCGCGAAGCGTTCGCGATGATGAAGGGCCCAGAAGAAAGCACCCACACCATCCTCGCACTCGAACACGTGCTCGAACTGGCGCGCGCCGGTGATGCCGCCGGCCTGCTCGCCGCCACCGCTGAGCGTAGCGCAGTCGAAGCCGGTGTGCGCGCGCGGCTGCAGGCAGCGCAGGACAACGGCTGCCTTCCGCCCATGGTGAGCCCCGGCGCGCTCGCGGGGGCCCTGATGTCCTTCTACTGGGGCGCCCGCCTCGCCCGACTGGCCGACCCCGCGACAGACACCGACGCCCAGGCGGCCGCTGTGATGCAGCTCATCGACCTCGTGACGCGCGGCCGCGGGCCGAGCGCCGAGTCCTGAGCCCTCGTCCCTGGCGACCCGCGCGATTCAGAGGCGCGACCGGTAGGGAGCGCGTGAGCGTGGAATCTCACCGGAACACGGGAGCACCGCAGCCCACCCCTTCCCTCCCGCTCGGGCCCCGGATGGTCAGTTCAGCCCAGGCGCGGGGAACTTCGGGACTGAGGACGAAGCACTCAGCACTCGCTAGAATGATCCCGATGTCCACGGAGACAAGCGCGATCACGATCGACTGGCCCCGCCAGGCAAACGAGCACGGGCGGCCGATGCTCTGGTTCGGCAGCTGGCTCGTGGGCGCCAATGGCGACGAGGCAGGCTGGTTCTACAGCGGCCGCGGGGGCGAACGCGCCGCCTACCCCGTGCCCGGAGAAGCCACGGGCATACGCATCCGCCGCTGGCCGAACGAAGGCTTCGATGCCGAATACGCCGACGTACTCGCGCTCGCCGAAGCCGCCGATCTTTCGCCCGCCGCGCTCGATTTCGACACCCGCCAGCGCTACAGCTTGCTCGACGCGGCGTTTCGCTAAGCCCCACCCACAGGAGGATCCCATGACCTCGATCCAGGACAAGCCGGTCGACCTGATGGACCCGCTGGAGCGGAGCGTCCACTTCAACGCCCACCGCTACGAGACGCCCGGCCACGAAGGCTGGGAGCGCGTGGCGACGCCCGGTGCGCCGAACAAGTACCTGATGATCTCGGCCGACTGCCACGTCAACGAGCCGCCGAACCTCTGGGTGGAACGCATCGAAGAGAAGTACCGCGCGCGCCTGCCGCGCATCGAAGTAGACGCCGACGGCGTCAAGTGGTCGGTCGTCGAAGGGTATGGCCCCGTCAAGCTGCGCGACCTGAAGATGGAGGGCGAGGACCAGGAGCGCGCGAAGGTGGGCAAGGGAGACCCCGAAGAGCGGCTGCGCGACCACGCCCGCGATGGCATCGATG
This sequence comes from Tepidiformaceae bacterium, assembly GCA_051003295.1. GTDB lineage: Bacteria > Chloroflexota > Dehalococcoidia > Tepidiformales > Tepidiformaceae. The sequence goes on along the minus strand of JBPCLM010000077.1, from coordinate 3,102 downwards.
CCGAAGTTATCTTCCCGAACCGCGGCCTGCAGATGTGGGCGACGACGGACCCACTCTTCGCGCAGGCCATGTGCCGCGTGTACAACACGTGGGCCTGGGAGGTGTTCGGCCCGTACTACGACCGCCTTTCGCCGCTCGCCTGCGTGGCCACCGGGGATATCGACAGCGCGATCGAGGAGATCGAACGCTGCGCGAAGCTGGGGTTCCGCGGCCTGAGCCTGCCCTGCAAGCCCGCCTGGGGCCCCGGCCGCCCGGAGGACCCGAACTACAACACGCCCGAATTCGACCGCCTCTGGGCCTGCATCCAGGACGTGGATTTGCCGATGACGTTCCATGTGAGCACGGGCAAGGACCCGCGTGGAGCGAAAGGCAACGGCGGCGCTGTCATCAACTACGTCATCCATTCGCTGGCGCCCACCGCCGAGCCGCTCGTGCACCTGTGCTCCTCGGGCGTGCTCGACCGCTTCCCGGGCCTGCGCTTCGCGAGCATCGAAGCAGGCATCGGCTGGGTGCCGTGGATGCTCCGGGCGATGGACGAAGCCTACGAGCACCACCACTTCTGGGCTTTTCCGAAACTGAAGATGATGCCCAGCGAATACTTCCGCCAGCACGGCGCCGCCTCCTTCCAGGAAGACCCCCCCGGCGTGGACTTGATGCGCGACTACGGCCTCACCAACAACTTCATGTGGGCGAACGACTACCCCCACCACGAAGGCTCGTGGCCGCATTCCGCCGCGTCTATCGAGCGCACCATGGGCCGCCTGACGGACAGCGAACGGGCACGCGTGCTGGGGCTGAACGCCGCGCAGTTCTTCCGGTTTGAGACCCCCGGGTCCTGACCCCCGAGCGCCAGTCGCGGCCAACGGACGTCCGTGGCCCGACTGATAGGGAGGGCGTGCGTGCGGCTGCCGCGATTCGCGGGGACAGGGAGCACCGTCACGCGCTCCCTACCGATCGCGCCTCTGATGACGCCTGCGCGGGGCGCCTACAGGGCGGGGGACGAAGCCGCCGTGAAGCCGGGAGTTTCCGTCGCCAGGCGGCCGCGCAGGAGGTAAGTGGCCATGGTGCCCTTGCCCTTTATCTCCACCTGCCCTCGCGCTTCGAAGGCATAGGCATCCCTGAGGTGGCCGTACGTCTCTTGGGACATCTGGATGCAGCCTGGCGGCCCGTGCGACTCCATACGGCTGGCGGTATTCACGGTGTTTCCCCAGAGGTCGTAGGCGAATTTGCTCTGCCCGATGACGCCGGCCACGACCGGACCGCTGCTCATGCCGATGCGGATGGAGACTGGAGCGCCATCGGGCCAGGTCAGCCGTGACGATGGCCTCGCGCATGTCGAGGGCCACTTCGGCTGCCGCCCGGGCATGATCGTCGCGCGCCTCCGGGACGCCGCCGGCGGCCATATAGGCATCGCCGATAGTTTTGATTTTCTCGAGACCGTGGCGCTCGGCCAGCGCATCGAACCGCGTGAAGACGGCATCCAGCATCTGTACGAGGGCCTCGGGCGATGCCCGCTCTGAGTTGCCGCCCCGTGCCGCCACCCCCTCCCCGCGCACGTAGTGCTAGACTTCCCCCAGCGGAGGGAGTCGTGGCTCAGGCAACCGGCCAGGATATCGAACGCGACCTTCTTCTGCTCGCCCAGGGCCTGCGCGAAGTCGTACTCGGCACGCCCGCGCCGATTGGCCAGTCCAGCCGCCTCGCCGTCGCCTTTCGCGGCAAGGCGCGCCTCTACTACTACCCCCCGGTGAGCGGCGCGCGCCTGCGCACGCCGCTCGTGCTCTTCCCCTACCTCGGCATCAGCCGCCCCTACATCTTCGATCTCCGCCCCGGCGAATCCTTCGCCGAGTTCCTTTCCGCCCAGGGCGTGCCCTTTTACCTCTGCGACTGGGGCGTCTTCGGCCCCGAAGACCGCGACATGGGCCTCGACAGCGTCATCGCCGATATCATCCCCGCCCTGCTCGCCCAGGCGCTCGCACACGCCGGCGCTGAAGCGGCCACCCTCTTCGGCTACTGCATGGGCGTCCCCATGTGCGTCAGCGCGCTCGCTGCCGACCCCGCCCTGCCGGTGCGCAACCTGCTTGCCATGGTGGGCCCCATCGATTTCGCCGAGGGGGAGTTCGCGCAGCTGACCGCCGAAGATGAACTCGATGTCGATGCCATCATCGAAACGTTCGACCTCATGCCCGCGGAGTTCGTGCGCTCGGGATTCAAGATGATGAACCCCATGGCCGATGCCCGTCTCATGGCCACCGTGATGACGAAACTCGACGACCCCGAATACCTGCGCGGCTACAAGGCCATGAACCGCTGGGCGAGCGAATGGGTGCCCCTGCCCAAGCAGTTCTTTCGCGAGTGGGTGGAGCACTTCTACCGCAGGAATGAACTGGTGACGGGCGAATTCCGCGTCCAGGGCGAACGCATCGCCTTGAGCGATGTCACCGCCCCCCTCCTCTGTGTTGGCGCCACCAACGACGACATTGTGCCCGTGCAGAGCGCCCGCGCGCTCATGGACCACGTGGGCAGCACCGACAGCACCTTCATGGAACTGCCCGGCGGCCACATCTCCGTCATCGCCGGCCGCCGCGCCCGCGCCGATGTCTGGCCCACCGTCGTCAAGTGGCTCCAGGACCACGACGCGTAGTGTCCTCCGCCGCGTACGACGCCATCGTCGTCGGCGCGCGCTGCGCCGGCTCGCCGGTCGCCATGCTGCGCGCCCGCGCCGGCTTTCGGGTGCTCCTGCTGGACCGCGCTACCTTCCCCAGCGACACCGTCTCCACGCACGCCATTACGGGCGATGGCAGCGAACGGCTGCAACGCTGGGGGCTGCTCGATGCGGTCCTCGCAACGGGCTGCCCGCCCGTGCACAGCGTCTCGTTCGGCCTCGAGGGACAGACCTACAGCTTCTCCCCGCCATTGATGAACCTCTGTCCGCGCCGCTTCGCCATCGATACGGTACTGGTGGAGGCTGCGGCCGCTGCTGGCGTGGAGGTGCGCCAGGGATGCTCGTTCCAGCGCCTGCTCGCAGACGATGGCCGCGTCACGGGCGTGCGCTACCGGGCCGCGGACGGGGAGCTAATCGATGCCCATTGCCAGGTCGTTGTC
>JBPCLM010000076.1:0-10363 GCA_051003295.1 Tepidiformaceae bacterium | reverse complement strand
GTCCTCGAAGTCCTTCGCGGCGTCGATGCCATCCTCCACGCAGGCGACATCCACGACCTCTCCCTCATCGACCAGTTGAGCGCTCTGGCGCCGACCTATGCCGCGCGCGGCAATGGTGACGACGGTTCCGGCGGGCGCCCCATCCAGCCTTTCGACTCCCGTCTGCGCGAGGCCTGGCTGCTCGAATTCGATGGCCTCAGCATCGGCATCACCCACGACATGCCCATCCCCCAGTACCCGCCCAACCTGACCGTGGCGCGCGCAATGCAGCGCCACTTCGGCCGCACCGGGCTTGACGTCGTCGTCTACGGCGATACCCACGTCGAAGCGATCGATGTCATCGACGGTACCCTCTGCGTGAACCCGGGCTCGCCCACCTACCCGCACAACCTGGATACACGTCTCGGGACGCTGGGCTTCCTGGATATCGTCAACGGGCGCCCCGAGGCCACCATCTGGCAGCTGACCCCTGACGGAGTCGTGCCCTTCGACTGGGCGAACTCGCGCCGGCCCTGGTGATCGTTACCCGCCCTGGATGCTGACGAGGAACTCCACGCGGTCGCCGTCCCGCAATTCGTCGCCCGCTTCAGCCTGCGCCTCGTTGATGATCACCATGACCGATTCCATGTCGGCATCGTTGAAGCCTTCGGCCGTGAAAATGGCGTGGGGCGTCAGGCCTGCGCGCCATTCCACTTCCGTTGTCGCCTGCTTCGACTTCGTTCGCTTCACGAGCGTCGCGAACCACTTGGCGTGGACGGTCATCGCTACCTCTGCGTGCGTATTGTGGGCGCCACCCATTCTAAAGCCGCTCAGCCCGCAGCGTCCGCCGGATGAGCGGTCGGCTGGCGGCGGTGCGATGTCGATATCGACGGCCGAGCCGGCGTCTCCACAGCCACGCACCCGTTCGCTAGAATGGCGCCCACGCAGAGGAGGACCCCGTGAAGCTTGGCATCAACATCGGATACTCGGGCGCCCGCATGGCGCTCCCGCTCGATCTCGTCCTCGAAGTGGAGCGCCTTGGCTACGACTCCGTCTGGACAGCCGAAGCCTACGGATCTGATGCCGTGACGCCCCTCGCCTACCTCGCCGCGAAGACCACGCGCATCAAACTCGGCACCGGCATCCTGCAGATCCCCGGCCGCACCCCCGCCATGTGCGCGATGACCATGTCCACCCTCGACGCGCTTTCCGGCGGACGGGCGCTGGTGGGGCTCGGCCTCTCCGGCCCGCAGGTGGTCGAAGGATGGCACGGTGTCCCCTATGGCAAGCCCGCCGCCCGCACCCGTGAGTACGTCCAGATCATGCGTAAGATCTGGGCGCGCGAAGAACCCGTCGAATTCCACGGCGAAGAGTACAACCTGCCCTACACCGGGCCGGGCGCGACCGGCCTCGGCAAGCCCCTGAAGAGCATCCTCCACGGGCGCCAGCTGCCGGTGTATCTCGCCACCATGGGCCCACTCAACATCCGCAACACCGCCGAACTGGCGGACGGCTGGCTCCCGATCTGGTTCTCGCCGCAACGCATCGGCCTCTTCCGCCCCGCCCTCGAAGAAGGGTTCCGCCGCGCCGCCAACGGCAAGTCCTACGCGGACTTCGATATCGCCGCTGGCTGCACCGTGGTTATCACCGACGACGTGAAGGAAGGCTTCGCTCGCATGAAGCCGAACCTCGCGCTCTACATGGGCGGCATGGGCGCCCGCGAAAAGAACTTCCACAACGAAATGGCCGTCAAGTACGGCTATGCCGAAGCCGCCGCCGAAATCCAGGAGCTCTACCTCTCCGGGCGAAAGCAGGAGGCGGCGGACGCCGTGCCCGACGATCTCTGCGACGAAATGTCCCTCGTAGGCCCCGTCGAGCGCATCAAGGAGCGCTACCGCGCGTGGGAAGATGCAGGCGTCACCACCATGCTCGTCCAGGCCGGACAGCCGGAGGCCCTCGCCCTGATGGCCGATATCACCGGCGCAAGCAAGCGCTGAGGAGGCCCCGATGGGTGAGATGACGGTCACCGAACGCGACGCCTTCTTGCGCCAGACGCGCATCGCCAAGCTCGTCACCCTCTACGCCGATGGCCACCCGTCCGTCGTCCCAGTCTGGTACGAATGGGACGGGCAGGTCGCGACGCTCTTCACCTCCCGCGATTCCGAAAAGGTGCGGCGCATCAGGCGCGACCCACGCGTGGCCCTCACAGTTGAAGAAGGCGTCGGCGTCCCCGAGGCCTGGGTGACCATCGAAGGCGCCGCCTCGATCCAGGACACGGGCGGCCTCGAACTGGCCCGCACACTGATCGACCGCTACTACGCTCCCGAACATGCGGCTCAGGTATGGCCATCCTGGGAAGCGGCCGGCGGCCAGTGGGTGGTTGTGACCGTTACCCCAACTCGCATCCGCTCCTCGGCGCCAGAGGGGTAGCCTCGCCTCTCCTCCCCGCGCAGCACAGCCTGAAGCCCCTTGATACGAGGCCCGCTCACTTTCCTCGCGAGCCAAAGACCTCGTCCAGCGTCATTGCAAAGCCCGGGGCGTGCGGTGAGGAGAGCGTGTCGCCCCGGCCAAGTGTCCGCCGCGCGCCCCCTTCGTACACATCGATGCTCTGACGCTCGATGTCCACAACCCACACCGAACGGACGCCGAACGTGACATAGGCCTGGATCTTGGCCCTCATCTCGCGGCGATTCTGGCCGCGCGAGAGGATCTCTACCGCGACATCCGGTGGCAGGGTCATCCACTCGTCGGATGCTGGGGGATTCTCGCGGTAAAAGGCGACATCGGGCAACGGGGCGCTGGCGTCCATGTCCGCGGAGCTCGGGATCAGCGCTCGCGCTTCCGCCGCCGCGAAGCCCACCTCGTTCAGCTTCGCGCCCAGGACGATGGCCAGGCTCCCGTGTCCCCAGCGTGGCATCGGCTTTTCGTACACCTCGCCGTCGATGAGCTCCAGCCGTCGCTCTTCGATATCTGGCAACGCGAGGAACTGCTCCAGGGTTGTGCGGGTACTCGTGACCATGGACGAAGGATACCAGAGGCACTGCTGACGGGCGTCCATGCCAGCCACCCTCACTTTCCTCCCGAGCCAAAGACCTCGTTCAGCGTCATCGTGCCGTGCTGGTGCCGGGGAAGGGATTCGAACCCCCACGCCTTGCGGCCGCTGATTTTAAGTCAGCTGCGTCTGCCGTTCCGCCACCCCGGCCTGCGTCCGCCCCTATCCTACCGCCTCGCTTCGCACCCGCCCCGCGCCCCTAACCCGCCAGGATCGCGATCGTTACGCCCTCGCCGCCTTCGTTCGCCGGCGCGGTTTCGAAGCGGCGCACCAGGGGGTGCCCCGTGAGCGCTTCGCGGATGGCCGCACGCAACGCCCCCGTACCCTTGCCGTGGATGATGCGCACGAACGGTAACCCCGAACGGAAAGCGTCGTCCAGGTAGCCCTCGAAGCGCATCAGCGCCTCCTCGGCGCGCTGCCCGCGCAGGTCCAGCTCCATCCCCACGGCCGGCCCGGCGGGCACCGTCACCGCTGCCGTCGTCCTGCGCTCCGGCGCCTCGATACGGTCGATGCGGTCCACCGAGACTTTCATCCTCAGCGCCCCGAACTGCACCTCCACGCGCCCATCTTCGCCCTCACCGCTAAGCGCCTCCCCCGGCTGCGGGATGTCGCGTACGTGCACGCTGTCTCCCGCCTCCACCGGCCGCAGTGCTGCCGGCCGCAGCACTGCGCGCCGCGCCGGTCGCGCCCGCCCCGCCGTCTTCGCAAGGTCGGCGTCCAGGCGGCGAAGCGTCTCATCCGCCGTGCGCGCGTCGTAGCCCCGGCCGCTTTCCCGCCGCCGCGCCTGCTCCAGTTCGCGCCGGATATCCGCGAGCGCGTCTTCGCCCTCGCGCACCGCCGCCGCAATGATGCCCGCGCGCTCTTGCTCGATGCTGTCACGCCGTTCCGCCAGCGCCAGTCGTAGGGCTTCCGCTTCCCGCCGTGCCTCCTCTTCGCCGCGCCGCGCCGTTGCCGCCGCCGTGCGCTCATCCCGTATTTCGCCCAGCAGCTGCTCGAACTCGAAGTGCTGGGGGGAAAGCTGCGCCGTCGCCCGTTCCAGCACCGCTTCCTCCAGCCCCAGCCGGCGCGCGATGGCGATCGCGTTGGACTGTCCCGGCAGCCCGATCGTCAGGTGATACGTCGGGCTCAACGTCTCCAGGTCGAACTCCACCGAGGCGTTGCGCAGCCGTGGCTCGTTGTGCGCGAACACCTTCAGTTCGCCGTGGTGCGTGGTCGCCACCAGCGTGCAGCCCCGTCCCAACAGCGCTTCGATGATCGCCCGCGCGAGCGCCGCCCCTTCCGTCGGGTCCGTCCCGGCGCCCAGTTCGTCCAGCAGCACGAGCGTCCCCGGGGCCGCCTTCTGCAGGATCTCCGTGATGTTCCGCATGTGCGAAGAAAATGTCGAAAGCGATTGCTCGATAGACTGCTCGTCGCCGATGTCCGCGTACACGCGCGGGTAAACCGCGAAGCGGCTTCCTTCGTCGCAGGGCACCGGCATGCCCGCCTGCGCCATCAGCGTCAGCAGCCCGAGCGTCTTCAGCGCCACCGTCTTCCCACCGGTGTTCGGGCCCGTTATCAGCAGTCCTTGCGTCACACCGCCGACATCGAGATCGATTGGCACGACCTCGCCCCTAAGCAGAGGGTGTCGCGCGCCCACGACGGCCGTTTCGCCGCCATCCGTGAGCCAGCTTTCCACGTCCCCTGCCGGCGGCAACCCCGCCTTCAACTTCTTCCCCAGCCGCGCGAGCGCGCTCAGCAGGTCCAGCTGCGCGAGCGCCATCAGCGAAGCCACGGCTGCCTCCTCGCGTTCGCCCAGCAGCGCGCTGATGCGCTGCAGCACGCGCCGCACCTCGCGCTCCTCCGCCAGTTGCAGTTCCCTCACCTGGTTGCCCGCTTCCACCACCCCCATCGGCTCCACGAACACCGTCGCCCCGCTCGAAGAGACATCGTGCACGATGCCCGCCAGCTGTCCCCGGCAGTCAGCCTTCACGGGGATAACCTTCCGGCCATTCCGTTCGGTGAGCAGCCCCTCCTGCGCGATGCCGCGCCGCACCGCATCGGCCAGCGCCGCCTGCGCGCGCGATTCCAGCCGGTCCTGCGCGATGCGCAACTCCCGTCGTGTCGTAGCCAGCGCGTCGCTCGCGCTGTCCGCCACATCGCCGCGCGCCGTGATCGCCAGTTCCACTTCATCCGTGAAGCGCCGAAAGTCGGCCACGCCATCCGTGATCGCTCCCAGGCGCGGCACCCGTGGCCGCAACCGCTCCACCACGTTCTTCGCGCGCGCCGCCGTCTTCAGCACCTGGGCCGCCTCCACCAGGTCCGGCGCGTCGATCACCTGCCCGATAGCCGCCGCCCGCGCCAGCGGCCGGATATCCCGCGCCCCCGCGAACGGGATATCGACCCCCATCTGCTCCAGCAGCCGCATCTCCGCCGTCAGCGATTGCCGTTCGAACGCCGCCCGGAACTCCGTCTCCGGCCGCACCGCGAGCGCCAGTTCACGGCCCACGCTAAAGGCCGTTTCGGCCGCCAGCAGCGCAAGCACCTTCTCGAATTCGAGGACACGCAGCGTGTGCTCGTCCATCGCACAAGCGTAGCGCGCGAAGCCCATTCGCGGGCCGCTCCGCTCGCGCGATCCGCGGCCGTCCGCGTATGCTGCCCGACACCGACCCCGCGTAGAGAAGTATCCATTGTTTCGCAAAGTGCTCGTCGCCAACCGCGGCGAAATAGCCCTCCGCATCGTCCGCGCCTGCCGCGACCTGAACATCGAATCGGTCGCGGTCTATTCCGATGTCGACCGCCTCTCTCAGCACGTGCGCTACGCCGATGAAGCGCACCACATCGGCCCCGCCGATGCCCGCGAAAGCTACCTCAACGGCGACCGCATCATCGAAACGGCGCTCGCCGCGGGTGCGGACGCCATCCACCCCGGTTACGGCTTCCTCGCCGAAAACGCCGAGTTCGCCGAGGCCTGTGAACGCGCTGGCCTCACCTTTATCGGGCCCTCAGCTGCCTCCATTCGTGCCCTCGGCGACAAAATTGCCGCCCGTCAGCTCGCCGCCGCCCTCGGGATTCCCGTCCTCCCCGGCAGCCAGGAGATGACCTCCATCGATGAAGCCTTCGCGGCCGCTGATGACGTGGGCTATCCCCTCATGGTCAAGGCCGTCGCGGGCGGCGGTGGCCGCGGCATCCGCCTCGTGAACCACCCAGCCGAATTCCGCGATGCCGCCGCGCGCGCCATCCAGGAAGCGCAGGCCGCCTTCGGCGACCCCCGCATCTACCTCGAACGCAATCTCTCACCCGTGCGCCATATCGAAATCCAGGTGATCGCCGATCGCCACGGCAACATCGTGCCCGTCGGCGAACGCGAGTGCTCCATCCAGCGTCGCCACCAGAAGCTCATCGAAGAATGCCCCAGCGTCGCCGTCAGCCCGGACCTGCGGCGCGCCCTCAGCCGCGCCGCCGTGCGCATCGCCCGCGCCGCCGCCTACCACAACGTCGGCACCGTCGAATTCTTGCTCACCGAGTCCGGAGAGTGGTTCTTCCTCGAAATGAATACCCGCCTCCAGGTCGAGCACCCCGTCACCGAAATCGCGACCGGCGTCGACCTGGTGAAGGACCAGATCCTCGTCGCCGCCGGTGAAGAATTACCGTACGAAGAGGCCGAGCTCCTCACGCGCGGCTGGGCCATCGAATGCCGCATCGTCGCGGAGGACCCCTTCAACAACTTCCTCCCCTCCGTCGGCCGCGTCGTGCTCGCCCGCGAACCCGCTGGCCCCGGCATCCGCGTCGAAAGCGCGCTCTACGATGGCGTCGAAGTCACGCCCTACTACGATTCCCTGCTCGCCAAGGTGACCGCCTGGGGCCGCAACCGCGAAGGCGCCCGCAACCGCATGCGCCGCGCCCTCGATGAATTCCGCGTTGTCGGTGTCGCCACCAACATCCCCTACCTGCAGCAGATCCTCGAGCTCCCGGATTTTATCGATGGCCGCCTCGATACGGGCTTCCTCGATCGCCACCAAGTGGCCGCCGAAGAACACCTCCTCGAACAGAAGGCTGCTGCCGAAATCGCCGCCGTCCTCTTCGTCAGCGGCAACGAAGGCCAGGCCACGAACGGGGCCGCCCTCAACGGCAAGGCAACCGCGCACGCCTCTGCCTGGCGTGAGCGCATGGCCGGCCAGGGCGCCGGCAGGGGGATGGGCCGGTGGCCGAAAAGTACCTAGTGCGCCTCGGCGATGAGGAGGTCAGCATCGAAGTCCGCCGCGAAGAAGGCTGCACCTTCGTGCGTCGCGAACACGACGGCGAACCTGAGAGCGTCCCCTGGCGGGAAGTCGCACTCGAACGCGTCGGTGATTCCGGCCTCTACCTCCTTATGATCGACAACCGCCCGATAGAGCTCTACCTCGAACGCCGCCGCGGAGGCGCCATCGTCACCGTCGGCCGCCACGCCTTCAACTACGATGTGGGCCCCTGGCGCCCCACCGCCGCCCGCCGCGACGAATCGGCCCCTGTCCCCGGGGGCCTCGTCCGCATCATGGCCCCAATGACCGGCTCCATCGTCGAAGTTCACTGCGCCCCCGGCTCCCAGGTAGCCGCCGGCGAAACGCTCCTCGTCATCGAATCCATGAAGATGAACAACGAACTGCGCTCACCCGCCGCCGGCACGGTCGAAAGTGTCCCCGTAGCCGCCGGCCAGCGCATCAAAGCCGGTGATCTGCTCGTCTCCCTCCGCTCCTGACGCTCTGAGGGCACGCCGCCGCCAGCTTGACCGGCCCTCCAGCCTTCGCGTACGGTAATTTGCGGTCGTGCTAGATGGGGAGCTAGCGGTGCCCTGAACCCGCAATCCGCTATAGCGGGGTTGAATCCCTGCCCGAGGGTTGGTTCGTCGGGGACTGTCCTTGTCCAGCGGCGTTGACGACCTGGTCCTGCGCGGCGAATCGCCATGAACCTGGTCAGGTCCGGAAGGAAGCAGCCATAAGTGGTTAGCTTCGGGTGCCGCAGCCAACCGGGTCTGAGCTGGCTGACGCAGGACAAGCCCGGCGCCCAGGTCGACGGCAGGTGCACGGCCCGGTATTGTCTCCCAGCGCTGTCCGCCACCAGCGGGTAGCAGGGCACTTTCGCACCGAGGAGTGATTTTGGCCCAGGCAGTTCGGTCGCCCCGCCTCCGCGGGCACCGGATCGCCGAAGCACAGCATCTGCCCCGGTCCGACCTCTTCCGTCACCCCCGCCACTTCCGAGGTCGGCATCACGCAGCAGCGATCTTCGTGATCGTGCTGCTTGCTGTCTTCGGTTTCCGGCTGTTCCCAACTCACAATGTCACCGTGCTCAACGATGGCCAGGCGCTCCAGGTGCAGTCCACCTTCGATCCCCGCGGCGAAGCCCTCGCCGCCGCCGGCGTTGCCCTCGACCCCGGCGACCGCGTCCTCCACGCCGAAGGCAGCACCTACTCCAGCATCGCCGTCGAGCGTGCCCGCCCCGTCTCCCTCGAAGTCGATGGCACCCTCGCCCAGTTCCGCACGCGCGCCGCCACCATCGGCGGCGCTCTCGCCGCCGCCGGTATCTCCCTCCAGGCCGGCGATCGCGTCTACCTCGATGGCCGCCTTGCTACCCCACGCGGCTCGCTCGCAGCTTCCGGCGCCTTCGCCGCGCGCCCCGGCGCAGCCGCACTCTATCTCCCTGCCCGCGATGCCGCCGCCCGCATTGCCGTTGTCCGCGCAAAACCCGTCACCGTCGTCGTCCAGTCCCTTGCTGTCGAAACCGCCTCCTCCGCGCTCACCGTGCAGGACCTCCTCGCCGACCTCGGCATGACCGTCCGCGAAGGCGACCTCGTGCGCCCCGCCCTCGCCACCCCGTTGACGGCGGGCATGACCGTCCGTCTCGCCAAAGGCCGCACCGTCTCCCTGCGCATCGATGGCAAGGACCAGTCGCTCTACACCCTCGCCCAGACTGTCGATGACGTGCTCCGCATCCTCGCCCTCGATCCCGGCCCCGGCGAACTCGTCGCGCCCCCACGCGGCACGCTCATCACGGATGGCATGACGCTCGTGATCGGCCTCACCCGCTTCGTTGAAGAAGACGTCACCGAACCTGTCGCCCCGCCCGTAGTCTTCGAAACCGATCCCACCATGCCGGCTGGCAGCGTCCGCATCGTCCCCGGCCGCGATGGCGCCCGCCTCACTCGCTATGTCGTGAAATTCGAAAACGGCGTCGCGGTCGAACGCACCGCCAGCGCTGGCGGCGGCATCATCGCAGAGCCAGTCCCCACCCGTCACATCATCGGTTCGAAGGGTTCGGTCCCGAAGCCAGTGCTCACCAGTCCCGGCTTTAGCGGGCCCTACCGCAGCACCATGACGGTCCGCGCCACCTGGTACAACGCTCTCGGTGGCGGGCGTTACCCCGGCGACCCCAACTATGGCCGCACCGCCACGGGCATCATGCTCGACTACGGCATCTGCGCCGTCGACCCTTCCGTCATCGCCCTCGGTACGCGGTTCTATGTGCCCGGCTACGGTGTCTGCCTGGCGGCCGATACCGGCGGCGCCATCAGGGGCAACATCATCGACCTCGGCTTCCCCGATAGCGCTGGCGACCCCGGCTGGGGCTCGCAGATCGTCGATATCTACATCCTCGACTAGACCCGCGCCGCCCTCACCGCTCGTGCCTGATACCATCGGCGTGTGCCCCAGGTCCGTTCCGGAGGCCCACGACCCCGCAAGGCGCTCGGCCAGCATTTCCTCCGTGATACCGGCCTCCTCGCCGATATCGCCGCTGCCTTGCGCGTCCCCCCCGGCGGCCTCGCCGTTGAAATCGGCGCCGGCACGGGTCAGTTGACGGGTGCCCTCCTCGCGCTTGGCCACCGCATCGTCGCCATTGAAGTCGAACCCCGTCTCGTCACGCACCTCCAGCGCCGCTTCGCCGCCAACTCCAACCTCGCCATCGTCACCGCGGACGCGCGCGACCTCGACCTCGACAGCGTTGTGCCCGCGGGCATGCCCTTCGCCGTCGCTGGCAATCTGCCTTACTTCGCCGCCAATCCCATCATTCGCCACGTCCTCGAAGGCGCTCCCCAACCCGCAGAGATGGTCGTCATGGTGCAGCGCGAAGTGGGCCGCGAACTCGCCGCCGACCCCGGCCACTTCTCCCTCCTCACCGTCTCCGTGCTGGTCTACGCCGAGCCCGAACGCCTCTTCGATGTGCCACCGGAGGCCTTCGATCCCCCGCCGAGCGTCGTTTCCACGGTCGTGCGACTGACCCTTCGCGAGCGTCCCCTCGTCCCACCAGCGCGCAACGAGGCGTTTTTCGCCCTTGTCTCCAGCACCTTCCGCAGCCCGCGCAAACAGGTCCATAACGCCCTCA
>JBPCLM010000075.1:0-18033 GCA_051003295.1 Tepidiformaceae bacterium | reverse complement strand
GCCTTCGAGCTTGATGAAGTTGGCGACACCGAGTTCCTGGGCCATGACCTCCAGGGGGTCCTCCTCATCCTTGTCGCGCAACGCCTCCAGGTCCTTGTGGCGGTAGAGGGCGTTGTCATCGATGGTGAGCTTGGCATCGAGGGCGACGACGCGGCCGCCGGCGGTGACGGCCACGGGGTTGATCTCGACGAGGCTGGCGTCGGTGGCGACAGCGGCTTCGTAGAGGCTTTCAGCGAGTTTCGCGAATTGGACTGCCTGGTCCGCTTCGAGACCGAGGCGCGCGGCCAACACGCGGCCGACGTACGGTTCGAAGCCGGCCACGGGGTTGACCGCCATGCGCACGATTAACTCGGGGTTGTTGCGTGCGACCACCTCGATTTCCTGGCCGCCTTCGGCCGAGGCCATCAGGAGATGCCCGCCCTGAGCGCCATCGACAAGGATCGCCAGGTAGTACTCCTTCGCGATGTCGGATTGCTCAGCGACGAGCACGTGCTTGACGAGCTTGCCCTCGGGGCCCGTCTGGATAGAGACGAGGTGCTTGCCGAGGATGGCGGCGGCGGCGGCTTCGGCTTCGGCGGGGGAATCGGCAAGGCGCACACCACCCACACGACCGCCCCGCACCTGGCCCGAGTTGTTGGGGGCATCGGTGCTGAGGCTGTGGAACATGCTTTGTGTTTCACTCTGGGCGACGAGCCTGCCCTTGCCGCGGCCGCCGGCATGGATCTGCGCCTTGACGACGACCTTGCCGCCGAGTTCCTGGGCGATCGCCCGCGCTTCAGCAGGGGTGGCGGCCACGCGCCCACCGGTCACGGCGACGCCGTGGCGAGCGAGGAGGTCGCGGGCCTGGTACTCGTGGAGTTTCATCGGTGCTCCCGGGGAGAACTGGGAGCTAGCCTACAGTGCACGCGGAAAGCCGGGTAGGGCAGGGAGGTTGGCGGAGAGGGTGGGATTCGAACCCACGGTGGGGTTAACCACGACCGTTTTCAAGACGGTTCCCTTAAACCACTCGGGCACCTCTCCACCAGTGATCTTCGGCGGGCGGAGGGCACGAGGCAAACGGGAGGGCGACTTTGCCGAAGGGGAGGGCTGAGGGGCTTCGCTGCGGCCAAACCCCTCACGTCGCGCATCAAGACACGTTTACGCATCAACGCAGCGAGTTGACGGGGGCGTTAGGATTTGCGGGTCAGCGGCGCGAGGGGGAAACGTTGCGCGCTGCAAAGGGGAGCCGGTGACGTATCTGACGGCGCTGGGCATGGGCCGGTCGTTCGATGACCGGGTTGCGAGCCTCGCGACGCGCGTGATCCTGCTCGCTATCGCGGGCGTGGTGGTCGCGGTTGCATTGACCGAGCTGGCGCAGATACTGGGCACTCTCTTCGAGATGAACCTGTTCCATGGCAGCAACGACGACGTGCCCGGGGGGACGGCAGCTGGAGGCGGGACAGCCGCTGGCGGGGTGGGGGCGGCGCCAGCGGTCGGCGGCGCTTTCGACCGCTCGACCAGAAGACGGCTCCGCGCCTTTCGTTCACGGAGGCGTGATGACCGCCACCGCTGACCAACTCCAACTCCTGGCCGATCGCGCCGCCATCAGCGATGTGCTGCACCGCTACGCCACCGGCCTCGACATGCGCGACTGGACGCTGTTGCGCTCCATCTTCACGGACCAACTGGACATGGATTTTTCGTCGATTGGTATGCGTCCCGGCCCGGTGACCGCGGACGCGTGGGTTGAGAGCGCGCGCGTGCTGTTCGCGGGATTCGACGCGACCCAGCACCTCAGCGCTAATCATGTACACGACATCCGCGGCGACGAGGCGACGTGCACTTCCTACATGCGGGCGGAGCACTTCGTGCTCAACAACGAGGGTGAGAACTACTACACCATGGGCGGTTATTACACGAACGCGCTCGTCCGCACCGAGGAGGGGTGGAAGCTGCGGGGCGTGACGCTCACCGTCACATGGAACCGCGGGAACCGGCATGTGCTGCGGCTCGCGGCGCAGCGGGGGCGGGAGCGGCTGGGCCTCGCCTGAGGGAGCGCGCGCGGGCCGGCAGTACTCCGCGGCTACAGGTACCTCGGGTCGAGGTCGACCTGCACAGGCTCCAGGAAGCGCGCGACCATGTTGTAGAAGCCGACGATGAGGGCCAGTTCGGCGAGTTGCTCGCTGCTGAGCGCCGCCTTTAGATCCGCCCAGGTCGCGTCGCTGGCGCGGATGGTCTCAGTTACCTCCTCGGCGTAAGCCATGACTGCCCGCTGCGCAGCCGAGTAGGCCGTGTGGCGCCGCCAGACAGGGAGCCCGACCAGCTGATCCTCGTCCAGCCCGGCGGCGCGCCCAAGCGGCAGGTGCGAGACCCACATGGTTGAAGCAGCCGTGACGCGCGCGACCGTGAGGATGGCGAGCTCTTTCAGGTCCGCCGGGAGAGCGCTTTCTCGCCGGATGGTGGCGCCCATGCGGACGAAATCGCCCATAAGGCGCGGGCTATGGGCGAGCGCACGGTAGAGGTTGGGCACGTAGCCACGGGCGGCTCCCACGTCATCGAAGACGCGGCGCGCGTCCTCGGGGAGATCGTCGCGATTGAGGTACTCGAGGCGGGCCATCAGGGCGCCCCTTCGCCGGGGGCGGCCCCGGCCCAGTCGCGTTGTGCGTGGGCGGCGAGGACGCGGTCGATGAAGTAGCCGGCCGACCCCAGGTAGTTGTCCGGGGAGAGGGCATCGTCGAGGGCCTTCACCGAGAGCTGCGCACGCACTGTCTCATCGGCGAGGAGGGCTTCGCGGAGGGTTGTGCCGGAGTCAAGCGCGCGCGAAACCGCATCGTCGACGAGTTCGCGTGCCGGCCCGGGGCCGATGCGGGCAGCGAGGGCCTCGACGGCGCTCTCCGTCATCATCAGTCCGCCGCCTGCGCGGACGTTGGCGCGCATGGCCGCAGGGTGGACCTGCAGGCTTTCCAGGGCGTCCGCGACATGGGACAGCGCCGCGTGCGTCAGGCCGAAGAGGTCACTCACAGTCTCCCATTCTGCCTGCCAGGCGCCGGCGGCGCGCTCGTGTTCCTGGAGCATGGCGCCAAAGAGGAGCGGCACGAGGGCGTGCGCACGGCGGACGCAGGCGATGGCCGCAACGGCGGCGACCGGGTTGCGCTTGTGGGGCATCGCTGAGGAGCGGCCGGTGCCCGCAGCCGGCCACGTCACCTCACCCACTTCGTCCTGGGCGAGAAGGAGGAGGTCGAGTGCGACTTTGCCGGCGGCGCCAGAGGCGAGGCCCAGGGCCGCGCCGAGTTCGGCGATGCGCGCGCGCGCGGTGTGCCATGGGAGCAGCGGCTCGTGGAGGCCGAGTTCGTGGGCGAGCGAGCGCAGGACGGCGGGGCCCTCGGGGCCCATGGCAGCGAGCGTGCCGGCGGCGCCTCCCAGTTGGATGGCGAGGCGGTGCTGGCGATAGCTCGCGAGGGCGGCGTGCGCTTCGAGGCAGCCGGAAAGCCAGCCAGCGGCCTTGAGGCCGAAGGTGATCGGCACGGCCTGGCGCAGCAGCGTGCGGCCGGGCATAACCGTGCGCCGGTGCTCGGCGGCGAGGCGCACGCAGGACGATTCGACGCGCGCCATGGCCGCGAGCACAGCATCGAGCGCGCGGCGGGAGATGAGCATGGCAGCGGTATCGAGGATGTCCTGGCTGGTGGGGCCGCGGTGGAGAGCGTCCGCTGCGGCGGGCGGCAGTGCCCGTCGCAGCATCGCCACCAGCGGGAGCACGGGGTTGCCGGCAGTCAGCGCCTCGCGGCCGATGGCTTCCATATCGAAGGCCGAGGTATCGCAGGCGGCGGCGATCTGAGCGGCGGCTGCGACAGAAACGAGGCCGGCTTTCGCCTGGGCGCGGGCGAGCGCTGCTTCGACATCGAGCATCGCCTGGAGCCACGCGCGGCCAGATACGAGGGCACTCATCTCGGGCGTGCTGAACATGGATGCGAAGAGGGGGTCAGATGGCAAGGAAGGCCGTCTCCTTGTCGCCCTGCAGGCGGATGTCGAAGCGGAGCCGGGAGGGGCCGGCGGGTTCGGCAATGAGCGTGGCGCGGAGGGCGAGTTCGGAGATGGAGGCGAGGAGCGGGTCCATGGCGTTGGCGCGCGCTTCATCGGGGAAATAGATGCGCGTCGCCAGGCGGCGAAGGAGCCCGCGGGCGAATAGAGAGACACTGATGTGCGGCGCCTGCGTGCGTTCATCGAAGCCGGGGACAGGGCCGGGCTTGAGCGTGACGAAGGAGAAGCGGCCATCGGGGCCGGTATGGCAACGGCCGAAGCCGGTGAAGCCGCCCTGTGACGGGGCGCCAGGGTAGCGGGGGTCGGCGGGGTGGGCGTAGCGGCCCTCCCCATCGGCCTGCCATAGTTCGAGGAGCGCATCGGTGACAACTTCTCCCACGCCATCGAAAACGCGGCCCGCTATCGTGAGCGCGCCCGCGGAACCGGGTGCAACGAGTTGGCTGCTAGCAAGCGGCCGCATGACAGAGAAGAATGGGCCGATCGTTTGCGAGGGTGTGAGGTCGTCGCTCATGGTCAGGCCTCGAACGGGGTGGCGTCGCGCCCCCGCAGCACGATATCAAAGCGGAAGCCGAGGGCGTGTCCGGGCTCGGTCAACGCGAAGTCGAAGGCGGCGACGAGGCGCAAGCGCGCGGCGGGCTGGGGGATAGACCGGAGAATCGGGTCGTGTTCGAGCAGGGGGTCGCCGGGGAAGTACATCTGAGTAACCAGGCGCGTGGCGAACGCGGGCCCGAAGAGCGAGAAGTGGATGTGGGCGGGCCGCCAGGCGTTCTCGTGGTTCTGCCAGGGGTAGGCGCCGGGCTGAATGGTGATGAAACGGTATGAGCCGGCGGCATCGGTGAGGCAGCGGCCGCCGCCGCTGAAGTTGGGGTCCAGCGGCGCGTCGTGGGCGTCAGCCGGGTGGGCATAGCGGCCGGCGGCGTTGGCCTGCCACAGCTCGATGAGGGTATGGGGGACGGCTTCGCTATCCGCATCGAGCACGCGCCCGGCGACGATGATGCGCTGACCGATGGGCTCGCCGGCATGCTGGCGGGTGAGGTCGTTATCCAGCGGCCCGAGGGATTCGGCGCCGAAAATGGGGCCGGTTATCTCGGAAAGCGTCTGACGAATGGGGATGAGCGGCCGGCCCGGAGCGCGCAGGACCGTCGAGCGGTAGGCCGCCACGAGGTAGGGCGGTTCCGCTGAGGGTTCTGCGGGGCGGTAGCCGCTCATAGACGGCACCCCGGCGGGTGGTGGCTGGCCATTAGAACCCCTCGATGCCCACGTAGTTCTCGGCGAAGCTGGCGCCGGCGGCGGGCGACGTGCACACGTACTCTAGCTGGGCGCGCTGCAGCTTGCGCCGGAATTCGACGCCGGGCATGTCATCGGGCAGACGGTGGAGCATCCACGACATCCAGGTGGAGAACTCTTGCACCCGCCAGGCGCGCCGCAGGCACGTGTCCGAATAGGCGTTGAGGCCGGACTCGTCGCCATCGCGATACCAGGAGATGAGCGCCTCCGCGAGCACGCCTGCATCGAAGATGGCGAGGTTCATCCCCTTGGCGCCGGTCGGAGGCACGATATGGGCGGCATCGCCCGCAAGGAAGAGGCGCGCGAAGCGCATGGGCTCGCAGACGAAGCTGCGCAGCTCGCTGATGCTCTTTTCGAGGATGGGGCCTTCCTGCAGCGTCCAGCCGTCGCGGGTGGCGAGACGCACGCGCAGTTCTTCCCAGATGCGCTCGTCGGGCCAGTTGGTGATGTCATCGTCGGGGTCGCATTGGAGGTAGAAGCGGCTGACGGTGGCGGTGCGCAGCATGTGGCCGGCGAAGCCGCGTTCGTGGTGGGCGTAGATAATCTCTGTCGTCGAAGGCGGGACGGCGGCGATGATACCGAGCCATCCGAAGGGGAGCGGCTGGTCGTGGAGCGTGAGCGCGCCCGGGGGGATGGAATCGCGCGATACGCCGTGGAAGCCATCGCAGCCGGCAATGAAGTCGCACTCGAGGCGGCCGCCGCTGTCGTCCCAAGTGATGGCGGGCGTGACTGAATCGATGCCCTGGAGCGCGACGTCCGCGGCATCGAAGACGATTTCGCCTCCCTGCTCAAGGCGCAGCCGCACCAGGTCCGCGACCAGCTCCTGCTGGGGGTAGACGAGCATGCAGCGGCCGCCGTAGAGGTCGCTGTAGGGGATGCGGTGGCGTTCACCGAAGACGCGGAACTCCGTGCCGCGATGCACCATGCCCTCGCGCAGCATGCGCTCGCCCAGGCCGCGCTCCTTCAGGAACTCGACGGTGCGGTGCTCGATGAGGCCCGCCCGTACTCGCTGCTCGATGTGGGCGCGCGCGTGTTTTTCGAGTAGGACGCATTCGATGCCGGCCTGGGCGAGGAGATGCGAGAGGACGAGGCCAGCAGGCCCGGCGCCCACGATGCCGACCTGGGTACGTGCCAAGGGCGTTCTCCGCGGGGGGCGTTGCGTGCATCCTTACGAGCGCGCGGCGGCACGTCAATGCGGCGGCACGTCCATGAGAGCATCTCGATGTGGGGCCGCTTTTTGCGCGGCATGAGGGGGTGTCCTACCATGCGGTCACTCCCCGTTCGAGTACTTCCAATGAGTGAAGAGTTCGGCGTCGACCTCGAAGAGGTCTTCAAAGTGATCGATGGCGCAGAGGTCCTGGTGGTGCGCTTTCACATCGTGCAGAAGCGGCTGCTGGTTGATTTCCGGGCGAAGGCGAACACGGGGCCACTGGTGAAGGTGGTCGCACGCGCGGAGTCGGTGGAGGACCGGTTCCGGTCGATCAAGCGGATGCGGCCGGAGTTCCCGTTCCCGGAGAAGGTGATGTCGTTCCATTGGCCGCGGTCGATGCCCGTGTTGCTGGCGAGCGGCGTCTGGGAGCATCTCGTGGACCGAATGACGGGCGTCGGCGGACACGAAGCCACGGAGGCCTGCGGACGTGCGATGGAACAACTGCTGAAGGAAGAACGCATGGAGGTGGCGGGCGCCATCCGTGGGGCCGACCACTACCAGACGCTCTGGGAGCGGCAGCGCGCGTGACGGCGGTAATCGACCTTCGTAGCGACACGGTGACGAGGCCATCGGTGGCGATGCGCGGGGCGATGGCTGCGGCCGAAGTCGGCGATGACGTGTTCGGCGACGACCCAACGCTGAACCGGCTCGAAGCGGTGGCGGCGGAGCGGCTGGGCAAGGAGTCGGCGCTCTACGTCCCAAGCGGGACGATGGCAAACCTGGTAGGAGTGCTGACACACACGCGGCCGGGCGAAGAGGTGCTGCTGGGCGAAGATTCGCACATCTTCAACTTCGAAGTCGGTGGCGCGGCGCGCATCGGCGGGCTGCAAATGCACGCCCTGCCGAACCTGCCCGGGGGCGGGCTGCCAGCGGAAGCCATCGGCGGGGCGATTCGGGCCGTCAATATCCACGCTTCGCGGACAGCACTGCTCTGCCTGGAGAACACTCACAATCTGCGCGGCGGGGCCGTCCTGGACGTGGACGAGGGGGACGCGCTGGCGGAGATCGCGCATGGTAGCGGGCTGCGGGTACACCTGGATGGAGCACGCATCTTCAACGCGGAAGTGGCTCTTGGCGTGCCGGCGGCGCGCATTGCCCGCGAAAGCGACTCCGTGAGCTTCTGTCTTTCGAAGGGGCTCGGGTGCCCCGTTGGGTCGCTGCTCTGCGGGACGAAGGAGTACATCGCCGAGGCGCGCAGGAATCGCAAGATGCTCGGGGGCGGGATGCGCCAGGCAGGGATGCTCGCGGCTGCGGGGCTGTACGCGCTCGAGCACAACGTTGAACGGATGCGCGAAGACCACGCCAACGCGCGTCGTCTGGCGGAGGGCCTGGGCGGGCAGGAAGCGTTCGCGACCAACAGCCCGCAGACGAATATCGTGATTGTCGATGTGCTGCGCGGGACCGTTGATGAGTGGCTGAAGACGTTCCGGGCGGCGGGCGTGCTGGCAGTGGGGTTCGGGCCGCGACGGATGCGGATGGTGACGCACCTCGACGTATCGGGAAGCGACATTGTCGAGGCTCTGAAGCGCATCGCGCACCTGAGCGAGGCCATCCCGGCTTGATTTCGCCCGGTGTGCGCCGATTGCTGATCGGGGCGGCCGCGGCGGCCGGGCTGCTCGCAGGCTGCGGTGGGGGAGACGACGAGGTTATCAGCAAGGTGTTCCAGGGGCCGCCGTGGACCGGCGCCGAGTCGCTGAGCTACCAGCTCGTCCAGCGAGGGGGCGATGTGTACGGCACGTGCGAGGTTGAGACGAGGCCAGAATTCGAGCCGGGGCGTACGCAACTAAACCTGCTTTGCACCGACGGCGAAGGCAACCGCGACGACCGCACGGCTGTGGTCGATGCGCAGACATTGCGGCCGATTTCCGGGATCCGCACGATCAGCGGCGAGGATGGTGACCGGACGACCTTTGAAAGCGCGTACGGCGAGCGCATCGTGCGGCTCGAGGCCAACGTCGACGGCAAGCGGAACAGCGCCGAACGCGACCTGCCGGGGGCGACGGCGAAGAGCCCAGACCCGGGTTACTACGATGACGAATCGCTGCTCTGGGTGGTGCGGGGGATTCCCCTGCGGGTGGGGTACGAGGGCGCCTACAAGAACATCAACGCGGGCAACGGGCGGGTGTTCACGGTGGAGGTGAAGGTGGAGGGGCAGGAGCGCGTGCGGGTACCGGCGGGGGCGTTCAACGCGTGGAAGGTGCGCATCCGCACGGAGAGCATCACGCAACAATTCTGGATCGACGAACAGGCTCCGAACCGCATTGTGCGCGCGCGCATCGAGCGGCTTACCTACGAACTCGTCGCGGTCCGGTAGCGCCTCTGGAGACCTCGAAGCGGGGTAGCGTTCGGAAGAAATCGGCCTGGCGCGGGGGCTTGCGAGAAGTTCACTGTTTTATGTGCCGGCGGGGCGTCCTGTGGCTTGACACCTGCCCACGAGCGTCGTGAAGATGCGCAACGCGCCCCGACCGGAGGATCCCAAGACCCCGGCATGACATTCGTTTTCGTTATCAGCCGCGAACCGAAAATGCGCGCACGCGTGACCAACTATCTGCGCGAACGCGGCTACGACACGGCGACGGCTGTGAATTACGACGAGGGAATGGAGGCCCTGCGCGAGACGCGGCCAGATGCCGTCGTGGTTGATGTTCAAGGATTGCTGCGGGGGGAGCCGGGCGCGAATTTCAGCCAGTTCAACAGCTGGTTTGCGGCTGCCTACGACAGCAAACCACCCTCCACGGTGTACCTGTTGCACAAGGGCGCCCGGCGGCCGAACTTTCGGGTAGAGGGGGCGGTGCTCAAGAAACCCTTCCCGTTCGAAGCTCTTGGCGAAGTCCTTCGTCGGCAGCTGGGCCATCCGCGGCGCGACGGCGCCAGCGCGGGCATCGACCTCGACCTGTCGACGAACACATTGCGCGGCACCGAGCGGGACGTACACCTGACCCACATCGAGGCTACGTTGCTGGCGTATTTGATGGAGCACGAAGGCGAAACGCTGCACCCGCGCAACCTGCTCGTCGATGTCTGGCAGTACCACGACGCTGCCGGCGCCAGCACGCTAGTACGCGCCCATGTAAGCAACCTGCGCCGCAAGCTCCGGGAAGCGCTGGGCACGGGGGAAGCGATCCAGACGATTCGCGGCAAAGGCTATCGCTTCGTCGCGTGAAGGCTTCGCGACGCGGTCGCGCGCGAGCGGGCCACGGGGCAGAATGGCTCCATGAAGAGCCTGAGCGAACTGCGGGCACAAATCGACGAGACGGACACGGTCATCCTCCTTGCGGTGGCGACACGGCTCGACCTCTGCCGCGAGGTGGCGGAGTGGAAGCGGACGCTCGGGTTGCCGGTGCGGCAACCGGAACGCATCGCGGCGGTG
Organism: Tepidiformaceae bacterium; assembly: GCA_051003295.1. Lineage (GTDB taxonomy): Bacteria > Chloroflexota > Dehalococcoidia > Tepidiformales > Tepidiformaceae. Next base: position 8,149 of record JBPCLM010000075.1, on the reverse strand, counting down.
CGCAAGCGATACCGTTCGGAGGGACAGCAGCAGGGGTTGCGCGAGGCCTTCGCAGAAGAGCTGTATGAACTCCTGCTCGCGGAGGCGCACAGCATCGAGGACGCGGTGGTGGCGGCGGGAAGCTAGGCGACGGCGCCGGGCGCACGATCAACGTTTTGGCGCCACGATGGTCGCCACCGCGCCTCCGACGAGTTCCGTCAGGCGGGCGCGAACATGGGCAGGGAGATGCCGCTTTCCTGGTCCTCCCACTGAAGCTTCACGCGCATGCCTATCTTGACATCGCGCACCGGGTCCTCGACGCCGACGATGTTCGTCATGATGCGGAACCCTTCGTCGAGGTCGACGTAGGCGACCGCGTAGGGGCCGAGGGCGGCGAAGGCAGGGTGGCGGTTCAAACGCACGACGCTGTAGGTGTAGACAGTGCCCAGGCCTACGGATTGGCGCCATTCCAGGTCGCTCGTGCCGGTGTAGGGGCTGTGGCGACGCGGATAGAAAATGACGTCGCCGGTCTTGGGGTCTACCTGGTACATGAGCTTGTGGTCTTTCGTCGCATCCCAGAACGGTTGGGTATCGGGTTCGGGGAAGCGGGGCTGCGGTCGTGGCATTTTGGTCCTCCTCAGTCGGCGGCGAGGATGATGGTGCCACCGGTGTGGCTCGTGGCGAGCATGCCGCCGTTGCCGTGGGCGATGGCGAGGCGGGCGCCTGCCACCTGCGACGTAGATTGGCCGCGCAGCTGGCGGGCGGCTTCGAGCAGCAGGAAGAGGCCGCGCATGCCGGGATGATTGGAGCTCAGCCCACCGCCATCGGTGTTGAGCACGGGCTTGAGTGCGCTCTTGTAATGGAGGCGTTCGCCGGCCACGAAGGGGCCGCCTTCGCCCTTCTTGCAAAAGCCCAGGTCTTCGAGCATCACGAGCACCGTGATCGTGAAGGAGTCGTAGATCATGGCAATGTCGATTTCTTGCGGGCTGACGCCTGCTTCCGCGAAGGCGGGTGGGCCGGATTGGGCGGCCGCCGACACGGTGAGGTCGCCGTTGTTCTCGTTGTACTTCGTGGCCTCGCCCGTGCCGATGACCCAGACGGGCTTGTGGCGCGTGTCGCGCGCTACTTCGGACGAGGCGATGACGACAGCGCCGCCGCCATCGCTGACCATGCAGCATTCGAGGAGGTGGAGCGGGTCCGCCACCATGCGTGAGGCGAGGACGTCCTCGACGGTGATTTCGCGGATGTTTTCGAAGAGGAGCTCCTCCATGGCCTTGACGGCCTGGGGGTTGCGCATCGCGTGGGCACGGGTGGCCACGGAGATGGCGGCCAGCTGTTCGCTGGTGGTGCCGTACTGGTGCATATGGCGGTGGGCGACCATCGCGTAATTGGAAATGAGGGTCATGCCCCAGGGGTCCTGCATATTGCTGAGGGGGCTGGGGGACCCCATACCGCCCATACCGGCGGTGCCGATGTTGCGGGCGTCGCTGTGGGCCGTGGAACCGTACGTGAGGAGGGCTACCCTGCACTTGCCGGCGGCGATATCGCGGCGTGCGTGGGCGGCGTGAAATTCGTAGGAACTACCGCCGACCGCGGTGGTATCGATCACGTTGGGCTTGAGGCCGAAGTATTCGGCGAGGCCGAGCCCGGCCATGCCCGCGCCGTCCTGCGCGTCGTAGAGGCCATCGACGTCCTTCCAGCCGAGCCCCGCATCTTCGAGGGCGCGGGCGGCGCATTCGGCCTTGATTTGGAGGGGCGTGACCCCCGGCGCCTTGCGCTTCGGATATTCGTAGATGCCGACAATCGCCGCGTCGCGGCGCTGTGAAATCATGCCTGCACTCCCGTTCCCTGTGGCCGGGATGCGGGGCCGGCCCGGTCACGACTCTACGGACGGCGAAAACAGGCGTCAACGACGGTGACGTGCCGGGAGGGCAGCCTTCTGCTAGCGTGCGGCAACCGTGACGCTCGTGGTGCTTGCGCTCGCCTGGTTGGCCGCGATGGTGGCGGTGGGGCTCTGGGATGCGCCGTGGTGGATGGTGGGTGCGTGGCTGGTCGCTGGCTCGCCGGTGGTGTTCAGGGCGGCGGGCCGACGGGCATGCGGACTAATTCTGGTGGGCGCGGCGCTGGCCCTGGCGGGAGGGGCGCGCTTCGAGGGCTGGCACGAGCGGCCCGTGCCAGCCCTGGCTGTTCACATCGGTGAGGAACTGACGCTGGACGGCGTTGTCAGCAGCGAACCGGACCCCGGGCAGGTGACCACGTCGTACGAGGTGGCGGTGACGCGCATCGAGCACGGCGGAGAGACCAGGGGGAAGGTGCGGCTCACGCTGAGTCAGTTTGCCGAGCTGAGGCGAGGGCAGCGGGTGCTGGTGCGGGGCAAGCTTGAGGCGGCCCCCGTGTTCGATGACTTCGACTACCGCGGGCTGCTGCTGCGGCGCGGGGTGGTAGGGACGATGCTGTTTCCGCAGGTGGAGATCGCCGGGGAGCCCTCGCGCTGGGACCCGCGCCCGGCGATAACGGGCGCGCGGCTCGATCTCGAAGATGCGCTCGCCCGCTCCTTGCCCGAGCCCGAGGCGTCGCTTGGGGCGGGGATAGCCTTCGGCCGGGACAGCAACATCCCCGACGAACTGTACGAGGACTTTCGCAGGACGGGGCTGGCCCACATCGTCGCCGTTTCTGGCACGAACGTGGCGCTCGTGGCGGCGCTGACGTTCTTCTTGCTCACGCCCGCGGTGGGGCGGAGGGCAGCGGTGTTCCCGGCGGGGGCGGCGATCGTGGCGTACGTGCTCATGGCAGGGCTCTCCGCGAGCGTCGTGCGCGCGGGCATCATGGCGGTGGTGTTCCTGGTGGGGGCGTGGCTCGGGCGGCAGCGGAGCGCCCTGGCCGCCCTGGGCGCGGCGGCCATCGTCATGACAGCGATTTCGCCCGCCGCCGCGCAGGAGGCCGGCTTTCAGCTGAGCCTCGCCGCCACCGCCGGGCTCATCGTGTTCGGCCCGTGGCTGAAGTGGGCGATGGACCGTGCGCTCGCCGCGCACCCCATCACCGCCTGGGTGCCGGGCTGGGTGACGCAGGTGGCCGCGCTCTCGCTGTCGGCCACCATCGCGACGACGCCGATCATCTGGGCGACGTTTGGGCGCGTGTCGCTGATTGGGCCGCTCGCGAACGTCGTGGTGGAGCCGGTGTTCGTGCTTGCTTTCTGGGGCGCCGCGCTAACCGCCGTGGCCGCCTGGGTGTGGGAACCCGCGGGGTGGACGATGGGGCTCGTGGCCTACTACCCGCTCGGGTTTATCACCTGGTTCGCCGATGCGGCGGCGCGCGTACCGGGCGCTTCCGTGGCGGTACCGCCGGCTTCGGCGACGTGGGCCGCGCTTGCCTACATTGTCCTCGGCATTGCGGCGTGGCCGGCGTACAGGTACCTGGTGCCTGCGCTCGTGCAGGCGCCGCAGGTTCACGGGGCGGCGATGCGGCGAATGGCGATTGGCGGCGTGGCCACGGCCACGCTGGCGGCGGTGCTGCCCATCACTTTGCTGCCGATCGGAGGCAGCGGACGCCTCGAAGTGACGGTCCTCGATATCGGCCAGGGCGACGCGATCCTTGTTTCGACGCCGCACGGGAAGCGCTTGCTGGTCGATGGCGGCCCGAGCAGCATCGAAGTGGCGCGCCAACTGGGCGCGACGCTGCCGCACTGGGAGCGGCGGATAGAGGCGGTCTTCCTCACGCACCCCCAACAGGACCACATGGCGGGGCTTCCGGAGGTGTTCGACCGCTTCCGGGTTGGGCGCACCTTCGATACGGGCGTGACGAGCCGGACGGAGGCGTTCGCCGCGTACGAGCAGCATGAGGGGCGCTACCGGCGCCTGAGCGCCGGCGAACGGCTCGTGTTCGATGGGGTCACAGTCGAGGTGCTCTGGCCGCCGGCGGACTATCGGCCAGGCAACGTGAACGAGACCTCGCTCGTGCTGCGCCTCACCTATGGCAGCACCACGTTCCTCCTGGCAGGCGACATTGAGGCGGCGGCGCAGCGCGCGCTGATGGCCGCGGGCGAGTTCCAAGCAGACGTGCTCAAGGTGCCCCATCACGGGTCAGCAACGAGCGACCCGGCGTTTTTGCGGGCGGCGGGCGCGGCGCTCGCCATCATCTCCGTGGGCGAAGGGAACCGCTTCGGCCATCCACGCGAGGAAGCGCTGGCGGCCCTCGGCGACGGGGAGGTCTTGCGGACGGACCTTCACGGGCGCATCACCGTTAAGAGCGACGGCCAGCGGGTGACCGTGCGGACGGAACGGCGCTGAGCGCCTTTGCGTCAGCAGGGAGGCCGCTTTAGGGTGAATGCACCGGGCGCACGGGCGATTGGCGCCACCGGCTACAGGAGAGGACGCAACGTGACGCAACGCATCGACGGCCGGGGGGCGCATGACCTTCGACCGGTGAAAATCAGCCCCAACGTCCTCGATTTCGCCGAAGGCAGCTGCGTCATCGAGTTCGGACGTACGCGCGTGCTCTGCGCGGCCAGTATCGAAGAGCGCCAGCCGGGATTCCTGCGCAACACGCCGAGCGGCTGGGTGACGGCCGAATATTCGATGCTCCCGCGCGCGACGCACACACGCACGCAGCGGGAAGTGGAGCGGGGGCGGCCCGGAGGGCGCACGCAGGAAATCCAGCGGCTGATCGGGCGGTCGCTTCGTGGGGTCGTGAACCTGGAGCTGATGGGCCCGCGGACGATTACGGTGGATTGCGATGTGCTGCAGGCGGACGGGGGGACGCGCACAGCCTCGATCACGGGTGCTTATGTTGCGCTGCAGTTGGCCATGCAGCGGCTGAAGGCCGTGCCCACGACGGCCGTCACCGCTCCTTTAGCGGCCGTCTCCGTCGGCATCGTCAAAGGCGTGGCGGTCCTGGATCTGTGTTACGAAGAAGACTCGACGGCTGAGGTTGACTTCAACGTGGTGATGACGGGCGAAGATGCCTTCGTGGAAGTGCAGGGCACCGCGGAGGGCAAGCCGTTCAGCCGCGAAGGCATGGATGCGCTCATCGACCTGGCGCGGGCGGGCATCGCCGAGTTGTTCGCAATGCAGCGCGCGGCGATAGGGGCCGCGGCTCAGCCGACGTAGTGGCCGAGGAATTCGCCGCCCAAGATGTGGATGTGGCCGTGCTCCTGACTCTGCATGGCGTTGTAACCGAAGTTCGAAACGAGCCGGAAGCCACCCGGGCACAGCTCCCGGCCGACTTCCGAAGCCACGCGGCCGACTTTGGCGATGTCGCTCCACATCTCGGATTGCGTCTTGTGCTCCCTGGTCATGGCGAGGAGCATGACCGGCACCCAGCGAAGGATGTTCTGGACGACGACGACCTCATCATCTTCGTAAACCAGAGTGCCGGGTTCACGCCCGGCGACGATGTTGCAGAAGACGCAGTACGAAGGCATAGAGCCTCGATTCTAGGTTCGCCGGGGCACTGGTTCAAACGCCGAGGGGCCTCCCGGGCGCAACACACTCGGCGGGGCGCCTGATGCCGCAGATCCTGCCCATCCGCGGGTTGCGCTACAGTGCTGAGGCAGGACCTCCAGGCGCCCTGGTGGCGCCGCCGTACGATGTCATTTCGCCGGCTGAGCAGGCGGCACTTCGCTCGAGGAGTGACCACAACGCGGTCCGCCTGGAGCTGGCGGAGGGTGGCGACGAGCGGTACGGGCACGTCGCGGAGCTGCTGGAGTCGTGGGAACGCTCGGGGGTGCTGAGGCGTGACGAGGCGCAGATGCTGTACGTCTACGAACAGCACTTTGTGGAGGCGGGGGCCCCACATCGGCGGCGGGCGCTCCTGACGGGGATCGAAGCGCAGCCATGGGAAGAAGGGGCGGTCAAGCCTCACGAGTTCACGATGTCCGGGCCCAAGGAAGACAGGCTGAGGCTGTTGCAGGCCACGCGGACGCAATTCAGTCCGGTGCTGATGATCGCGCGCGACCGGGCGGGTCAGTTGAGCCAGTTCCTGGAGGCAACGGTGAGCGGTGGGCCACCCGCCATCGAGGCAGTGACGCCGGATGGCGACGAGCACCGGCTCTGGGCGATCGAAGCTGGGCGCTACGAAATGCGGCAGCTGGCGCCGCTGCTGCCGGAGAGCTTCTACATCGCCGACGGGCACCATCGCTACGAGACAGCGGTAACGTACCGGCAGGGCCAGGTGCAGCGGGGGGAGACGCTGCCACGCGACCACCCTGCGCGGTTCGCGTTGACTGGGGTGGTGGCGGCAGGTGATCCCGGACTCATCATCCGTCCGATTCATCGCGTGGTGGCGCGGGCGGCGCCGGCTGACTGGCGCGAGCGTCTCAGCGGCACCTTCGAGGTGGGCGACACGGGAAGGGCGCTTGGCTCCGAAGGAGCGCTGCGCCTGCTGGAGGAGGGCACCGGAGCCATCGTTGCGATAGGGCTGGACCGAGGCGAAAGCCACCTGCTGCGGCTGCGGGACGCGGCGGCGATCGCTGGCCGGGCGCCGGCGGGCCGCAGCGAGCGGTGGGCCAGCATCGCGCCGAACGTGCTGCGCTACGGCGTCCTGGAGCCGCTGTGGGGCATCGCCGATGAAGACCTGCGGGCGGGCGCGGTCGAGTACACGCACGTGGCAGACGAAGTCCTGGAGCGGGCGGCGGCGGGCGCGTGCGGCTTCCTTTTGAACGCGGTGGGCATCGGCGAAGTGATGGCGCTGGCGGACATGAGCGAACGCATGCCTCAGAAGTCAACGTTCTTCTACCCGAAGCTGGGGACGGGGCTGGTCTTTCACCCGCTCTACCCGTAGGAGTGCCGAGTGGCGGCGTATACTGCCGATGGAGGCTGGAGATGACGGCTACGAAACCACGCGTTGGCGCCGATCTGCGCTACCCGCTGTTGGAACCCGGCGACCACCTGAGCCGGGCGGAATTTGAGCGCCGCTACAACGCGCGCCCGGACATCAAGAAAGCGGAACTGGTGCAGGGGGTAGTGTACGTGCCATCGCCCGCGCGCTTTGAAGAACACGCCGAGCCGGATAACCTCTTAGGGACCTGGCTGAGAATCTATGCGCTTACTCACCCCGGGGTGCGCGTTGGCAGCAACGGCACCGTCCGCCTTTCTGACGTTGACGAGGTGCAGCCGGACTCCATGATGTGGCGCGCGGGCGGCGAGGCGCGGCTGGATGAGGCCCGCTACATCGAAGGCGCGCCTGAGCTGGTGGTGGAGATAACGGCGAGTTCGGCCAGCTACGACCTGCACACGAAGAAAGAATCTTACCGCCGCGCCGGCGTGCGCGAGTACATCGTCTGGCGGACGCTGGACGGGGAGGTGGACTGGTTCCGCCTCACGGGGGGCCAGTACGAACAGGTCGAGCAGGACCCTGATGGCGCGATCGAGAGCAGCCAGTTCCCGGGGTTGCGGCTCGAGATAAGGGAACTGCTGGCGGGCGACGACAGCGTCGTTCTGCCACCCGGAATGAGACGGCAGCCCCGCTGACGGCGATGTTCCGCTAGAAGCGCACCATGCGGACGTTGTAGATGCCGTCGATGGCTTCGATGCGGTCACGCTGCTCCTCCGTGGGACATTCATCGACGGCGATAAGCATGAGCGCGCGGCTGCGCCGTTCGCGCCGGCCCACCTGCATCGAGCGGATGTTGATGTCGAATTCGCCGAGCAGTGTGCCGACCTTGCCGATCATGCCCGGTCGGTCTTCGTTATCGCAGGCCAGCAGGAACGAGCCACGGTCCGGCATGAGGTCGACATCGAGACCGTTGAGGATGACCACGTGCGGCTGGCCGTGCTCGATCGTCCCCGCGACGGTGACCTCCGCTTCGCTGGTGCCAACCTTGACGTGGATGAGGTTGACGAACACTTCGTGCGACTGGCGCAGGCGCTCTTCGATGTTCCAGCCGCGGCCCTGCGCCACGAGGTTTGCGTTGACGATGTTGACATTCTCTTCGCTGATGGGGCGGAGCAGGCCGCGGATGACCGATGCCCTCAGTGGCGAAACATCGTGCTCAGCTATTTCCCCGTAGTAGTCGATTTCGATGGAGGAGAGCTGGCCGGTGACCAGCTGCGTGGCGATTGAGCCGATGGTCTCGGCGACAGCCATGTCAGGCTGCACGACCTTGAGCGTTTCGGGGGCGAGCAGGGGGGCGTTGACGGCGTAGCGCGACGGGCGCACGGGGAAGGCCTCCAAG
>JBPCLM010000074.1:0-35285 GCA_051003295.1 Tepidiformaceae bacterium | reverse complement strand
ATCCGCTGGGGCGACCGCCGCGGCGACCCCCTTGTCTTCCTCCACGGCCTCATGAACAACGCGCGCTACTGGGAGCGCATCGCCCAGCGTTTCGCCGCCCGCCACGCCGTCTACGCACCCGACCTGCGCGGCCACGGCGAAAGCGAACATGCCCCCGGCGGCTACCTCGTCTGGGCTTTCGCCATGGACCTGCGCGGGCTCGTGGAAGAACTCGATTTCGAAGCCTTCGACCTGGTCACTCACAGCATCGGCAGCCGCGTCGCTCTCGCCTACGCGCGCGACCACAGCCACCGCCTGCGCCACTTGGTGCTCGCCGATATGGCCCCGCAAGCGGTCGCCCCGCTCGCCGCCAGCGCCCCCGAAGGGGCAGGGCGGCGCGGCTTCGCGACCGAGGCCGAGGCCATCGCCCACTTCGCCGCCATGTACCCGGGCCAGCCACACGACTTCCTCGCACGACAACTCGCCGCCTCCCTCGCGCTCGATGAGGGCAGCGGCAACCTCGTCTTCCGCTTCGACCCGGCGATCGAACAGGCGACAGGGCCAGCCGCAACGGTGGAGATCCCATACCTCTGGGAAAGCCTCGAACACGTCACCTGCCCCGTGCTCGTGGTGCGCGCCACGGATGGCGCTGTGCTTTCCAAAGAACTGGCCCAGGAGATGGTGCGGCGCCTGCCCCATGGACGGCTGGTGGAACTGCCCGGCGCGAGCGACGACGTCCCCCTGCACGAACCCGAAGCCTTCACGGACGCTGTGCGTGAGTTCCTGGCCGAATGAGCACGCCCGCGCCGCTTAAGCTGACCAAAGAAGAGCGCACGGAACTCGTGCGCCAGGTGCAGCAACACTTCCGCGACGAGTTCGAAACTGAACTCGGGGACCTCGGTGCGGGCCTTGGTCATCGATTTCTTCGCGAAGCTGGTCGGCCCCTTCGCGTACAACGAAGCGATCGAGGACGCGCGCGCCATCGTGGCAGAGCGCGCCGAGACCGTCCAGGAAGAGCTCCTGGGCCTCACCCGCAAGCTGCGCTCCGCCAAGCAGTGACCGCCAGTGGCTTGCCCGGCGCGCCCGGCAGTGGTTCGCTACCTGCGATGGTGCAAACGAGCGCACGCAGCGAGCAGCCCGAGTTGGCGGGCACGGCGGGCTACCTCTCCCCATACCCATACCTGGACCGGCTACAGGAGAAGATGGAGGAGCGCCTTGCGCACCGCGTGCCCGCGCTCGGGCGCTTTTGCGGCTTCTGCTACGCCCGCCTGCGGCCCGAAGATGCAGGCTGCCCGTTCTGCGCCACAACCGTGGCCGACCGCCCGACCGTGGATGAAATCCCCCAGGAGGTGCTCCTGGCCTATCGCGCCAAACAGCGCAAGGAGGCGCTCTGGGTGCACTCCGGTGCCTTCTTCGGCCTTGTCGTGGCCGCCGTCCTGTTCATCGTGCTCGTCATCTGGGGCCCCGGCCTCCTCGGCCATCCCGCCGTCGGCTTCGCCGTCTTGATCGGCGGTGGCTACCTCCTCGCGCAGCTCTTCGGCACGCTCATCGGCGCGCAGATAGGCTACCGCCGCGGCGCCCGCAAACGCGACGCCATGTGGTCCCGCTTCCTTGCCACCCGCGACCCCGCCTTCTCCCCCTCTCCCGCGAAGTCGGGAGAAGGGGCGGGGGGGTGAGGGCCTGGACGCGAAGCAGGCCTGCCGAGGGAACGGCAGGCCCACTTTCGCTCAAGCCAAGGGGGAGCGCCTACCTTGCCGGCGCGCTCTCCCCGCTGCCCGCTCGGGCCATGTCCTCTTCTCCTGCGCACAGCTCCGTGAAAAGCGCCCGGTACTGCTTCATCGCGTCCCGCAGGTCGTCCGTCGTCGCTTCCCCGCGCGCGTTCGCCAGCGCTATCGCCCGTGCCCCGCGATAGTTCGAAACGACTTCTGGGTGGTCCACGGAAATGTCGGATGCGCGCTGCTCGAAGTTCGCCACCGGGTAGCCGCGCACGCGCATCACTTCCGTGATCAGCTGGTCAGCCTCCGTTACGGCCTCGGCCGGCTCATCCACGAAGTGCGCCTGCGTCTTCTGCCATTCCTCCGAAAAGCGCTCGCGGTCATCCGCCGCCAGCGGCCGGATGTCGAGTGCCTCAAGGCGCTTGCGCCGCGCCTGCAGCTCCGCTTCAGCCTCGGGCCGGTTGCCCTTCGCACTGAGCGTGCGGTCGTATTCGCCGCCAAAGCTCGAACGAAGTTCGCCCGTGCGCTTCTTTGACCTGTACGTCCACCCGGCGAAGAGCGCCACGAGGACGATGAGTGCGACCGCCGCGATTACGATCCAAATCCATGTATCCATAGCCCCCAGAGCATGAGCTGTCCCCCGTTGCGGGCGAGTAAACACGCACCCACGGGCGCGTGACATTTCGCGTCGATCACCCCGGCGGCGCCGCGCCCGAGCACTCGCCTCCGCCCCCACATGTTGCGTAGGATGGGGTCCACAAGCTCGCGCCGCGCACTGCGCGCCCTCCGGAGGTCACTGCATGCCCGGTCCCCTCGATGGCATCCGCATCCTCGATTTCACCCGCTACCAGCAAGGCCCCTACGCCACCGTCATGCTTTCGGACCTCGGCGCCGATGTCCTCAAGGTCGAAGAGCGCGAAAAGGGCGACCTCGGCCGCAGCCTCGGCCTGCAGCCCGATGGCTGGTGCGCCTACTTCGAAGCCCACAACCGCAACAAGCGCTCCATCACCATCGATGTGCGCAAGCCCGAAGGCCGCGCGATCATCCACCGCCTCCTGCCCGCAATCGATGTCGTCACGGATAACTTCCGTCCCGGCGTGATGGCCCGTCTCGGCATTGGCCACGACCAGCTCGCCGCTATCAACCCCCGCGTCATCACGGCCAGCGCCTCGGGCTTCGGCGAACTCGGCCCCACCGCCGCCGAGCCATCCTTCGATTCCATCGGCCAGGCCATGGGCGGCATCATGGTCAACCAGGGCGGCGGCCCGGGGAATCCCCCCACCAGCGTCATGGGCGGCCTCGCCGACCAGGTCGGCGCGATGGTCCTCGCCCTCGGCGTTACCTCCGCCATCGTCGCGCGCGAACGCCAGGGCATCGGCCAGCACGTCGATTGCTCCCTCCTCGGCTCCCAGGTGGCCCTCCAGGCGATGCAGGTCACGGGCTTTCTGCGCGGCATGCACCAGCCCCAGACTCCGCAGCGCGGGCTCCCCACCTTCACCCATTTCCGGGCTGCCGATGGTCTCTCGTTCACGCTGGGCATCCTCGACCCAAAGTGGTGGCCCGGACTCTGCGACGTCATCGGCTGCTCAGACCTCGCCGACGATGGACGCTTCGCCAGCGCGGCCGCACGCCAGCATCACCGCCTCGAACTGCTCGCCGAACTCGATGCCGCCTTCGCCTGCCGCCCTCGCGCCGAGTGGATCACCCTCCTGAAGAAGGCCGACATCCCCTGTGGCCCCGTGAACGACTACGCCGCCATGGTGCAGGAACCCCAGGTGGTCGCCAACGAATACGTCACCACGCTCGAGCACCCGAGCCTGGGGCGCATCGGCGTCGTTGGTTCGCCCATCCGCATGTCCGTCACCCCCGTCGGCCCGCAGCGCGTTGCCCCCGAACTGGGCCAGCACACCGAAGAAGTCCTGCTCTCGCTCGGCTACACCTGGCCCCAGATCGAGGCCCTGAAGACGGCCGAGGTGATTTAGTCCCCGACCGCTGGCCGGGCCGCGAGCGTGATCCGCGGCGAGATCGCGCCTCCGGCCCGGCGTGCAAATCGGCAACGAGGGGTTGCGAATTCTTGTGGCCGGTATAGAGTCGCCGCAGCGGTTCCGTCGGCATCTGTGCCGAGTGTCCGGTGCCGTTGCGTTTTGCTCTGCGAACACCCACCCAGGAGGGTACATGATGGCGAAATATCTCTGGAACTTCACGTACACCGTCGATGGCACGAAGGGCTTCATCAAGGAGGGCGCCAGCGGCCGAAAGGCCGCTGTCGAGGCTCTCCTTGCCAGTGTCGGGGGCAAGTTGGAGGCGTACTACTTCGCCTTCGGCGAATCCGACGCCGTCGTTATCGCCGATCTCCCGGCCAACGCCGATGCTGCCGCTATCAGCCTCGCCATCGCTGCGTCTGGAGCCGGCCTGGTGAAGACGACCGTGCTGATGACGATCGAAGAGGCCGACGCCGCCGCGACCAAGGCACGTTCCGTCGCCTACCGCCGCCCCGGCGAGTAGGGTAGACGTACAGGATCGAGGCGTCCGCGTTGGGATTTCGCCCCGGGCCGGCTACGCGCTTGGCAGCACGAAGCCATCGAGAATCTGGCAACTGCCCTCGCTCGTGGATTCGTGGCGCAGATGGACGATCGCCTGGTATTCGGGAGACTCGTACCAGCCTACGGCAGCCTCTCGCGAGGGGAACTCGAGGATGGCTGTGCGGCGCGTGGGGATCGAACCTTCGCGGCTGTCGTAGGCCTCGGCCGCCACAAGCACTTGGCCGCCATGGGGAATGATGGTGCCGATGGCTGCCCCGACGTATCGGCCGAACTTCTCGCCTTCCTGGAGATTGTTTTGGAAGAGTGCATAGGCCTTGGGCATGGGGGTGTTCCTTCTCCGGCGTTGGCGGGCAATCTGTGCCAACCGCAACCGGCCGGCCCGCGATCGCCGGCCGCCGGCGCGGGCTGGGATATCGTTGTGGAGACGGTCGGCGGTACCGCCCCAACGCTCCAGCAGGCCATCGATGTGGCTGCCATCGGCGGTACCATCGTGCTCCTTGGCATCCACACGGAGCCGCAATGGATCCAGACGTGGCGCATCTTCTACAACGAGTTGCACATCGTCGGCTCGCTTGGCTACGACAACGTTGGGCCGCGGTCCGATTACGACGAGACGCTGGCCCTCCTCGCGAAGTACCAGGACCTCGTAGCGCCGCTCGTCACCCACACCTACCCGCTGGACCAGGCCGCCGAAGCGTTCGCCACAGCCCTGGACAAGCGCAGTGGCGCGATCAAGGTGACTGTCCTTCCGTAGGAGAGCCCCGAGCGCACGGCCAGGGCTAACGTCCCGGAACAGCCGACGAGCTGCGGCCGCCTGGCAAGCCGCTTCATCCCGGCATCTCCGCCCGCGCCCTCATCCCTCATCCCTCATCCCTCATCCCTATACTTCCCCCATGGCCAGGCCACGCGTCTCTGCCGGTGGGGGCTTCCCCGCCGTCTGGTACGTGCTCAAGAAAGGGCGCGAATCCGGCGGCTTCTGGAAGCTCTACCGCCGTCTCCGTTCCAACAACGCCTGCAAGACGTGCGCCCTCGGCATGGGCGGCCAGCGCGGTGGCATGGTCAACGAAGCCGGCCACTTCCCCGAAGTGTGCAAGAAGTCCGTCCAGGCCCAGGCCGGCGATATGGCCGGCTTCATCCCCGAAGCCTACTTCCGCCAGACCTCCATCGAGCAGATGGCGCAGCTCACGTCTGCCGGCCTGGAACGCCTCGGCCGCCTCGTCTTCCCCATCGCCGCCGCCGAAGGCGATACGCACTTCCGCCGCATCTCCTGGGACGAAGCGCTCGACCTCGCCGGGCGCCATCTGCGCGCCAGCGCGCCCAACGAAGCCTTCTTCTACTCCTCCGGCCGCTCCAGCAACGAAGCCGCCTTCCTCCTCCAGCTCGTGGCGCGCGCCTTCGGCAGCGCCAACATCCACAACTGTTCGTTTTACTGCCACGCCGCTTCCGGTGTCGCCCTCGATACCGTCTACGGCTCCGCCACCTCCTCCGTCGCCCTCGAAGACCTCCGCCAGGCCGACGTCGTCCTCATTGCCGGCGCCAACCCCGCCAGCAACCACCCCCGCCTCATGTCCCAGTTGGCCGAACTTAAGCGCCGCGGCGGCCGCGTCATCATCGTCAACCCCCTCAAGGAAATCGGCCTCGTCCGCTTTCGTGTCCCCTCCGACTGGCGCTCAATGCTCTTCGGCTCCCAAATCGCCGATGCCTACCTGCAGCCCCACATCGGCTCCGATGCCGCCCTCTTCCTCGCCCTCCTCAAGGGCGTGAGCGAACAGGGCGCCGCCGACGAATCCTTCATCGCCGCCCACACCGAAGGCTGGGAGGACGTGCGCGCCGCCGCCGCCGCGCATTCGTGGGATGACCTCGTCGAAGCCTGCGGCGTCCCCCGCGCCGAGATCGACCGCGCCGTCCGTCTGCTTATTGGCGGGCGCCGCGGCATCTTCCTCTGGGCCATGGGCCTCACCCACCACGCCAACGGCGTCGAAACCATCCAGGCCCTCGCCAACGTCGCCCTCGCGCGCGGCTGGCTCGGCCGTCCGGGTTGCGGCCTGCTCCCCATCCGCGGCCACTCGAACGTGCAGGGTGTCGGCTCCGTCGGCGTCACGCCCGCGCTCAAGGCCGCCTTCGCCGGACGCCTCGAAGAACTCTACGGCATCACCGTGCCCCCGGAGCCGGGCCAGCACACGTACGCCTCCATGGAAGCGGCCGCGGCCGGCCAGGTGAAGGCCGCCCTCCTCCTCGGCGGCAACCTTTTCGCCAGCAACCCGGACCGCGCCTGGGCCACCGACGCCCTGCGCAACGTCGGCTTCACCGCCTTCATCAGCACCAAGCTCAACGAAGGCCACATCCATGGCCGCGGCCGCGTCTCGGTCGTCCTCCCCGCCCTCGCCCGCGATGAAGAGCACCAGGCCACCACGCAGGAATCGATGTTCAATTACGTCCGCCTCTCCGATGGCGGCGACCCCGCCGTCCCCGGGCAGATGCGTTCCGAAGTCGAAATCATCGCCGCCATCGCGGAGCGCGTGCTCCCGCGTGGGCGCTTCGACTGGGCCGCCCTCCGTTCACACGCTTCCCTGCGCCACGCGATGGCAAAGGTCATCCCCGGCTGGGAGCCGATCGGCCGCATCGACGGGACCAGGCAGGAGTTCGAAATCGCCGGCCGCACACTGCACGAGCCCGCCTTCAATACGCCCACCGGCCGCGCGCGCTTCAACGCCACCGGCCTGCCGGCCTTCGTCCCCGCCGAGGGCGAGTTCCGCCTGATGACGCTGCGCTCGGAGGGCCAATTCAACACCGTCGTCTACGAAGAAGAGGACCTCTACCGCGGCAACCGCCGCCGCGATGTCGTCATGATGGCCGCCGCCGATGCGCGCCGTCTCCGCCTGCGCGAAGGCGACCGCGTTACCGTCGAATCCGATACCGGCGCCATGTCCGTCACCGCCGCCATCGTCGATATCCGCCCCGGCAACCTGGCTATGTACTACCCCGAAGCGAACGCGATCGTCCCCCGCCGCCTCGACGAGCGCTCGCACACCCCCGCCTTCAAGTCCGTCCTCGTACGCCTCCGCCCGGAGTCGCCCGTTACCGCCGCCAATCGCAGGCGCACCAATCGGAGAGGCGACCGGTAGGGAGCGCGTGACGGTCCGACCTGTGCCGACAGCCCAGCGCCTGGCCTCGTCAGATCTCTCTCCCGCGACCCGGAGGCAAATCGCCAATCGTCAATCGTGAATCGTGAATCGAGCGCCTCCCACATCAGGAGCGAAGGAGCCGCGACACCTCATCGGCGGAATGCACGCGACCCGCGCGCCACGCCTCCAGCGCATCGTCCAACGCGCACGCTTCTTCCTCCGTCACGGGCTCGTCATCCTCGGGCGCAGTCAGCAAGGCGAACAATAACCGGGTCGTCACGCAGGGTTGCCAGCGATCTGGCGACAACATCCAAAGATCGCTCAGGTAGTTCGTCCACCAGTTGGTGCAGGGTCTCACGCGCGTGGTCACAGCCTGATTCTACCGCCTCAGGGGAAGGCCGTTGGCTGTTAGCTGTTGGCTAGCCGTGAAATGCGGGCGGTCGAGACAACAGCCCGCCGGGAGCCGCGGGCCCCGGGCCCCGGAACTCGGGCCTGCGATATCCTTGTCGCGTGTCCCATCCGCTTCCCGGCTTCGAAGGCCACGCGCCCCCGCTGCCGCCGCTGGCCGAGCTCACGCCCCGCGGCCTCACGACCGCCGAGGCCGCCGTCCGCGCCGCCGCCGGACGTTCGAACGCCGATACCACGCGCCAGCGCACCGATGCCGATGTCGTCCGCGCCAACACCCTCACCTTCTTCAACGTCGTCCTCGCCTCGCTCATCGTCGCCCTCTTCGCCGTCGGCGAGTTCCGCGATGGCGCCTTCGTCGGCATCGTCGTGGCCGCCAACGTGGCGGTCTCCACCCTCCAGGAGATAAGGGCCACCCGCACCCTGCGCGCCCTTAAGGCCCTCACCGCCCCCCACGCTACCGTCGTCCGCGACGGCGTGGAGACGCCCATCCTCGCCGAGCACGTCGTCGAAGGCGATCTCCTCCACCTCAAACAGGGCGACCAGGTCGTCGCCGATGGCCGCATCGCAGCGCGCTCCTGCGAAGTCGATGAGTCGCTCCTCACGGGCGAATCCGACTCCATCCGCAAGGCCCCCGGCGACGAACTCCGCTCCGGCAGCTTCTGCACCGCCGGCGACGCGTTCTACACCGCCGACCAGGTAGGCATGGAAGCCTATGCCACGCGCCTCACGGCCGATGCCCGCCAGCTCGTGAAGCGCGCCACGCCCCTTCAGCTGCGCTTCCGCCGCATCCTGCGCGTCATGCTTACCGCCACGGGTGTGCTCGCTGCCGCCCTCCTCGTTTCCTACAACGTCGAAGAGCGCGGCTTCGCCGAATCCATCAAGGCCACCACCGCCACCGTCACCACCGTCGCGCCCGTCGGCCTGCTCCTGGGCATGACCGTGGCCTTCGCCGTCGGTGCCGTCCGCGTCTCGCGCTCTGGCGCCATCGTCCAGGACATCAACGCCGTCGAAGCCCTCAATTACACCGATGTCATCTGCCTGGACAAGACCGGCACCCTCACCGCCAACCGCCTCTCGCTCGAAGGCGTGCTCTGGACAGAAGGCGACGAAGGCGACCGCCCCTGGCTCGCCGCTTTCGCCGCCGCCACCGCCGGCGATAGCAAGACCAGCGGCGCCATCGCCGAAGCGCTCGCCCGCGAATCCAACGGTGCCATCGTCGAAGGCGCCGTGCCCTTCAATTCCGAGCGCCGTTGGAGCGCCCTGCGCCTGGAACTGGCGGGCGCATCGCGCGTCTTCGTCATGGGCGCGCCCGAAACAGTCTTCCCTCCCGGCGTGGAGGACAGCCCGCAACCGGCCGCCAACGGCGCCTCCGAAGCGCCCGCCTCGTCCTTGCGCGAAGCCTACGCCGCCGCTACCGCCAGCGGCCTGCGCGGCGTGCTCTTCGCCGAAGTACAGGCCATGCCCGAACCGGGAGTCGCCTTCGCCGGCTTGCGCCCCCTCGCGCTCCTCACGCTGGGCGATGTCCTTCGCCCCGAAGTGCGCAACGCCTTCGCCATGATGGACCGCCTGGGCATCGAGCCCCGCCTCATCAGCGGCGACAACCCCCAGACCGTCGCCGCGCTGCTCGCCCAGCTCGGCATCGTCCTGCGCGGCGGCTCCGTTTCCGGCGCCGAACTAGAACCGCTGCCGCCGGACGCGTTCGCCGCCGCCGTGCGCGAAAACAGCGTCTTCGGCCGTATCTCCCCCGCCCTGAAGGCACGCATCGTCAGCACCCTCCGCGAACAAGGCCATTACGTGACGATGGTGGGCGATGGCGCCAACGACGTGCAGGCCCTGCGCGCCGCCGATGTCGCCGTCGCCATGGCTTCCGGCACGGCCACTGCGCGCGCCGTCGCCGGCATCGTCCTCCTCAACGATTCCTTCGAAGCCCTCATCCGCGGCGCGAAGGAGGCCACGGCCGTCCTCGGCAACGCGGCCCGCCTGAGCAAGCTCTTCATCGCCAAGAGCATCTACGCCTACATCCTCATCGTCGCCACCAACATGCTCGGGCTCGACTTCCCCTTCCTCCCGCGCCACGGCTCGCTCACGGCGCTGCTCACGCGCGGCATCCCCGCCGTCTTCATCGCCATCAGCATCCCCCCGCCCGATGCCGGCCGCGATTTCACGCGCAACGTCCTGCGCTTTGCCTTGCCCGCCTCGCTCGCCCTCGCCAGCGCCGCCATCATCGTCCACCTGCTCGTGGAGGGCCTCCTCGGCCGCGATATCGAAGAGGCGCGCACCCTCGTCTCCCTCACGATCGGCATCACCGGCGCCGTCTTCATGGTTGAAGTGCTCGGCTTCGAAGGGGCCTCCTGGCGCAGCCTCACCCGCCCCGTCCTCACGACCGTGCTTGGCGCGCTGCTCGTGGGCGCCTTCCTCGCCACCATCTACACCCCCTCGCTGCGCAGCTTCTTCGATTTCGAAGAAGTGCAGCCCGGAGACTGGGCGATCGTCCTCAGCGCCGTCGCGGGGGCCCTCGCCGGCCAGTACCTCATTTCTCGCTACTGGCAACAGATCCTCGACCTCCTCGTCGCCCACCCGCGTACGGACGAAGCCCTCCGCGGCCGCGCGGTCTAGGGAGTGCTTAGTGCTTGGTGCTCAGTGCTTGGTCCGCCGCCGCAACGTGTCCGTGGCCATCATCGGCGGCCGCTGTCCGTGGCCCGAGCGCCAGTGAGGGCTCGCGTCCCGATGCCGCCCAACCCCGGTCCCGGTTACCCCACTCCCAGCTCCCCGAACACCGCCTCGTTGTCTTCGCCCAGCAGCGGAGCCCGCCGCCGGATGGCCCAGGGCGTGCCCTTGAACTTGTACGGTGCGCCCGGGTAGCGGAACGACCGCCCCAGCTCCGGGTGCTCCACCTCCACCGCAAAGCCTCGCGCCTGGAAGTGCCGATCCTCCATCATCTCTTCCGGCGCGTACACGATCCCCACCTGGAACCCCCGCTCTTGTGCCCCCGTGAAGAAGTCGTACGCCGAAAGGTGCTGCGCGATGACGTTCACGGCTTCGCGGCCCGCGCCGAAGATAGCGCCTACTTCCGAGTCTTCCGCGATGCGCGCCAGGTCGATGCGCTCGCGGGCCGCTCCCGCATCCAGCAGGGGCGCCATCGCGAACTCTTCCAGCAGCCCCAGGCTCGCGAGCCAGTCGCGCACCTTCGCGAACTCCCCCGGACGCCGCGGCGGGATGCCCGTATTCACGTAGCGCCCGTCCGCGCACGCCACCTGCGATGGCATGGTCAGGTTCACCCCCGCGTGCCGTCCCGTCTGCCGGATGACCGTCTGCTTCGCCACCAGCCAGCTATAGCTGCCCGCCTCGGTCGTCACGTTCGCCGCCGCGTGCATGTTCACGTCGATGTGCTGTCCCCGCCCGGTCGCGTCGCGGTGCAACAGCGCCACCAGCGCCGCCATCACCGCGTAGTGGCAGCCGGTCTGGTACCCCTGGTTCCCGCCTCCCCGCACCGGCGGCAGCGAATGGTCGTCGTAGCCACAGTTCCAGGCCGGCCCGCCCCCCGCGAGCAGTGTCAGGTCCGTCGCCTCCTCCTGCGCGCGCGGCCCCTCCCGCCCGAACGGCGTCATCGAAACCATGATCAGCCCCGCGTTCGCTGGCGCCAGATCCGCGTAGTCGAGTCCCCACGCCGCCATCTTGCCCGGCCGCTCGCTCTCGAGCAGGATGTCCGCCTTCGCCACCAGCCGGCGGAACAGCGCCCTTCCCTCCTCCTGCGCCAGGTCGAGCGTCACCCCGCGCTTGCTCGTGTTGTAGTGCCAGAACACGAGACTGCGCTCGGGCCCGGGGATGTCGTCCAGGAACGGTGGGTGGGCGCGCGTCGCGTCGCCCCCAGGCGGCTCCACCTTCACAACCTCCGCCCCCATGTCCGCCAGCAGCTTGCCCGCGAACGCGATCTTCTCGTCGCTCAGCTCCACCACGGAGAGCCCCTCGAGCGCGCCGGTCACAGCACGCCCTCCGCCCGCAGCGCCGCGATCTCCTCCGCCCCCAGCCCCAGCACGTCCCCGAACACTCGCTCGTTGTGCTCCCCCACGCACGGCGCCCCCCGCTCTAGCGACCAGTCGGTCTGCGAAAGGTGCACCGGCAGCCCATCGACGCGCACGCGGCCCATCTCCGTGTGCGTCACCTCCGGCCACAGCCCCCAGGCGGCTGTGTTCGCGTCCTGGTCGATGCGCTGCTCGGGCGTCTGCACCGCCGTCGCCGGCACGCCCAGCGCCTGCAGCAGCGCCGCTGTCGCCGCCGGCTCGCGCAGCCGCGTCCATCCCCCCAGCAGCCCGTCCAGCCCGTCCTCGTGGTCCAGCCGCCCCGGTAGCGTCGCGAAGCGCCCGTCCTCCGCCCACGGTTCGCCGATAACCTTCCTCATGGCGCCCCAGTCCCGGTCGTCCCGGCAGGCGATCGCCACCCACGTGTCCTCATCCTGCCCCGGGTAGATGCCGTGGGGCGCCATCGATTGCGATTGGCTGCGGTTGCTGTCTGGCATCCCTTCGCGGCGCAGCGGCCGGCCATTCACCGTGTAGTCCAGCAGCGCCGGGCCGTTCAGAGTCGCCCCCGCCTCCGTGCTCGCCATGTCCACCCACTGGCCTTCGCCCGTACGGTTGCGATGGTGCAGAGCCATCAGGATCGCGATCGCCATGTAGTAGGCGCCCGTGTGGTCCATGTACGAATACCCCCATCCCGCCGGCGGCTGCCCCTGCAGGCCCGAGGCAAACGTCAGCCCCGAGATGGCCTGCACGATCGGCCCCCACGTCTTGTAGTCCCGGTACGGCCCGCTGTGCCCGAACCCGCAGTTCGAGACATAGATGATGTCCGGCCGGATCGCCCGCATCGTCTCGTACGTGAACCCCAGCCGCTCCAGCACGCCCGCCGCGAAGTTCTCCGATACCACGTCCGAGACGGCGATCAGCTCCCGCAAGAGCCCCTTCCCCCGCTCCGTCCGCAGGTTAAGCGTGATGCCCAGCTTCTCCACGTTGTGGTTGTTGTAAGCCCCGCCCAGGTTCACCCCCCTTCGCGCATCGATGAACGGCGGTATCCCCCGCAGGATGTCCCAGCGCCCCTCGTCCACCGGGTCCTCGATGCGGATCACCTGCGCCCCGAACGCCGCCAGGACTTTCGTCGCCCCCGCCCCCGCCAGTTGCCCTGTGAAGTCGCAGATCCTGATGTCCGAAAGCGCGCCCATGGCTCTCGCAGCATACCCAACCCCGCCCGCTTTAGTACGCGCGTTGCGGCCGGCGCGGGCGCGGGCGGCGATACGTTGGCAGCTCTCACACAACGCCACTCCCCCTCTCCCGCCACGCAGGAGCGGGGAGCGGGGGCCGGGGGGGGGAGGGCCGGGTGCTACAATCCCAGCATAGCTGCGCTCCTGGGCCCGACCGATGTCTCCACCCTCATCGCGCGGCGCGACGATTACCGCGAGGAAGGCCGTACATCGCCGGCTCCGGGGTGTACGGCAAGCGCGGCGCTGGTGGTGGCATCCACGTGCCTTGCTGTCAACCCCCCGGCGACGGCGCCGGCAATGGCGGCCGCGGCGAAGACCCTGAGGGCGGCTCTCCATCCAGTCATTTAAGCCCCTCCGCAACCTTGAGCAGCTCCGCGATGCTCAAGTTCAGCCCCCGGATCATCGTGGTGACGTTTCGCTCAGCGTCCCAGGTGACGACGATGCCGTCGCCCAGTCCCCGGTCGAGGATCGGGCGCCCGACAGCCGCGGGGAGGCCGTTGATGGTGGCCGCGTACCAGCGATCAGCGGCGAGGTCAGCTGGCGCTGCCGGGCCCCAGCCCCGCGTGCGGGTGATCAGGATGAAGCCGCCCGTGGGGATGTCGAACCAGCTTTCGCCGCGCTCCAGCCGCTCCGTGACTTCCGGCGCCGCGGCCCTGCCGAACCTCACTTCGAGCACACCAATGCCACCGGAGCACTCGACGGCCTGGGCTTCCAAGCGGCGCGGCACACCGCCTTCCAGTGCGTCGGCCGGCAGATAGCCGGGCTCGAACCAAACGGGCGTGCCGCGCGCTTTTTCAGGGTCGACCCAGCGGGCGCTCCCACGCGTGCAGAACCCATTGTCGCCCGGGGCACCCGGCCCGACCGCGATGCCGTTGATGACCTGGTGGTACCGC
Organism: Tepidiformaceae bacterium; assembly: GCA_051003295.1. GTDB lineage: Bacteria > Chloroflexota > Dehalococcoidia > Tepidiformales > Tepidiformaceae. The sequence continues at coordinate 21,371 of JBPCLM010000074.1, read as the reverse complement.
GGTTTCAGGCGGTCGGCCTCCAGGTATGGCATATCCCAGTTGGGTGGGAAGCTCGTTGGCTCGTCGGGCAGCGCGGTCGGCTCCGCGGGGGTTGCGGCGGCCTGGTCGGGCTCGAGCTGGGCGGTGGGCTCAGGCTCGATTCCGGGGCCAGCGGTGACGAACTCGCTCCCGGCCCACCGTTGCGCGGCGAAGAAGGAACCAACTGCGACGACGATCGCTCCGAGTGTGAGCACGGCCAGGGCAGCCAGTCGGCGGTTCCGTGTCTCTGCGATCATAATCGTGCCCCCTTCGGATGGGGGACAGGGTACGACGGCCTGGCGAGGCCGGTCTGCACGGAAACCTCCCCAATTTCAAAGATAATCATCGAACTCGCCGGCCGCGGCACGGGCGATGAGCTCACCCCTCCCGTCGCACTCGAAGATGGCGAGTAGATCCGAGATGTACTTCTCGACCGTGTGGACCTGTATGCCACAGGTATCCGCTATGGCCTGGTTGTGAGTGCCGCCCTTCAACTCCCGCAGCACCGGCAACAGCCGGGCAGGAACCTTCTTCCGCCGTTTTCGCGCCACAAGCCACCTTCCCAGAGGGCGACTCTCATGAGTGTACGCCCGGCCGCCGGGATCGGGATTCACCACTACTCAATCCAAACGTTCGCACCGGCCCAATTGTTCCGCCGCCCCGCTACCGCCCTACCACCAGATCTTCGTTTCCACGTCGCTCGGCTGGTCCTCCCAGTCGGTGGTCCAGAGGTGGGAGCTGAGGTACTTCCAGCCGCCGTCGGCGAGCAGGCAGACGATGTGCTGCTCGCCCTCCAGCCGCTCGCTCGCCTTGATCGCCGCCTTCACCACCGCGCCGCAGCTGATGCCGCAAAAGAGCCCTTCCTGGCGCGTCAGCTCCTTCGTCATGGCGAAGCTGCTGGCGCTGTCGACGACGATCTTTCCGTCGAGCACGGTCTCGTCGAAGATCTCGGGGATGAAGCCGTCCTCGAGCGCGCGCAGGCCCTGGACCAGGTCGCCGGGGTGCGGCGCGGCGGCGATGACGCGCACGCCGGGCCGGTAATCCTTCAGATAGCGGCCGGCGCCGGTGAGCGTCCCGCCGGTGCCCAGCCCGGCGACGAAGACGGTCGTCTGCGGGAGGTCGCGGAGGATCTCGGGGCCGGTCGTCTCGTAGTGGGCGCGGGGGTTCGCCTCGTTCCCGTACTGGTAGGGGAAGTAGTAACGACCGGGGTTCTCGGCGACGATCTCCTTCGCTCGGGCGATCGAGCCGTTCGAGCCGAGGTCGCCGGGCGTGTAGATAATCTCTGCGCCGAACGCCGCCAGGATCTGCGCGCGCTCCTCGCTTACGGACTCGGGCATCACGCAGACCACCTTGTAACCCTTCACCTGCCCGATCATCGCCAGCCCGATGCCGGTGTTTCCGGAGGTAGGCTCGAGGATCGTCGCGCCGGGCTTGAGCTCGCCGCTCTTCTCGCCCGCCTCGATCATGTACTTCGCGATGCGGTCTTTCACCGAGCCGGTCGGGTTCTGCCCTTCGAGCTTGGCATAAACGTGCACGTCCGGCCGCGGCGCGAACGACCGCAGTTCGACCATGGGCGTGTTGCCAATCAGGTCGAGCACGGAGGAGTAGAGGGCCATCAGCGCAGCCCGTGGTGGACAGCCATCGCTAGCGTGAGCCGCCTGCCAGCGCGGGCAGGATATCCAGCACATCGCCCTGGCTGACCGTCGTGGCGACGCCCCCCGTGTAGCGGATGTCCTCGTCGTTCAGGTACACGTTGACGAAGCGGTGCAGCTTGCCGTCGCCGTTGTACATCTGGGACTTGAATCCCGGGAAGCGGCCTTCCATGTCCTCCAGGATCTCAGCGACCGTGCCGCCCCGCGCCTCGATCGTCTTTTGCCCGTTCGTCAGCTTCTGCAGGACGGCCGTCACACGGACCTGGACGTTGGGGGAAGTGGCAGTGGTCATTGGGTACCTCTCGTGTTCGGGTGGTTGATGGTGGCTGGTGGCCGCCACCGGGCGCGGCGCGCTAGCCGCCGAAGGGTGCGGCCGCGTGCGGGATGGGCGCACCGCAGAACTGTTCATAGTCGATGAGTTCGTGGATCGTTGGGTTGTCGCCGCAGAGCGGGCACTCCGGGTCGCGGCGCACACGCACGATGCGCGTTTCCAGCGCCAGGGCATCGTAGAGAAGCAGGCGGTTCACGAGCGGCTCGCCGATTTCGAGGATCAGCTTGAGCACCTCCGTCGCCTGGATGCTGCCGATGGTGGCGCACATCGCGCCGAGGACGCACGCTTCGGCGCAACTCGGCACCATGCCGGGCGGTGGCGGCGCCGGGTAGAGGCAGCGGTAGCAGCCCTTGCCGGGGATGTACGTGGTCGCCTGCCCATCGAACATCAGGATGGAGCCATCGATGAGCGGCTTCTTCAGCAGGTAGCAGGCATCGTTCACCAGGTAGCGCGTCGCGAAGTTGTCAGCCCCGTTCACCACCATGTCGTACTGCCGGATCATTTCGAAGGCGTTGTCGCTCGTGATCGGCTCTTCGTGCGTGACCACTTCGATGTTCGGGTTGTGCGCCAGCAGCGTTTCGCGCGCGGAAACCACCTTGCGCTTGCCGATGTCGTCCGTCTGGTGGAGGATCTGGCGCTGCAGGTTGGAGCGGTCGACGATGTCGAAATCGACCACGCCAATCGTGCCCACGCCCGCAAGCGCGAGGTAGAGGGCAACGGGCGAGCCCAGCCCGCCCGCGCCGATGACGAGCACCTTCGCTTCGATGATGCGGCGCTGTCCCGCGCTCCCCACCTGGGGCATGATCAGGTGGCGGCTGTACCGCTCGACCATTTCCGGGGTCATCGCCGTTGCCGCCCCGCCCGCCAGCGCGGGGATGACCGCCAGCTCGTCGCCGCTCTTCAAGGGCGTGGATTCGCCCTGCAGGCTTTCGATTTCCACCTGGTTCACGTACACGTTGATGTGGTGGGCGAGCCGGCCCTGCGCATCGAGGAGCTGCGCGCGGAAGCCCGGAAACTGCACGTCCAGGTCCGTGATCACATCGCGCACAGTCTCGCCCCGCGCCTTCACGCTGGAGCGATTCCCCACCAGGTGGCGAAACGGAGTGGGGATGTAAACGTTGACGGACATGGGCTCCTCCTGCTGATACTGGGGACGATGTCTGCGCCAGCGGCGGCGCCGTTACATGTTCACGGTCAGATAGCGCTCTCCGGTATCGCACAGCATCGTCACGGTGGTAGTACCGGGCCCGAGGCGCTCGGCAACCTTCGCCGCGGCGAAGACGTTGGCCCCGGCGGAAATGCCCACCAGCAGCCCTTCTTCGCGCGCGAGGCGGCGTGTCATCGCGATGGCGTCCTTGTCTTCGACGCGGATGACCTCGTTGTAGATCGAACGGTCCAGCACGCCCGGCACGAAGCTGGCGCCGATGCCCTGGATGCCGTGCATGCCCGCGCGCCCGCCGCTCAGCACCGGCGATCGCGACGGCTCCACCGCGACGATGTGCACCCGCTCGCCGAATTGCTCTCGCAGCACGGCGCCGACGCCCGTGATCGTCCCGCCCGTACCCACGCCGGCGACGAACGCGTCGATGGCGCCGCCCGTCGCATCGAGGATCTCCCTCGCGGTGGTGCGGCGGTGGATCTCCGGGTTGGCGGCGTTTTCGAACTGCTGGGGCATGAAGCAGTTGGGGTCCTTCTCTACGAGCTGCCGGGCGGCGAAGACGGCCCCCGTCATCCCTTCGATCGCTGGCGTCAAGTGCAGTTCGGCGCCATAGCGTTCGAGCAGTCGGCGCCGTTCGACGGACATGTCGTCCGGCATCGTGAGAATCAGCCGGTAACCCTTGACGGCGGCAACGAGGGCCAGTCCGATGCCCGTGTTACCGGACGTCGGTTCCACGATCGTGGCGCCGGGCTTCAGGGCGCCGGAGCGTTCCGCCTCTTCGATCATGGCAAGCGCGATGCGGTCCTTCACGCTGCCGCCGGGATTGAGGTTCTCCATCTTGCCAAGGATGGCGCCCGCGCCTTCGGGCACCACCCGGTGCAGGCGCACCATGGGCGTGCCGCCGATAACCTCCAGCACGGAATCGGCCACAAGCGGGCGGGTGGTGATGCTGGTCATATCGTGTACCTGCCGCTGGCCGCCTGCGGCTCGCGTTCTAGCAGGTCGGCGACGGAATAGGACTGCAGGATTTCGCCGGTCGTATCGCGGATGCGCTCCCAGATTTCGCGCTGCCCGCACTGGTGGGGGTGGTCCGTGATCTCGGCCGGGTCATCGAGCCAGGCTACAGGCGAGAGGCTGCCTTCGAGCGCTTCGATGACCCCGCGCACGCAAATGTCCTGCGGCGGACGCACGAGTTCGTGCCCCCCCGCGGGGCCGCGCACGGAACGGATGAAGCCCGCCTTGCGCAGGATCGTGAGCAACTGGTCCAGGTACTGCTCGGGAATGTGGCGGCGAAGCGCGATCTCCGATGATTGCAGCGGCCCCCGCCCGTAGTGTCCGGCGAGTTCGATGAGGGCACGGAGACCGTAGTCGCTCCGGGTGGAAACGCGCATGGTGTGGGTTTCCGGGCGGTGTGCCCGGCGCCTCCCGACAAAGTCGAGTGATTGTGTCAACAATCGTACCCGCTGGCAAGCCCCTCGCGCAAGCCCGCCTCATCGCAACCCGCTGGCTACACGGAACCGCGCGCGTAAGCACGCGGATTGCCCCGCGCCCGGCTCCCGCGACCAACGAGTCGAGAGAGGACGCCGGGGCACGAGCCCCACTCAGGACTCAGAACGCAGCACTGGCTAGACTGGCGAAATGTTAACGAGGCCCACGTGAGTGAGCGCGTGGTGGTGGCGGCGCCACCGCTGGGCGGCTCCGCAGAGGGCGTCGGCTTCCGGCTCCGCGCCGCCACGGCGCTCGCGAGCCTGCTGGCGCCCCTCAATTCCACCCTGATCGCGGTCGGCCTGCCCGTCATCCGCGCCGATTTCGGCGTTGGCGTCGGCGCCATGACGCTGCTCGTGAGCATTTACCTGGTGGCCGTCGCCGTGACGCAGCCCGTGGGCGGCCGCCTGGGCGATGCCTTTGGCCACTTGCGCGTGGTAGCGGCCGGGCTGGTGCTCCTCGTCGCCTGCTCGCTGGCGGCCGCGCTCGCGTGGGATTTCTCCTTCCTGCTGGTGGCGCGCGCCGTCCAGGGCATCGCAGCCGGGCTGGTGGCGCCGAACGCGACCGCCTTCCTGTACAAGCGCGTTCCCGTTAGCCAGCTCGGGCGCGCGATGGGCTCCAACGGGGCGGCCATCGCCTCCGGGGCGGCGGTCGGCCCGCTCCTGGGGGGCGCGCTCCTCTCCGTGGGCGACTGGCAGTTGCTCTTCCTCGCGAACGTGCCCGTGGCGCTCGCGGCGCTCTGGCTGACCCTCAGCCTGGCGCCCGATGCAGGGGCTGGCCGCCGCGCCCTCGTCATCGACCTGCCATCGCTGGGCCTGCTTGCGGCCGCCTTCAGCGGGATGGTGCTGCTCGGCGCCGCCAGCCGCCTCGGGAACCCCGCGCTCCTCGCGGCCGGGTTCCTCCTCCTGCCAACGGCGATGGGCCTCTACTGGCTGCGCTTCCGCCGCACGGGCGCCGGCGTCGTGGACTTGCGCCTCTTCGGCAGCCGAAACTACGCCGCCGCCGCCAGCGGCACCGCCCTCGCGAACCTCGTGATGTACTCCGTGCTCATCGCCATGCCCGTCTACCTGGCCGATGTGCGCGGCGCCGCCGACCACACCGTTGCCCTGCTGCTGTTCTCCACGAGCGTCTGCATGTTGGGCATAGGTCCGCTCGCGGGAAACTGGTCGGACCGCTTCGGCCGCCGCCCGCTGATCCTCGCGGGCTCGCTCGTGGTGCTGGGCTCAGCCCTCGGACTGACTGCGGTCCTCTACGACCCGCCGCTCGCCCTCCTCGCTGTGCCGCTCGTTTTCGTGGGCGTCGGCATGGGCATCACCTCGGCCCCCCAATCGTCCACCGCGCTGGAGGCGTGGCCCCGGGAGCGGGCGGGCTCCGCCTCCGGCTCGGTTTCGATGATGCGCTACGTCGGCTCGGTCACGGGGGCGGCGATGATCGCGGCCGTGCTGGGGCGCCACCCCGGCGAGGCCGACTTCCGCCTCCTCTTCCTGCTCCTTTCGGGCTTCGCGGTGGCGAACGTGACGGCCTCGCTGGCCGTGCGCGACGGGCCGCGTCGCACCGTTTGAAGCGGCAGCCCCGCCGGTGTCCCGCGGCCGGAGCGGGCTGTACGCTTACCACCATGTTCGAATCGATCGACGACGTGGCTGCGCGCCTCGCTGGACAGGACTACTTCGCCGGCCGCGAAATAGCCACCACGGTCTTCCTGGCCGCGCGGCTCAACAAGCCGCTCTTCCTGGAGGGCGAAGCCGGCGTCGGCAAGACCGAGCTCGCGAAGGCGCTTGCGCGCGCCCTCGATACGCGCCTCATCCGCCTGCAGTGTTACGAAGGCCTCGATGCGCACCACGCCCTCTACGAATGGAACTACGCCAGGCAGTTGCTGCGCATCAAGCTCGCCGAAGCGGGCCACGAAGCTTCGTCAGCCGTCGCAGCGGAGATCTTCACCGACGAGTACCTGATCAAGCGGCCGCTGCTCGAGGCCCTGACAGCGGAGGGCGACCTGCCCCCTGTCCTGCTCATCGACGAGATCGACCGCGCCGACGAGGAGTTCGAGGCCTTCCTCCTGGAGGTGCTGAGCGATTTCCAGATAACCATCCCGGAAATGGGCACGGTGCGCGCCGAGCGCCCGCCGCTCGTGGTGCTCACCAGCAACCGCACGCGGGAGATCCACGACGCCCTCAAGCGGCGCTGCCTCTACCTCTGGATCGGCTATCCCAGCTTCGAACGGGAGTACGAAATCGTGACCGCGAAGGTGCCGGGAATCTCAGCCAGCCTGGCCGCCCAACTCTGCTCTTTCATGGAACGCGCACGGCGCGAGGACTTCTACAAGCGCCCCGGCGTGGCCGAGACGATCGACTGGGGCATGGCGCTCGTGGCCCTGCATCGCGACGCCCTCGATCCCGAGGTCGTCGATGAGACTCTGGGCTGCATCTTCAAGTACGCCGACGACATCGACGCGTTCCGCCAACGAGCCCTGTTCGCCCAGTTCGTCCCCAGCGCCGCCGGCTAACCCGCCCCGACCGCGCCCGCAAACAACAGAACCGCGCGCGTAAGCAAGCGGACTGGCCCGGCCCCACGCTCGGCAGGTGGTAGTGGGTCAGCCAGTGTAACAGAGGGGAAGCCTAACAGGAGAACTCAGTACGGCGAGCGCCGTGCTAGCATCCGTAGCATGGAATTGGAAGGCTGGCAGAAATGGCTGCTCTACGCGGCCGGTGCTGTCTTCCTCGCAGTCGCCGCCTGGCAGTGTGCCGAGGACGGGCCGGGCTGCGTCAACACCGAAGCCAACCCCGATCGTTGCGAAGAAGGCGACACATACGGCTTCTGACTCAACTTATGTCCAAACTGACCCACTACCCGGCAGGTGGTATGCCACCACTCGCAGCCGTCCGCATCAACCAGCACCGCGCACGCAGTCACTCTCTCCCGTGGGAGGGGTGATCGCGCGACGGGCTACACTGGCACCATGCCGCACGTCGATTCACACGGAGTCCGCATCTCCTACAAGCTCGCTGGCCGCGGTGAGCCCCTCGTCCTCGTCCACGGCTGGACCGCGAGCGCGCGCCTCAACTGGGAGATCCCCGGCTGGGTGCGCTACCTGGCGCCGTCACACCGCCTCGTGCTGCCCGACCTGCGCGGGCACGGCCGCAGCGAAAAGCCGCACGAGCGCGAGGCCTATTCCCTCCCCCTGATGGCCGGCGACGTGCTCGCCGTGATGGACGCCGAGGGCATCCCCGATGCGCGCTTGTTCGGCTATTCGATGGGCGCGATGGTGGCCTTGGAGCTGCTCTTGCGCGCCCCGGAGCGCTTCCCCGCCGCCATCCTCGGCGGCATGGGTATCGTCTTCCGTGGACCCGCCATGGGCGACTGTCGCGAGCGCGAGCACGGCCAGCCGTCGCGGCTGGTGCGAAGTTGGGGGTCGCGCCTCAAGGGCACGGGCTCGTACCTGCGTCACTACGATATGCGAGCCATGCGCGCCGTCTACAAGGCCATCTTCGAAACCGGCCGTCCCGTCGACCCCGCTCGCCTGCCGGGGATAACCGTGCCCGTGCTCGTCGCCTGCGGGACGCGCGATAAGCTCTGCCGGCCCGCGGAACAGCTGGCCGCGGCCCTGCCCCGCGGACGGATGTTCCACCTGCCCGGGCGCGGCCACGTCGGCGCCGTCCCCGACCCGCTCTTCAAGGCCGAAGTGGAGCGCTTCCTCGCCGCGGGGGCTCGCCCTACCGCCCGGTTCGACCCACGCGGCCGGCCTATCCTAGAATGAAGGCTCAAGCCTGTTCGGAGTTCGAGGAGTGCCGCGTGACCGTCAAGTACCTGCGTGACCAGCGGCACCTGGGCACGGTGGCCGGCCCGCTAAGTCCTTCCCCTACCTGACGGTTCCTACCGTATTACGGCGTCTATCCCGAGTTACAATGGCGTAGACCAGACCCCGGATCCTGAGGAAGGTGGAGCATTTGCAGACCGTCGAACTGAGCTCCGGTACGGTCGAGTACGAAGATTCGGGTGGTAGCGGCCCTATTGTAGTTCTACTCCATGGGCTGGTCATGAATTGGTCCCTGTGGCGCCATGTCGTCGCCAATCTGCGCGATGAGTTCCGGTGTATTGTGCCCACATTCCCACTTGGTGGGCATCGTTTTCCGGTGAAAGCCGAGTTTGAGTTGTCACCCAAAGGCGTGGCAATGCTCATCGGCGAGTTCCTCGACGCGCTAGATTTGAGCAGCCTGACCCTTGTCGAGAACGATACAGGTCGAGCGCAAACGTTCGCCGGCACCTGCCCGCCGCGAGTGGCCCGTCTGGTGCTCGTGTCATGTGAGGCATTTGAAAACTATCCCCCGGGCCTTCCCGGCAAGACAGTGTCCTTTGTTGCGAAGATCCCTGGTGGATTGAACGCGTTGGTGCAGCCGTTGCGCATTCGGGCCCTCAGACGTTTGCCAATGGCGTTAGGGAGGATGACGAAACGCAAGGTGCCGCACGACATCACCGATGACTGGCTCCGGCCGGTGCTCAACCAGCGAGCGATCCGGAAGGATCTCGTACGGTATCTTCGCGCGGTCGACAAGCGAGAGATGCTCGAGGCGGCCGAGCAGTTGTCGGCGTTCGATCGTCCGGCACTGGTCGTCTGGGCCGAAGAAGATCGTGTCATGCCCATCGACACCGGAAGGCGTCTGGCCGAGGCTCTCCCGAGAGGCGAGTTCGCGACTGTTTCCGACAGCTATACCCTCATACCCGAAGACCAACCAGATGAGCTGTCCCGGCTGATTCGCGATTTCATCCGCAGGACCCCGCTCTGACTATGGAGGCTGCCGACCACGGCCCGGATGACCGTTGTGAGAGGAGGGCGATTGTGGTGTGATTTCGGTGCGTTCGACCCACGCGCCAGTGACCCAGAGGACCCCGCCGGCCGCAGAGAAGAAGGGGTTGCGCCAGGCGCAACGGGCGGCGCCGGCGCACACGCGGTGCCAGCGAGAACTTCCGATACGGCGATAGACGATCCCACGCCGCGCCAGGGCTGTACGCCTGTTAGCCTCTATAGGTATCCGCCCGGCCGATCCTTGGAGGCACTCCATGGCCCTTTCGCCCGCCGAGCTTCGCGCGGAGCAAGAGCGCACGCTCGCCAGCCGCCGACGGCGCTACGGCATTCCCGCGCGCGGCCTCTTCTTCCTGATGGACACGGTCTACGGCCCGGAGCGCACCCTGGAGAAGTTCAAAGTACTGGAGATCGTGGCGCGCGTGCCCTATCAGAGCTGGGAGGTCGTCTCCTATATCGCCATCACGCACATGTACCCGGACAAGGCGTTCGCCGAGCAGATGTTCGACCGCGTGAAGCTGGCGCGGGACGCCCAGGACAACGAGCAGTTCCACCTCCTGATCCTCGAGGATCTGCTTCAGCAGCGCGGCCATCGCGCGTCTTGGTTCAAACGGCGGCTGCTGCCCCAGCTCATCGCTATCCCTTACTACTACACGACATGGTTGATGACGGCGCTGCGCCCGCGCTGGGCCTTCGCGCTCAACGCCGACTTCGAAGACCACGCCGAGCATGAGTACATGCAGTTCGTGGCCGAAAACCCAGCCTTCGATGAGACGACCGTCGCGAGCGCGTTCCTCGACGACTACGGCCACTTCGAGAGCCTCGGCGACCTGCTGCGCAACATCGGCGTGGACGAACGCCATCACAAGCAGGACAGCATCGAATGGATGGGCCATCCCAGCTCGGGCGGTCTGCTCGACCGCGTGAGCGTGATGGGCACGCTGCGGCAGGGGCGGTGAGCAGGCTCATGGTGTCCGGAGCGCGCCGGGTTCGACCCACGCGGCCGGCCTATCCTAGAATGACGGCTCAAGCCTGTTCGGAGTTCGAGGAGTGCCGCGTGACCGTCAAGTACCTGCGTGACCAGCGGCACCTGGGCACGGTGGCCGAAATCGCGAAGCTGAAGTTCCCGTTCCCCAGCCCCGAACACCCGGACCTCGAGACCGTGCTCAACGAGCCGGCGCCGCAGATGTCGGTGGGGCAGCACAACGGCAAGGACATGTTCCCAGACATCGTCGTCGTCGGGCGGCCGGGCCAGTTCCTGCGCATGATGGCCGAAGTGGAAACGGCCGACACGATCAACGACGAAAGCGCGCTGGAACAATGGCTGCCGTATTCGCGCGTGGGCGAACTGTTTCTCTATGTCCCCGCGGGCTGTGTGGGCCAGACGAAGAAGCTCTGCGCCAAGCACGGGATCAAGCCGCGGGGCATCCGCACGTGGCGCTTCCGGCCGGTGTGGGGCCTCGAAGTGATCGAGGCCTGAGGCCCGGCGCCCCATGAACGTCTTCTTCGATGTCGACCACACGCTCGTTTTCGTGAACCAGGATGCCAACGTCCTCCGTCCCGGCGCGCAGGATGCGATGCAGCGCCTGAAGGCGGCGGGCCACGCGGTCTACGTCTGGTCGGCCGGGGGCGAAGCCTACGTGAACCGCGTGGTGGACCTGCACGGGCTGCGTGAGTGGGTCGACGGCTGCTTCGACAAGGACCCGCGCGTGCAGCCGCGCCCGGACATCATCATCGATGACGACTGGTACCTGGTGCAGAAGTACGGCGGCTATCTGGTGACGCAGTACAAGGCCGTGAACGACGCCGACCGCGAGTTCGCGGAGATACTGCTGAAGCTGGGCGAACTGGGGCAGATGCAGGGCGAGTAGCGGTACCGAGGGCCGAGAGGCGGCGGGCGCGCGCCAACACCGGTAGCATCGGGGCATGCTCTGGACCGAGGAACAGCGGCGGCTCGTGGGGGCCGGCGTCGTCACCGTCAGCTTCCGTGTGTGGAAGCGGGCGCAGGTGGTGGGCGGCAGGAGATACCGCCTGAATGCCGTCCACGATCTGGAAGTGCTCAGCGTGGACGAGGTGGAGCTGACCGCGATCGAGCCGGCGGACGCACTGGCGGCCGGGTATCCGGCCATCGCGGCAGCGGTCGCGGACGCGACGCGGCGCCTGGCAAGGGCGGGCGAGGCGGCGAAGCTGTTCCGTGTGCGCTTCCGTCTCAGCCCAGCAGCGGCCCGGCCCGCCCCCACCGTCGATGCCGGTACAGTCGTCCGGCGCCTGCAGCGCATGGACACGACGAACGCGGACGGTGCGTGGACGCACGCAGTGCTCGCGCTCATCGGCAAGCATCCGCACACCGCGGCGAGCCTGCTTGCACGGGAGGTGGGGATGGAGAAGGCGGCGTTCAAAGCCAGGGTACGACGGGTGAAGCTGCTGGGTCTGACAGTTAGCTACGAGATTGGCTACGACCTCACAGCGGCGGGACGCCAGGTGTTGCAACAACTCGAAACGGAGAGCGGGACCGCTACTCCATGAGGGTGTTGTTCGTGGAGCCGTTCTACGGCGGCAGCCACAGAACTTTCGCCGATGGGCTCGTGCGTCATAGCGCCCACGACATCGAACTCCTCACGCTGCCGGAGGGTGAGTGGCGGCGGCGCATGCGCCTGGGGGCGCAGGAACTCGCGCTGGCCGCAGGCGCTCTCGAGGGCGAGTTCGATGCGCTCGTCGCCACGGATATGCTGGACGTGCCCCTGTTCCTGGCGCTCACGCGTCCCCGCTTCGAGCGCGTGCGCGTGTTGTACTACCTGCACGAAAACCAGTTCACCTACCCGCGCCTGCGCGGGACCAAGCTGAACTCCTGGTTCGGGCAGATAAACTACGTGTCCGCGCTTGCCGCCGAGCGTGTCGCGTTCAACTCCGAATTCCACCGCGAGGACTTCCTGGCCGCGCTGCGGACACTGGGCCGCCAGCCTAACAACTGGCTCGCGCCCGCGGCCGCGGACGCAATTGAGGCGAAGAGCGGCGTTCTCCCCGTGGGCGTGGACCTGGAGTGGCTCGATGCCCACCAGGTCGAGCGCGACCGGACCAGGCCGCCGCTGCTGCTGTGGAACCACCGTTGGGAGTTCGACAAGGCTCCGGAAGTGTTCGCGCGGGCCGTGACGGCGCTCGCGGCCGAAGGCCTCGCCTTCCGCGTGGCCATCGCCGGGGAGCCGGGGCCGAACCCCAGCCCGGCGCTGCCCGAACTGGCCGCCCGCTTCCCGGCCCTTGTCGAGCGCTGCGGCTACATCGAGCGGCGCGAGGAGTACGCGCGGCTGCTCTGGCAAAGCGACATCGTCGTGAGCACGTCGCGGCAGGAATTCTTCGGCGTCGCGATGGTGGAGGCGCTGCACTGCGGCTGCTTCCCGGTCGCGCCCGCCGGGCTGAACTACCCGTCACTCGTGCCCGCGGAGATGCACGAGCGCTGCCTCTTCGGCAGCGAAGCCGAGCTGCTGGAGCGGTTGCGGACAGCCATCATAGGCCCGCGCGGTGGGGAGGGAGCGCTGCGCGCGTCCGCCGCTCGCTTCGCCTGGGAGAAGGTGGCGCCCCAGTGGGATGTGGCCCTCGCCGCGCTCGCCCTCGAAGGCGGCCAGTGACGGCCCGCGCGCAAAATAGCAGCAAAGTGACAACTTCGAAAATATGGCCGCCAAGCGGCGCCACTCCGTGCCCCCAGAACAAGGCGGGGACTAAGATGGGAGCATGTTGACTTCTGTTTCGTTCGCACCCAAACACCTCGAGAGCTACCGGTCGTCCGTGGGGGAAGGGGTGATTGAAGCGATCCGTGCCGAGGCCGAGCACCTGGCGGGCGCACGCGTGCTGCACGTCAACGCGACTGCCTTCGGCGGCGGCGTCGCCGAGATCCTCGCTTCGCTGACGCCACTGATGCGCGACCTCGGCCTGGACGCCGACTGGAAGGTGATCGCCGGTAACGACGACTTCTTCCGCGTCACCAAGGCTATGCACAACAGCCTGCAGGGCCAGCACCACGATTGGACGTCCGAAGAGCGCGCCATCTGGGTGGAGCAGAATCGCCTCAACGCGGAAGGCTGGGAAGAGTACGACTATGTCGTCATTCACGACCCGCAGCCCGCCCCCCTGCTCGCCATCCTCAGAGAACGCCGCGGGGACAGGCCCTGGGGCAAATGGCTGTGGCGCTGCCACATCGACCTGACGAACGCGCAGGAGGAAGCGTGGGACATCCTGCGCCCCTTCGTGCAGGAATACGACGGCAGCATCTGGACGATGCGCGAATACGTGCGCGAGGGCACGCCCGAAGAGAACCTGTTCATTGCGCCGCCGGCGATCGACCCGCTCAGCCCGAAGAATCGCGCGATGGATGAAGGTCACGTGCTTTCCATCCTCGGGCGCTACGGTATCGACCCATCGCGGCCGATCATCTCGCAGGTGTCACGCTTCGACCCATGGAAGGACCCGCTGGGTGTCATCGACGCCTACCGGCAACTCAAGGGCGACCACCCGGCGCTGCAGCTGGTGATGGTGGCGAGCATGGCCAGTGACGATCCCGAAGGCTGGGAGTGGTACGAGAAAGTGGTGCGGCGCGCGGGAGAAGACTGGGACATCAAAGTGCTTTCGAACTTGAACGGCGTTGGCAACGCGGAGGTGAACGCCATCCAGCGGGCTTCTCAGGTGGTCATTCAGAAGTCCACGCGCGAAGGTTTCGGGCTGGTGGTGGCAGAAGGGCTGTGGAAAGGACGGCCGTGCGTGGGCGGGAATGTTGGCGGCATCCCCTTGCAAGTGCATGATGGCGAAAGCGGGTACCTGGTTGATTCGGTGGACGCTTGCGCCCGCCGCATCGGTGAATTGCTGAAGGACGAGGCGCTGCGAGACGCGATGGGGAACGCCGGCCGCGAACATGTTCGGGAGCATTTCCTGATAACGCGCTACCTGCACGACTACCTGCGCATGTTCCGCCGGCTGGGGCCGGCGCAGGCGGCCTGAACTGGTGCGGGCGGTGATGGGGCGCACGTGGCGCCGCAGCCCGGCCTTCATCCGCACGCCGGTGGCGCTCGTCACGCGCACCTTCCGGCTCTACATGGATGACAACTGCAGCATCTACGCGGCCGCGATAGCGTACTACGCGCTCTTTTCACTCGTGCCCCTCAGCCTCATCGTCCTTTCCGTTTTGGGGCTCGTCGTCGATCGCCAGGACATCGTCGATTTCGTCTTCGAACAGGTGCCGCTCGAAGAATCAGCCGCCGTCGAAGACGACGTAAACCGGCTGGTGGACCGCGCACAGAGGATCAGCCTGGCCGGGGTCTCCTTCGGCGTGCTGGCGCTTATCTGGTCGGGGAGCGGCATCTTCTCGGCGGTGCGGCGTGGGTTGAACGCCACCGGCCATCGCCCGGGCCGCCCCTACTGGCACGGCAAACTGATCGATTTCGCCCTCATCCCCGGGCTGGGCGTGCTTATCTGGTTGTCGCTTTCGTTGACGGCGACGGCGCAAGTGGCCCTGGAGAGTACGGGCAGCATCGGCCCGTTGGACCTGGAAACGAACCTTGCCGTGCGCCTCAGTTCGTACGCGCTCCCAGCGCTGATGTCGTTCGGCATGTTCGCGCTGCTCTACCGTTACGTGCCTACGGTGCCGCCCGGGTGGGCGGAGACGCTGGCGGGGGCTGGCTTCGCCATGGTGCTGTTCGAACTCGCGAAGAACCTGGGCGCCGTCGTCGTCTCGTTGCTGGTGTTTTCACAGGATACGGCCGTGTACGCCGGCTTCAGCACAGCCTTCGCCTTTCTCTTCTGGATGTTCGTGAACGGCTCCATCCTCTTGCTGGGTGCGGAGTTCGCGCGTGCGGTGGCGATGCACCGGGAGCACACAGCCCTCACAAACGCGCCCGCGCGCGAACGGCGGCGCTTCTGGAACCGCAGCAAGGGCATCCATCCCAGCGACGCCTGAGCGGGACGGCCGGTCATGCAAGGATGTGGCTATCCTGCCATAGGGAACTTTTATAACGAAAAAGTAGAAAAAGGCTTCGCGAAGCCTTATACTGCGCTCATGCACGGTACACGCGCACGAGTGCTCGAACTGATCATCCATCGCCGCGAGGCGCGGGTTGAGGAGATCGCCGGGGAGCTGCGGGTCACCCCCGCCGCCATCCGGCGCCACCTGGACAACCTGCGCACCGATGGGCTCGTGGATGTGCGCCAGGTGAAGCAGGCGACGGGCAGGCCGTATCACGCCTACCACCCGACGGAAGCGGCCGCGGGCGCCATGCCCGCCGGCTACGCGGACCTGCTCGAGCGCATGCTGCGCGGCCTCGGCGAACAGCAGACGGTCAGCACCTCCGTCATGACGAGCGTGGCCGAATCGCTGGCATCGCGGCACCGCGGCGAAGTGAGCGAAGCGGACACGGCCGCGCCCGAAGTGCGCGTCGTGCAGGTCACGGAAAGCCTCCGCCAGGACGGCATCCTCGATGGCTGGCGGGAAGAAGCCGATGGCTTCCACTTGCTGAACGGCGCCTGCCCCTACCGCAAGGCGGCAGAGATTTCGAAGCTGCCGTGCGAATCGGACCGCAAGGCGATCGAACTGTTGTTGGGCATGGAAGTCGAACAGCTGGAGACGATCGTGAGCGGTTCGCCTATCTGTGAATACCTGGTCCACGCCGTGCGCGGGCCGCAAGAACTGGTGGAAGTGAGTTAGGAACCCAATGAAGAACGCACCACTGCTGGAGGTGAGAAGCCTCCGCGCCAGCATTGGCGACAAGGAGATCCTGAAGGGACTTTCGCTCGCCGTGAACGAGGGCGAAGTGCACGCCATCATGGGCCCGAACGGGTCGGGCAAGAGCACGCTCGCCAACGTGCTGATGGGTAGCCCTGCCTACAAAGTAACGGGTGGAGACGTCCTCTTCCGCGGCGAATCGCTGCTGGGGATGGCGCCGGACCTGCGGGCGCGGCTGGGGCTCTTCCTCGCCTTCCAGTACCCCGTGGCCATCCCCGGCGTAACGATGGTGAACTTCCTGCGCCAGGCGCTGAACGCACGCCGCGGCACCGACTTGCCAATCAGGGAATTCCGCGAACTGCTCTTCGCGAAGATGGACCTGCTCGGCGTGGATCAGGATTTCGCGCGGCGCTACGTCAACGATGGCTTCAGCGGCGGCGAAAAGAAGAAGGCGGAGATGCTGCAGATGGCGATGCTGGAGCCTACCATGGCCGTGCTCGATGAAACCGACTCGGGGCTCGACATCGATGCTCTGCGCACGGTGGCCGAAGGCGTCAACGCGCTCATGAACCCGGAGATGGGGCTGCTCCTCATCACGCACTATCAGCGGCTGCTGAACTACGTCAAGCCCGAATTCGTGCACGTGCTCATCGAGGGGCGCATCGTGAAATCGGGTGGCCCGGAGCTCGCCGAAGAACTCGAAGCGCACGGCTACGACGAATACGAAACAGCCCTGGCCACGGCCTGAGGAGGCACCAATGACTGCGACCGCGGAACTGATCAAGACCGAGGGCTACAAGTTCGGATTCTTCGATGAAGAAGAGGCCCTCTTCAAGGCCAACAAGGGCCTGACGCCCGAGCTCGTGCAGATGATCTCCGAAATGAAGGACGAGCCGCAGTGGATGCGCGCCCAGCGCATGCGCGCGCTCGAACTCTTCCACGAGCGGGAGAACCCGAAGTGGGCCAGCACGGAGCAGCTGAAAGACATCGACTTCGACAACATCCACTACTACGTGAAGGCCACCGACCGCGACGAGCGTTCGTGGGACGACGTGCCGGAGTACATCCGCAAAACCTTCGACAAGCTGGGCATCCCGGAGGCTGAGAAGAAGTACCTGGCGGGCGTAGGCGCCCAGTACGACTCCGAGGTGGTGTACCACAACATCCGCGAAGACCTGGAGAAGCTCGGCGTCATCTTCGTGGGCATGGACCAGGGGCTGCGCGAGCACGAGGACATGGTGCGCGAATACTTCGGCACCATCATCCCCGCGGGTGATAACAAGTACGCCGCCCTCAACAGCGCCGTCTGGTCGGGCGGGTCGTTCATCTACGTGCCCAAGGGCGTGAAGGTGGACGTACCCCTGCAGGCTTACTTCCGCATCAACACGCAGAACATGGGCCAGTTCGAACGGACGCTGATCATCGCCGACGAAGGCAGCCAGGTGCACTACGTCGAAGGCTGCACGGCGCCCATCTACAGCTCCGATTCGCTGCACTCGGCGGTCGTGGAAATCATCGTCAAGAAGAACGCGCGCGTGCGCTACACCACCATCCAGAACTGGTCGAACAACGTCTACAACCTGGTGACCAAGCGGGCCGTGGCTTACGAAAACGCCGTCATGGAATGGGTCGATGGCAACCTCGGCTCCAAGCTCACGATGAAGTACCCGAGCGTGTATCTCATGGGCGAAGGCGCGCACGGCGAGATACTGTCGCTGGCCTTTGCGGGCGCCGGGCAGCACCAGGACGCCGGCGGCAAGATCGTGCACGCCGCGCCCAACACCACGTCGACCATCATCTCCAAGTCCCTGAGCAAGGACGGCGGGCGCACGAGTTACCGCGGGCTGCTCAAGGTATACGAGGGCTGCTCGAACGTGAAATCGAACGTGCGTTGCGATGCGCTGCTCATCGATGAGCAGTCGCGTTCGGACACGTATCCGACGATGGAGATCGACGCGCCGGACGTGCACATCCAGCACGAGGCCTACGTTTCGAAGCTCGGCGAGGACCAGCTCTTCTACCTGATGAGCCGGGGGCTGAGCGAAGACGCGGCGGCGAAGATGATCGTGAACGGCTTCGTGGAGCCGATCGTGAAAGAGCTCCCGATGGAGTACGCCGTCGAGTTGAACCGGCTCATCGAACTCCAGATGGAAGGGGCGATCGGCTAGGACAGCCATCGCAGCAGCGCGGGCGCCCGGGTGACAGCCGGGCGGGCCCGCCGCACAGGAAAGGTAGTACAGCATGACATCTGCTGTTGAGACACTGCGCGCTCCCGGCCTGCTCACGGCCGCCGCGAGCGAGGCGCTCGGACGTGAAGTGCGCGACCGGGGCCGCCTGGCGGAACTGCGCGCGGAGGGGCTCACCGCGGCCACGCGCAAGGGCATGCCCACCACCAACGAACGTCCCTGGAAGTACATGGACGTGAGCAAGCTCGCCATCGAAGACTACCGGCCCGGCGTGGCGGCCACCACGGATGCCGCGGACCTGCGCGCACGCTACCCGCTGACAGGCGGCCACGCCGCCCAAGCCTTGCAGCACAACGGCGAGACGCTCTCCGCCGAAACTTCGGGCGAAGGCGTGGTGGTTGTCGACTTCGAGCGCGCGAGCGGGAAGCAGCGCGAGGAAGTGGAGCGCCGCCTCGGCACGGGCGTGCCCGCCACACGCAATCGCTTCACGGCACTGCACTACGCTTTCATGCGCGGCGGCCTGCTCGTGGATGTTGCCGCGAACGCCGAAAGCAAGGGCCCCGTGCGCATCACGCGCGTGCTGGAAGCACCCGGCCAGCTAGCGGCGCCGCACACGCTCATCGTCAGCGGCGCGAACAGCCGCGTGAGCGTCATCGAGGACTACCGTTCGAATGACGAGGACATGATCATCCTGCCGGCCGTCGAAATCGTGCCCGGGCCGGGCAGCGAGGTGCGCTACACGTCACTGCACCGCTGGGGGAAGCGCACGCGCGTGTTCTCCGAGCAACGCACGGTGACGCAGAAGGACTCCGCAGTCATCAGCCTGAGCCTCGCGACGGGCGGCCAGGTGGTGAAAGGCCATATCGAATCGTCGCTGGAAGGGCGCGGCTCATCAAGCGAGCTGTTCGGGCTCTTCCTCGGCGGCGACCACCAGCACATAGACTTCTACACCATCCAGGACCACATCGGCGCCGACACGCGCAGCGACCTGCTCTTCAAGGCGGCGCTGAAGGGCGAATCACGGGCGGTGTACTACGGGCTGACACGCGTCGGGCTTGGCGCCCGCAACGCGGACGCGAACCAGGTCAACCGCAACCTGCTGCTCAGCCGCGACGCCAAGGCGGACAGCGACCCCGTGCTCGAAATCCTGACGAACGACGTCATCCGCGTGAGTCACGGCGCCACGGCCGGGCCGGTCGATGAAGAGCAGCTGTACTACCTGCAGACGCGCGGCCTCGACCGCCCGGCGGCGGAGGCGTTGCTGGTGCGGGCGTTCCTCTCGCAGGTGTTGGACCGCGTGCCCGACGAAGCGCTGCGCGACGAGCTCGCGGCCGCCCTCGAGGCCAAGCTGGAGGGGGCGGCATGACGTGGGTGGCGGTGGGCCCGACGGACGCCGTCGCAGAAGGCGAGGCGGCGGTCTTCGAAGTCGAGGGCCGGCAGGTGGCCGTTTGCCATTCGGCGGACGGTTTCTACGCCATCGATGACGTGTGCACGCACGATGGTGGATCGCTGGACCAGGGGCGGCTGGAAGGCAACCGCATCGAGTGCCCGCGGCACGGCGCGCTGTTCGATATCACCACAGGGCGGGCGGTCACGCTGCCG
Organism: Tepidiformaceae bacterium; assembly: GCA_051003295.1. GTDB lineage: Bacteria > Chloroflexota > Dehalococcoidia > Tepidiformales > Tepidiformaceae. Next base: position 1,437 of record JBPCLM010000074.1, on the reverse strand, counting down.
GCGGTACGGCCAGTGCGCAGCTACCCCGCTCGCGTGAGCAATGGCGCGATCGAGGTGGAAGTGCCATGAGCAAGATCGACGTGCAGGCCATCCGGCGCGACTTCCCCATCCTCGGCGAGATAGTCAACGGCTACCCGCTCGTGTACCTGGACAACGCCGCGACGACGCAGAAGCCGCGTCAGGTGATCGCGGCGCTGACGCGCTACTACGAAACGACAAATTCGAACATCCACCGCGGCATCCACACGCTCGCGGTGCGCGCCACGGAGCAGTACGAAGGGGTGCGCCCGAAGGTGGCCCGGCACATCGGAGCTTCGCGGCCAGACGAAATCATCTTCACGCGCAACACCACCGAGGCGATCAACCTGGTCGCGCACGCCTGGGGCGACGAGAACCTGCGCGAGGGCGACGAGATCCTCCTCACGGAGATGGAGCACCATTCCAACATCGTGCCCTGGCAGCTGCTGGCGCGGCGTAAGGGGGCCGTCCTGCGCTTCGCGGCCATCACGGACGACGGCTACCTGGACATGGCCTCGCTGCGCGAGCAGATCGGACCGCGCACGAAGCTCGTGAGCATGGTGCACATGTCTAACGTGCTCGGGGTCATCAACCCCGTTGCCGAAGTGGCGGACATCGCCCACCGCGCGGGGGCCGTGGTACTGGTGGATGGGGCGCAGAGCGCGCCGCACCTGCCGGTGGACGTGGCGGCGCTCGGCTGCGACTTCTTCGCCTTCTCGGCGCACAAGATGCTCGGCCCGACGGGCGTGGGAGTGCTCTGGGGACGCCAGGAGCTGCTCGAACAGCTAGAACCCTTCCTCGGCGGCGGCGAGATGATTTCCGTCGTGAAACCCGAAGGTTCCACCTGGGCGGAGTTGCCGCACCGCTTCGAAGCGGGCACGCCCAACATCGCCGAAGTGATCGCGTTCGGCACGGCGCTCGATTACCTGGCCGAACTTGGGATGGCGAACGTGCGCGACCACGAGATGGCGCTCACGCAATACGCGCTCGACTGCCTGGGTGCGACCGAAGGCGTGAGGCTGCAGGGGCCGCTGCGCGTCGAAGACCGTGGCGGCGCCGTCAGCTTCACACTCGAGGGCGTGCACCCCCACGATGTGAGCACGGTGCTTGATTCGCGCGGCATCGCTATCCGCGCGGGGCACCACTGCGCGCAACTGCTGATGCGCCGGCTCGGTGTGCCCGCCACGAACCGCGCCAGCTTCTACATCTATAATGAAGCGCGCGAAATCGACCTGCTCGTCGATGCGGTGGACGAAGCGAGAAAGGTGTTTACGGGTGACGGTGCGCGAGCCGCGGTTCGATGAGCTGTTCCGGGAGGTAATCCTGGACCACTACCGGCGCCCGCGGAACCGCGGGGTGCTCGCTGGCGCGACGCAGCATGCCGAGGGCCTGAACCCCGTGTGCGGCGACGAAATCCGG